>JANQJV010000042.1 GCA_028281465.1 Azospirillaceae bacterium | reverse complement strand
ACACCGTCCGCCGTCCGCGGCGCTGTGGCCATCCGACGGCGCCACCCGCACCGGCGTGCACACGAGGCCGACGAGGCGTCGGCGCTCCCACAAAGGCCTCCCCGCATGGACCCGTTTGTGCCCAACGGCACCGTTCGTTTCTTGTTAGGGGAAACTGCGGTTCAGATGGCTTCCAACAAGGTGGCGATCCCCTGGCCGCCGCCGATGCATTGGGTCGCCAAGGCCAGACGTGCCCCTTCGCGCTGCAGCACGGCTGCAGCCTTGCCGGTGATGCGGGCGCCGCTGGCACCGAGCGGATGGCCCAGGGCGACTGCACCGCCGTCCAGGTTCAGCCGCGCCGGGTCGATGCCCAGCGCGCGGATGACCGCCAGCGATTGGGCAGAAAAGGCTTCGTTCAGTTCGATCACGTCGATGTCACCGAGCTCGACACCGGCCCGCTGCAGTACCTTGCGCGTCGCCGGTACCGGGCCGATGCCCATGATCTCCGGCTCGCAACCGGCCACCGAGACGGCGCGGATGCGCGCCAGCATGGGCAAGCCGTGACGCCGCGCATGATGTTCCGAAGTGACCAGCACGGCGGCAGCCCCGTCGGTGAGTGGCGAGGAGGTGCCGGCGGTCACCGTGCCTGTGGCATCGAACACCGGCTCCAGTTCGGCCAGCTTTTCCAACGAGGTGTCGGGTCGTACGCAGCCGTCCACCGCCACTGGGCCGACTTTGGTTTCGATGGTGACCATCTCGTCCCGGAAGTGGCCTTCGGCCTGTGCCGCCGCCGCCTTGCGATGCGAGTCCAGCGCGAAAGCCTCCTGGTCGGTGCGGCTAATGCCTTGCCGTCGTGCCAGTTCCTCCGCCGTCTGCCCCATGGAGTGGTATGCCGGTGGGTAATCCTTGGCCAAACCCGGATGCGGCATGGGATTGAACCCCATCATGGGCACGCGGGTCATGGACTCCACGCCGGCGCACACGAACGCCTCGCCGGCCCCCATGGCGATGGCCCCGGCCGCCATGTGGATCGTGGTCATGGAAGAGCCGCAGTAGCGGTTCACCGTGGCCGCCCCGACGGTTCGCGGCAATCCGGCCAGAAAACCGATGGTGCGTGCCATGTTCAGGCCTTGCTCACCTTCCGGGAAGGCGCAGCCGACCAGGATGTCTTCGATGGCGTCGGCCGCCACGCCGGTGCGCGCGACCAGGGCCGCCACCACGGCGGCGGCCAGATCGTCCGGTCGCGTCTTGGCCAGGGCCCCTTTGCGCGCCGGAGTGAACGGCGACCGGGCGAAGCCGGCAATGACGACGCTGTGCATGGTGGATTTCGCTCCCGAACGCGCTCGGCCCGACGTACCCTGATCAAGGCTCCGTGGATGACACGTAAACGGCGGCGCCCACCGCTTCAAGGCACCGGCAGCGGTTATGCCAGAGACGCATCCAGTTCGCCCAGGATCGCATCGCCCATGCCGGTGGTGGAGACCTCGGTCAGGCCCGGCGCCATGATGTCGGCCGTACGCCGGCCCCCATCGAGAACGCGGACGGCCGCCTTTTCGATGCGCTCGGCCTCGTCACCAAGATCGAACGAATAGCGCAGCATCATGGTGAAGCTGAACAAGGTGGCAATGGGGTTGGCCTTGTCCTGTCCCGCGATGTCTGGTGCGGAGCCGTGCACCGGTTCATACATCGCCGGCCGGCTGCCGTCCGGTCGGGTGGCGCCAAGTGAGGCTGACGGTAGCATGCCGAGTGAGCCGGTGAGCATGGCGGCTTCGTCCGACAGCATGTCGCCGAACAGGTTGTCGGTGACGATGACGTCGAACTGGCGCGGGTTGCGGACAAGCTGCATGGCACAGTTGTCGGCATACATGTGCGAGAGCGCGACGTCGGCAAAGTCCGCCTGGTGCAGCGATGTCACTTCGGCGCGCCACAACCGGCCGGATTCCATCACATTGGCTTTCTCCACCGAGCACAGCCGGTTTTGCCGCTTGCGCGCCAGCTCGAAGGCGACTCGTGCCACCCGGCGGATTTCGCTCGAGGTGTACACCTGGGTGTTGACGCCGCGCTTCTCGCCGTCGCCCAGGTCGGTGATGCCGCGCGGCTCGCCGAAATACACGCCGCCCGTGAGTTCGCGCACGATCATGATGTTCAGGCTGCGCACGATCTCCGGCTTCAAGGTCGAGGCGTCGATCAGCGCATCCAACACCATGGCCGGGCGCAAGTTGGCGAACAGGCCGAGCTCCTTGCGGAGGCGCAACAGACCGGCTTCCGGACGGATGGCGAAATCCACGTTGTCCCATTGCGGGCCGCCGACCGCACCCAATAGCACCGCGTCGGCCGATTTGGCCGCCTCCAGGGTGGCATCGCTCAAGGGCGTGCCTTCGCGGTCGATGGCGATGCCGCCGACCAGCCCTTCGGTCACCGCGAACGACAGTCCGCGGCGCTGCTCCAGCCAGTCCATGACTCGGCGCACCTGGCGCATTGCTTCCGGGCCGATGCCGTCGCCGGCGAGCATGAGAATCGTCTTCGCCTGTCCCATGGCGTTACACCTTCACGCGGGTCCATGTTTAAGGGGGGGGCGGTCAGCGTGGATCGACGCGGGGTCAGGCCCACAGCCAAGGCTGTCGGTCCCGCTGGCCGTCTTCGAAGCTCTGGATGGCACCGGCATGGGTGAGTGTCAGCTCGATGTCGTCCAGGCCATTGAGCAGACAGTGTTTTCGGAATGGATCGATTTCGAAGCTGAGTCGGGCACCGTCCGGCCGAACGATCACCTGTTCGGCCAAGTCCACGGTCAGCGTGGCGTTGGCGCCCTTTTCCGCGTCCTGCAGTAGGGTCTCGACCTGATCGGTTGGCAAGGCAATGGGCAGGATGCCGTTCTTGAAGCAATTGTTGTGAAAAATATCGGCAAAAGAGGGAGCAATGACGCAGCGGATGCCGAAGTCCAGGATCGCCCAAGGAGCATGCTCGCGCGACGACCCGCAGCCGAAATTCGCGCCGCCGATCAATATCTTGGCGTTGCGATAGGCCGATTGGTTGAGCACGAAGTCGCCGATCTCGGTGCCGTCGGGCCCGAAGCGCAGCTCGTCGAACAGGTGGCGGCCAAGTCCGGTGCGCTTGATCGTCTTTAGGTACTGTTTCGGAATGATCATGTCGGTGTCGACATTGATCATACGCAGCGGTGCCGCAACACCGGTGAGTGTGGTGAACTTGTCCATTGATGCATCCATGCCGACTCAGACCGAACGGTCAGGATAAGCCCAGCCGAGCAAAGGGGCAAGCCCGCCGCCGACCGCGTCACGGCAGCGCGCTCAGCCGGACAGCGAATAGGCTTCCTCACTGAGTCGACGGGTATGGGCGAGGGGTGGTGATGCGAGTCACGGAGCGTCGGTAGCCCAGATTTGAGCCGATGCCATGGAAAAGGCTGTTGTGAGAGATTGCCTTTGCCTGTGGTTTGATCACTTTGGTCAAGTTATCGGCCGTGGAAACTGGATGGGGTGAGTTTTTCATTTTGTGAAGCCCTGTTATTGTTGTGTATACTGCGATAAATTGATCCCATGACTGTGGGGAAGTCATCGTGGAATGGTCAAAATCTGCCTTGAGTGTGCCAGGCGTCGGGGTTCTATTTCTGCATTCCAAAAAAGACTGGCTGCGTAGCCTGATGAGCCGGACCGATTCTCAGCTAGCGGTTCGCGTGGCCGGATACGTCCGATCTGATTGCCCCCGGGTGGCAAGACCCTGGACTGCAGCGGTGACAAGCGAATCTATGACTGGCGTGACGATGGCACTTGGAAAGCGATCACTCTCGCATGGGGTGCAGCGGCACGTGAGGCGCCAGGCGTATTGGGGCGTTGGCCGGTCTCGGTCGCTGGACGATCGACGTGGAACGGCCCAATGCCGCAGAAACCGGCGCCATTTGCACAACAACAGACATCGCGTGCCGCGGTAAGCTGACCAGCGAGACCCGTTGCTTTGTCGCGTCAAAGCCGCTGAAACCCGAACAGGCTTGACACCCGAACAGTCTGCGGCGGTAACCCGCAGCCGTTGGCGCGCTGAGAGGGTCTATTGGGTCCTGGATGTCACCTTACAAGGAAGATCAGGCCAGATTACATACCGGACACGGCGCCCAAAGCATGGGTCTCGTTCGGCGTCTTGTCTTCAATCTCGTTCGCATCGGACGAGGGAAAAAGCTAATCAAAACAGCTCGCAAGGTAGCAGGCTGGGATGCTGCGTTTCTTGAGCGCATCATCAACACGCCAACCGTGACCGTCCGTTAACCTGGACTCGGTGCCGTGTCGACCGCTTGCGCTTGAACCCTTGAGCCAACACCACTAGTCTTCCATTGGTGCTCTCGGGGCGGTGGGCTGGGGCACTTCAATTAAAATATCTGGATGTTTGCATGGTATCGGACAACGTGCCGGTCATCTTGTTGGTCGAGGATTCGCCGGCGGAAGCGCTGATCACACAGGAGTATCTAACGCGCGACGGGCATGCCGTCGAGCTCGCCATGACGGGTGCGGAAGCCATGCAGTGCCTACGCCGTGCCACGCCCGATGTGGTGGTGCTCGACATCCGGCTACCCGACATGGATGGCCTGGATATCTTGGCCCGTCTGCATGAAGACCGGCCCGCCGTCTCGGTGGTTGTGGTGACCTCGCAGGGGTCGGTCAACCTGGCGGTGGAAGCCATGCGTCGCGGCGCCTTCGACTTCATCGTTAAGCCCTTCAATGCCGACCGGTTGACGGTGACGGTGCGGAATGCGTTGGAACGCCACCGCCTGACCGGCATGCTGGAGCGCTACCGGCGGAACCTGGACCGGGACCGGTTTTTCGACTTTATCGGTGACTCCGCGGAGATGCAGGCGGTCTATCGCACCATTGAGAGCGTCGCCTCCAGCAAGGCCAGCGTGTTCATTACCGGTGAGAGTGGCACTGGCAAGGAGTTGGCAGCCGAGGCTGTCCATCGTGCCAGTCCGCGCCGCGACAACCGGTTTGTCGCGCTTAACTGCGCGGCGATTCCGCGCGAGCTTTTGGAAAGCGAGTTGTTCGGTCATGTCCGCGGTGCTTTCACCGGCGCGGTGTCCGATCGCACCGGAGCGGCCGTGGAAGCCGATGGCGGGACCTTGTTCCTGGATGAAATCTGTGAGATGGCCGGCGACTTGCAGGCCAAGATGCTGCGCTTCATCCAGACCGGCGCGATCCAACCAGTGGGCAGCACGAAGAGCCGGCGGTTGAACGTGCGCTTCGTTTGCGCCACCAACAAGGATCCGTTGACGGAGGTGGAGGCCGGTCGTTTCCGCGAGGATCTGTATTATCGGTTGCATGTGGTCCCGCTTCATCTGCCGGCGCTGCGTGACCGCGACGAAGATGCACTGTTGATTGCTCAGGCCTTGCTCAGTGATTTCAGCCGGGAGGAGGGTAAGCGCTTCCAAGGGTTCGCGCCCGCGGTCGAAGCGTGTCTTCGACGATACGATTGGCCGGGCAACGTCCGTCAGTTGCAGAATGTGGTGCGCAACGTCGTCATCCTGAACGACGGCGATCTGGTCGAGACACACATGTTGCCCGAGCCGTTGCGGTCGTTTGTCACAACAGGCATGGACACAGGTACGGTCGGACTGGCCGGCCTGCCCGGACCGCGCCGGGGGAGCATGCGTGCCGCGATTCCGGCACCGGCCAACACCAGCAGTCCCGGTGTCCGTCCGCTGTGGGCGGTGGAAAAGGAGACCATCCTGCACGCTCTGCGTGAGTGCAACGACGATGTGCCGCGCGCTGCCACGTTGCTCGAAATCAGCCCGTCGACCATCTACCGGAAGCTTCAAGCTTGGCGTGCCGCCGGTGTCGACCCGCGCAAGGTTGGGTGAGCCAAGGGGTCACGCTTGGCGGGGGCGCTGCAGCGGCCCATATAGCGGTCACCGGGATGCTCGGTTCGGTGGCGCGATACCTGTGCTGTTTTTTTCTTGATGGCCATGCCCCTAGAGTCTGACGCTGAGTCCATCGACCGGTTGCGTAAGAAACTCGGCTTTCGGGCTTGGCATCGTGGCACGCGTGAGGCGGACCTGTTGCTTGGTCGGTTTGCTGACCGCTATTTGCGTGGATTCACGGCTGAGCAACTCAACCAATTCGCCGACCTGTTATGCGAGAATGACCCCGACATCTATGACTGGCTGATCGGCCGCACACCCGTGCCGGCGGTCCACGATACCGAGGTGATGCGCTTGCTGCGGGCGCATTATAGCCCCTGACGCGGCGGTGCATCGGGCACACGCGAGTCCCTCGTTCGCGCATCCGGACTCCATGCTCCGCACGCCGCAGTGAGATTTGAGGAAGTCAGCGGTCCCTTGCACCCGATCGATCTCCATCCCGGCAATCCGGCCCGTCTGACCATTGGGGGCGCCCCGGAAGGGCAGGATGCACGCGTTCTGTGCCACCTTGCGCGTCGCAGCAAAGCCGCCGGCGTGCTGCACATTGCCCTGGACGACGCACGGGCCGCGCGGCTCAAGCAACTGGTCGGGTTCTTCGATCCGGAGCTGTCCATCCTGATGTTCCCGGCCTGGGATTGTTTGCCCTATGACCGGGTCTCGCCCCATGCGGCGCTGGTGGCGCAACGCGTCGCGACTCTGACGCGCCTGTTGGCGGCGCGCGACCGGCCGCTTCTGGTGCTTTCCACCCTGAATGCGGCGCTGCAGCGGGTGCCGCCGCGCCGGCGGCTGGAGCAGGCGGCGTTCTCGGCGCGCGTCGGCGACCGGTTGGATCTGGAGGCGCTGAACGGCTACCTGGTGCACAACGGCTATGTGCGCGCCCAGACGGTGCGTGAACCGGGCGACTACGCCGTGCGTGGCGGCATCATCGACCTGTTTCCGCCCGACACCGAGAATCCGGTGCGTCTCGACCTGTTCGGCGATGAGCTGGAAAGCGTGCGCGTTTTCGACCCGATCAGCCAGCGCACAAAGGCCAAGCGGCAGAGCCTGACCCTTCACCCGGTCTCCGAGTACTTCCTGGATGCGGACTCGATCGCGCGATTCCGGGCCGGCTATCGCGAGTTGTTCGGCGCGGTCACGGATACCGATCCCTTGTACGAGGCGGTGGCGGCCGGACGCCAATACGCTGGCCTGGAACACTGGTTGCCGTTGTTCCACGAGCGGATGGACACCCTGTTTGCTTACCTGCCCAAGGCGGTGGTGACCCTCGATCACCAGATTGACGAGGCGTGTGACGCCCGACTGGCGCAGGTCGCCGATTTCCATCAGGCGCGCGTGACCATGCAAGGCGCCGACCGCAAGGCCGGTGCGCCGCTGTACAAGCCGATCCCGCCGGGCATGCTGTATTTCGACTGGGCCGGATGGGAGGCGGCGTTGAAGGTGCATGCCGTCGGCCGGCTCACGCCGTTTGCGCCGCCGCCCGGCATTGCCGGCATGGTCGATGCCGGCGGACGCCGTGCCGCCGATTTCTCAGAAGCGCGCAACCGGCAGGACCGCAATGTCTTCGATGCCGTGCGTGAGCACCTGCAGCAGGCACACCGTGACGGCCGGCGCGTCGTGGTTGCCGCCTACAGCGCCGGCTCCCGCGACCGGCTCGGCACTGTCTTGGGCGATCATGGTGTGGAGCCGATCGAACCGGTCAATGCCTGGCACGATACCGACGCCTTCGATCCCAATGTGATTGCCGGCGCCATTCTCGGCCTGGAGCACGGTTTCGAGGCCGCCGACCTCACCGTCATTACCGAACAGGATATCCTGGGCGACCGCCTGACCCGACCGGTGCGTCGGCGCAAACGGGCGGCCAATCTCATCAATGAAGCAGCCAGCCTGGGCGAAGGCGATCTGGTGGTGCACGTGGACCACGGCATCGGGCGCTACGACGGGCTTGAGACTCTCGATGTATCCGGCGCGCCGCACGACTGCCTGCGGCTGGTGTATGCCGGCGGCGACAAGCTGTATGTGCCGGTTGAGAACATCGAGCTATTGTCACGCTTCGGCTCAGAGGATGCCGGCGTACAACTGGACAAACTGGGCGCCGCCGGTTGGCAGAACCGCAAGGCCAAGGTCAAGAAACGCCTCAAGGACATGGCCGAGGCGCTGATGCGCATCGCCGCCGAGCGCCAACTGCGCACCGGCGATCCCATGGCACCGCCGGAGGGTTTGTACGACGAGTTTGCGGCCCGGTTCCCATACCCTGAGACCGACGACCAGTTGCGCGCCATCGAAGATGTTTTGGAGGATCTGCAATCGGGCCGACCGATGGACCGGCTGGTATGCGGCGACGTCGGTTTCGGCAAGACCGAGGTGGCGTTGCGGGCGGCCTTCGTCGCCGCCTTTGCCGGCCACCAGGTGGCGGTGGTGGTGCCGACCACTCTCCTGGCGCGCCAGCACCACCGCACATTCTCGCAACGTCTCCACGACCTGCCCTTTCATGTCGAGCAGTTGTCGCGCATGGTCACGCCCAAGGAAGCGACACGGATCAAGAAAGGGCTGGCCGACGGGACTGTGGACCTGGTCGTCGGCACCCATGCTCTCCTGTCCAAGGGCATTGTTTTCAAACGGCTGGGCATGGTGATCGTCGATGAAGAGCAGCATTTCGGCGTCAAGCAGAAGGAACGTCTGAAGGAGCTGCGCGCCGACGTGCATGTTCTCACGCTGACGGCCACGCCGATTCCCCGCACGCTGCAAATGGCGTTGTCGGGTGTGCGCGAACTCAGCCTCATCGCGACACCACCGGTCGACCGCCTGGCCGTGCGCACCTTCGTGTTGCCGTTCGACCCGGTGGTCATCCGCGAAGCGCTGCTGCGGGAACATTACCGGGGCGGCCAAAGTTTCTACGTCTGCCCGCGCATCGAGGACATTTCCAAGGTGCAGGAGCGGTTGAAGGACCTGGTGCCGGAGATCAAGGTGGTCAGCGCGCACGGGCAGATGCCGTCGAGCGAGCTGGAGAAGGTGATGAGCGCCTTCGACGACGGCCGCTTCGATGTGCTCCTGGCCACCAACATCATCGAGAGCGGTCTCGACATCCCGCGCGCCAACACCCTGGTGGTGCACCGGTCTGACCTGTTCGGCCTGGCGCAGCTCTACCAACTGCGCGGTCGGGTCGGCCGCTCCAAGCTGCGCGGCTACGCCTATTTCACCTATGCGCCGCGCAGCGTGCTGTCTGGTTCGGCACAGCAACGTCTACACGTGATCGAGACTCTGGACAGCTTGGGCGCAGGGTTCCAGCTTGCCAGCCACGACATGGACATCCGCGGTGCCGGCAACCTGCTGGGCGAGGAGCAATCCGGCCATATCCGCGAAGTCGGCATGGAACTATACCAGCAATTGCTCGACGAGGCGGTGCAGGCGGCGCGCGAAGGCGGCGGGACCGACCGCGCCGAGGCGGAGACCTGGACGCCGCAGATCAACCTGGGCATGCCGGTGCTGATTCCGGACGCGTACGTGCCCGACCTGAGTGTGCGCCTGAGCCTGTACCGCCGCATCGCCGACCTGGTCGGGCGCAAGGAGACCGATGCCTTCGCCGCCGAGATGATCGACCGCTTCGGCCCGCTACCGGAAGAGGTGGAAAACCTGTTGCAGGTGGTTGCCATCAAGCACCTGTGCCGCAAGGGCGGCGTGGAACGCGTCGACACCGGCCCCAAGGGTGCGGTGGTGACCTTCCGTGGCAACAGCTTCGCCCGCCCGGACCGCCTGGTGCAGTTCATCCAGAAACAAGTCGGCACGGTCAAACTCCGCCCCGACCACAAACTGGTGCAATCCCGCGCCTGGGACACCCCGGCCCTGCGTCTCAAAGGCACGCACAAGTTGATGGAAAACCTGGCCAAACTGGCGGCTGGGTAGGGGGCTTGGGTTCCGGCCGGCCGGGTCTCCGCTTGGTTAAACGGTTCCGTCGGAGCACAGTCCGCGCCGCTTGCGCATGCCGAACCGCTGCGGGTGCGCAGAGGCGTGCGCTACGACGCTACAAAAAGGCCGTTGGTAGGTGTGGCGGTATCTGATTGTCATGTCGGTGCCGCTTGTCTCTTGACCGCTGTTCCGACCCAGAGCATGCTGACACCGTCGGTACCCGTAACAGGGTCTAACAGGGAAGCCGGTGCAAGGCCGGCGCTGCCCCCGCAACTGTAAGCGGCGAGCTTCGATTCATCCACGAGCCACTGGGAGAGTGCTGTTCTCCCGGGAAGGCGGATCGGAGACCTTGACCCGCGAGCCAGGAGACCTGCCGACACGCAACCACGACACGAACCGTTGTCGGGCGGGGTGTCCCGGCAGGAGGTAGGCAATGCTCCTTCCCTTTGCGTTTTCCCGTTGCCAAGGCTTGGTGCCACCGGCAGCAGGCGATCCAGATCACCGGACTCTGTGCCCGCCGTGACGCAGCGGGTCTCACTCTCGTGACCTGCGTGGCCTGATCTCGGCCGTTTTGCGGCGGTATGTCTTCCGGCCAGGCCGCTGCTCACGACACCCGTGTGGTCGCTTTTTCTCCAAAGGATCGACCGCCTCGCTCCCGCACGGCCGAAACGGATGTCTGGCTGCGTGTCATACCAACGGCCCGCATTGACGACACGTTCGGTTTCGGCGTTGAACGAGGAGCGCCGGCATCCCGGCCGGCTGGACCGCCACCATCTTGGCGGCCGGCCGCTGGGCGTGGTCCGGGCCGGCTGGACGCCGGCGGTCCAGCCGGCAAGGAGGCCGGCGCTCCGAAACAGGGCGGCCCGAGGACCGGTCATTGTTTCGGCCCGTTGGTATCAGTCGCCGGCATCCACCGCAGCCGGCCGACTGCCGGCTGTGCCCAAACCCCAATCCTAACACGGTGACCTGAGAGGAGAGCATGCATTTGACGCATCGTTTGGTTATGTGGTTGGCCGCGGTTGTGGTTGCCGCACCATTACTTTCAGACATTGTCCTGGCTGGCAACCAGATCACGATCACGGATGATACCGGACGCACTCTGACCTTTGCCGATCCCGTGCGGCGTGCAGTCGTTTTCAACCGGTATAATGCAGAGTTCGTGCGCGCGGTCGCCGGCATGGCCCCCATCGTTGGTGTCGACAGTTGGGTCACCCGCGATCCAACCTATTGGCCCGCCCTCAAGGACGGCATGCTGGCCGGGATCGGTCAGCGCGAGCCCAACTATGAGGCGATCGTCGCCCTGGAACCCGAGGTCGTCATTTTCCCACGCAACGGTGCCTATCAACAGGCGATCGAGACGCTCCGTCCGTTCGGAATCGAAGTCGTTGTCCTGACCGGGTGGGACGTTCTCAAGCATGTTTCCAACATCGAAGCGTTCGGCGCCCTGTTCGGCAACACCGACCGTGCGGCTGCGCTCAATGACGTCTATACGCGGCATATGGACCTGCTCGCCGAGCGGCTCGCCGGCGTTGCGCCCAAGCCGGTTTATCTTGAGGAGAAAACGCCGTTCCGCTCTGTCCTGCCCGGCTCGGGGTGGCATGACATGATCGTCGTCGCGGGCGGGCGCAACATCTTCGGCCATATCGACATCGGTGAGCAGCCCGACATCAAGGGAAGCGTGCACAACTTCGAGATCGATCCCGAGGCGGTGCTGGCTGCGGATCCGGCGATCATCGTCAAGCTCCAACCCGGGTCCTACCCGCTTCATCCGCCAGAGTTTTCGTCCGACTTCTTTGCGGAGATCACGGCGCGTCCCGGCTTTGTCGACCTTACCGCCGTGCGTCATGGCGACGTCTATCACATGAATTACTACCTGGCCGGCGGCTGTTCGAAGATGATCGGCGCGCTCCAGATCGCCAAGTGGCTTTATCCGGACCGGTTTGCTGACATCGATCCCGGTGCCGTGATGCGCGAATGGCTGGAGACGTTTCAGGGCGTTCCGTATCCCGGCCGGTACTGGACGGCCCTGCGCGACAGGCCGCCCGCACCATGACCAGTGGAATACCGATGGCGGACGGCCACGCTCAGAGAGGGCCTGCTGCGGCATTGGAGGCAGGGTTCGCACACCGGGCCGCGCAGCGCTCGGCGTGGCTTACGGCCGGGACGATCCTGCTCATCGGCACGGTCATGGTGGCGGTCTCCCAGGGCGTCAACGACCTCGGGCTTGGTCAGGTTGCTCAGATTTTGTTGCGCGACCTGGTGCCCGCCGGTCAGTTTGCCGATGTGACGGTGATTCAGGAAAAGATCGTCTGGCACCTACGCTTGCCTCGGGTGGCGATGGCGGTGGTCGGTGGCGCCGGCTTGGCAGTCACCGGTGTCATGATGCAGGCCATCACCCGGAATCCGCTGGTCAGTCCATTCACGATCGGCCTGTCGCCGGCGGCCGCATTCGGAGCGTCGCTTGCCATCCTGTTCGGCGCCTTGGAGGCCGGTTTCGTCGGCAAGTATCTGACCGTCGGTGGCGCATTCCTGTCGTCGTTGCTATGCGCCGCACTGGTTTTGTTGATCGCCGGTTTGCGGGCCGTGTCGGCAACCACGATCATTCTCGCCGGCATTGGGCTCACATATCTATTCAGTGCCTTAACTGCGACCATCCAGTTCGTCGCCACCGAAGAACAGCTTGCGGCGATCGTCCACTGGACTTTCGGTTCGGTGAACGCCGCCGGCTGGGACGAGGTGATGGTCGCCTCCCTTCTCCTGGTGGTTGCCGTGCCGGTGTTCCTGAACCTGGCGTGGGTGATGAACGCCATTGGGGCCGGCGACGAAACGGCGCAGTCGCTCGGCTACAATCTGCGTCGGGTGCGGCTGACAACGGCGGTGCTGTCTGTCCTGGTCACCTCGGGAATCATTGCCTTTACCGGCGTGATCGGATTCGTCGGTCTGGTGGCCCCGCATATGGCACGGCTGATCATCGGCAATGATCACCGATGGTTGATTCCTTTTTCGATGATCGTCGGCGCTCTTTTGTTGCTGGTGGCGGACACGCTGGGGCGTTCGGTGTTCGCACCGGCGGTGATCCCGGTTGGAATCGTGGTCGCCTATGTTGGCGTGCCGTTGTTCGTCCACTTGATCTTGCGCCAACGCCAGGTCGCAGGGCCATGATCGTCGCCGATGCCGTCCGGTTTGTTGCCGGAAACAAGACGATCTTGCAGGACGTTGGGATCGCTCTCGAGCGCGGTGAGTTCGTCGGTCTGTTGGGGGCGAACGGGGCCGGCAAGAGCACTCTGCTCAAATGCCTGGCGCGGCTTGTCGCCGCCTCGGCCGGACGGATCACGCTCGACGGTCGGCCGATTGCCGCATTCGGCCGCAGGGAGTTCGCCCGTTCGGTGGCATTCGTACCCCAGTTCATGCCCACGGACATGCCGCTGACGGTCATGGATCTGGTCCAACTGGGTCGTGTGCCGCACCTTCGCGGCCGCTTCGGCCCCGGCGACCGCCGCATCGTGTTTGCAGCCCTGGAGCAGATGGATCTGGTACCGGACGCCTTTCGCCCTTTGGCCGAGCTGTCTGGCGGCGAGCGCCAGAGGGTTGCTCTGGCCCGCGCTCTCGTCCAGGAGCCGCGCGTGTTGCTGCTCGATGAGCCGACCAGCGCTCTCGATCTGCGCCATCAACTCCAGACCATGCGCATCGTCCGGAGTCTGGCAGCCGACCGGGGATGGAGCGTGCTTGCGGCCATGCACGACTTGGGTTTGGCGGCCCGTTTCACCGACCGCGTCGCATTGCTCGCCGGCGGGCGGCTCAGCAGGATCGGCGGCTGGGACTCGGTTCTGACTCCTGACGCGATCCGAGCGGCCTACGGTGTCACCGCCGTGGTCGGGTGCGTCCAGGGACTGCCCTATGTCCTGCCGTCTGAGGACGAACCGGCTGCGCGTTCGCAATCGGCGTGAGGGCACCTCGCTTCCACGCACACACCACTCAGTGAGAGGAGATGGACATGCTTCGAGTTTCCGGGGTTGGCTGGTTGGGCCTGTTGGCTGTCTTTGCCGCCCATGGCGCTGGTGCCGCGCCCGTTACCATCCTCGACGAGGCGGAACGGGAAACGCGCTTCGACAAGCCGGTGACCAATGCCGTTGTCTGCAATCCGTACAATGCAGAGTTTTTCCGTGCCGTTGCCGGCAGCGACGTCTTGGCCGCGATCGACGCCGAAGCGGCCAATCGTGACGGCTACTGGCCGGATCTTGACCCCGGCGCCATGGTGGGGAATTGCTTCAAGGCGCCGAATTACGAACTCATGGTGACCCTCGAACCCGATGTGGTCGTCATGCCGCGCAACTATCCGTGGCAAGAGGCGGCTGATCGACTTGGTCCGTTCGGCATTCCAGTGGTCGTGTTGTCGGGATGGGATGTCGCACGCCATGGGTCCACCGTGCGCACCATCGGGGCCATGACCGGCCACTCGGAGCGTGCCGAAGTCGTGGCGACCTTCCATGAGGCGGTGATGGATCGCATTGCCGAGGCTGTCGCCGATGCACCGCGACCGACTGTCTATCTGGAAAAGGCGCCGGACTTCTACACCGCCCTCGTGGGGTCCGGTTGGCACGACATGGTGGATCAGGCAGGCGGCACGAACATCTTTGCCGACGTTCGCATTGGCGACCAGCCCAGCAGCCGGGGAAGCGTGCATCAGTTTCAGATCGATCCCGAAGCAATCCTGGAGCGCAACCCCGAGGTGGTGGTCAAACTGATCCCAGATTCCTATGAACCGGCGGGGAGCGCAGAGATGGCGTCGATCCATGACGCCCTGATGATGCGAGCCGGCTGGGACGCGCTGCATGCCGCCGAACGCGGCCATGTTTACTTGATCGGCTTTTTCGCCGCGGGTGCCAGCTCCAAGATGATCGGTGTTGCCTACATGGCAAAGTGGCTCCATCCCGACCGGCTGGTGGATCTAAATCCTGATGCTCTGCTGAAAACCTGGCTGGAAGACTTCCAGGGCGTCCCCACACCTGGCAGCTATGTCTATGGCATGACCCGCTGATAGGCGCTGCAAGACCGGCCTGCCCGCCGACCGTCGAGGTGCCTTGCCGTCAAGCGATGCGGGGAGCGCAAGGTCCGGAGCCGCCATCGTGCGCCGGTGTTGGAAAAATTGTTGAACCGGTTTCTGTGATATTGCACCGTTCCGGCGCCATTCCGGATCGAAACAGAGGATCTCCACGCCATGAGCAACTGGCAGTCGCTGTCGCCGTTCCAATCGAGTGAACTGAGCGAGGAACAATACGCCGATTTCCGGGCCAAGAAGCTGCGGTCCTTGAAGCGCGGCTGCAAGTCTTCGGGTAAAACCCTGGCCGAGCGGCGCAATCGCCAGCGCTTCGCCAAGCGCGTGCTGCGCCAGCACAACAAGATATGGAAGAAGATGAATAACGGCGAGCCAGCACCCCAACCGGTCCAACCGGCCGAGTGATCGGACCGTTGGGGGATCGCGGGACCGGCTGAATCGGCGGTGTATGGGCCCGGATCCAGGCCAGCAGGGGTGCGGAGACGGGGGCCGGTCGATCTAGCATGATCCAGTGGCCGGCATCGTTGACCCGCTCGTAGCGCCAGGGACCGGTCATCAGGCCGGTGGAGTCGCGGACTTGCGCTTCGCGCACGACGAGGTCGTCGGCGCCCCAGAGGCCGAGCACCGGGATGTTGATGGGCGGCGGGCTTCGTCAGGGCCGCCAGGAGAATGGCGTCGACCGGATGTGCCAGTTCGATACGTTGCATCTCGGTGAGGACCGCCGGATCGCGCGTCATGCGGTCGGCGATGGCCTCGCTCTCGGGGTGCGAGACCAGAAAGAAGCGCATGAAGGCAGCGTTGTCGGCGAAAAAGACGTCGCGACAACACGGCGCTTGGCTCAGCAGGAAGTACCACAGTCCGCTCGGTTTGCAGTGGTCGAGGCCGACCAACGCCGCCATGCGGCCGACCGAAAGCGCAGTGAAGGAGCGCAGCCGGGCAGGCCGGGTAGCAGCGATCTTCCAGCCGACCATGGCGCCCCAGTCGTGGCCGACCAGGTGGACCGGTTCGTCCATCTCGGCAGTCATCAGGGTCATGACATCTGCAGCGAGCCGGGCGGCGCCATAGCGGGACAGCGCTTCTGGGGCATCGCTGGCGCCGAAGCGGAGCAGATACGGGCACATTACCCGGCAGCCGGCTGCAGACAAGGCCCAGGCCTGGTGGCGCCAGAGCCGGCCATCGTCCGGACAGCCATGCAGCAGGACCACAAGCGGGCCATGGGTACCGGCGGTTCGGTTGGCATAGTGCGCGCTGTCGAGGGCTTGTCGTCGGGCGATCGGCAGATCCGGGTTGGTCATTGCAGGGCCCTTCGTGCCATCCGTCATTGTCGGTCGGCGCAGGGTGGCCGATGATGGTCGCAGGGGCCATGACTGTGCGGTCATAATCGACGGAGCAGAGACGTGGTGCGGCGTTGGCCGCGCTACGGCGCAGCCGAGGCCTGTCGCAGACGGCGCTGGCCGAACGCGCCGGGACGTCGCAGCACCATCGGAGCTGCCTGGAGACCGGCCGGGCGCCGCCGTCGTGCGGTTGTGCCGGGCGCTGGCGCTATCCTACGGCAAGGACGAGATCTATAGGCCTGCGTGCGCTTTCGGCCGGGGGGGCGTTTTCAGTCGATTTGGGGGGCGCCGCGTTTCGCCACGGCCCGCAGCCTTGTCCAGGCATTGTGCTGGAGCGGCACCGGCGGTAGTGCCGGTGCGGCAATCAGCATGGGAGCGACTTCTTCGTCCCAAACCTCCACCAAGGGGTCCTCTCTGCGCCGCCCCCGTGGCTGCTTCTTCTGGGATGGCATGCGGTCATCCGCCTCCAGGCGGTATCCGCTTGCCGGGCTGAACCCCGACTTGGCGGCGGCGATCGCCACACCGTCGGTCTGACGGAACTTCATGGTGAGCCTCATCTGGCTGTCGGTGATGTGTCGGCCCGGCAACCGCCTGGTGTCCTCATCTGCGTGAGAAAACCAGACCCTGCCGAACCACCACGACCGCCAGACGGGCGTTTGGCGCTCCCGCCCGCCGGTGGTGGCGTCATTCCGGTCGGGCTACGCCTCACTCCATGACGCCACCACCGGCGTTCTCATCCTGATTGTCGCCACACTCTCGTCTTGACTGTCGCTGGACACCACCCTGCGTTTCGTCTCGCTTACCGCCGGCCTCTGCAGCCCGGAGGACATGGTCGCCCAAGCTGCGCTGATACTGCTGCTCATTCCGGCCTCGCCGGTGACTGCCGAGTGTGTGACGGATTTCGATGTTCGCGGGGATTGAACCTGCGTCGGAAGTGCGCGACTGGGGGGCGGACACCGCGACATTCATGCTATCGCTGTTCTTGGATCCGCATTGGCGGACGGTAAGCATGTCGCTGCCGCGGAATGCGCCGCGCGGGCAAGAGGGCGGGCGTTGGTCAACGCTTCCAGATGCGTATGAAATGGCTGAAGACCCCGATGGCTTTCCTTTCCCGACCTTAGAGCAGTTCCCCGATATCGGCTCGCTTTGTCAACTGGCAGGGCTGTCGGGTGTGCATTGGGGTCGTTTGGACGTTGGTCAGATGGAACTGTGAGTAGCTCTCGAGTGGATCTGCACTTCGATTGGAATGGTCAAAGCCCCCTTTCTGGCAATCAAGACCGCGCATGGAGTCGCATCATGCTATATATCCACAGGTGGCCAATATATTGTGGTTTTATACACAGGGATTTCCCTATTTGGTAGATTGCTTCTTGAAATAGTCGCTTCGCCAGCGATACGCTTCCGGACAGAAGTAAAGATGTAGGCAGCACAACTGTTGAATGGATCGCAATGTTCGTATTTTGTTCTTGAGGCACTTGGGGCGCCGTTGCACCCCATGGAAGAGTTGGGACGGACACGCCGTCCCGGTGTAGGAGGGACAGCAACCATGGCACGGCGATCTTGGGGACCGGGGAAATTCACGACTCGAGATTTCTGCAAGGCAGTAGTCGCTCGTTTGGCGAGTGACGGTGTTCGGTCAATTCCCCTAGAAAATCCAAGGCTTCAGAAAGCATTCAGTGAGATTCTCGACGGACTGAAGGACGAATACCGTGACGCTGTCAGTAAGGGAGAACGGCGCGCTGTTGAGATCATGCGAATTATCGACCAGATCAGTGCTGA
This sequence comes from Azospirillaceae bacterium, assembly GCA_028281465.1. Lineage (GTDB taxonomy): Bacteria > Pseudomonadota > Alphaproteobacteria > Azospirillales > Azospirillaceae > JANQJV01. Next base: position 15,596 of record JANQJV010000042.1, on the reverse strand, counting down.
TTCGAACACTGGAGCGTATGATGCCTTGTGGGCTACATTCCGGAAGTTACAGCCAGGTCTCATTCGCATTGGGAATCCAGAGTACGTGAGTCTCGATCTTTCCCTAGACCCAGTGTCTGCAACTGAGCGGTTAAAACAAATACAGCCAGAGTGGCAGAGCATAGTTGAAAACTCAGCGAATAAAATACGACAGGCGCTATAGTCATGATGGAAATGTCCGTCTTTCCCTCCCGACTCCGTGCCTGGGGGAACTTTTTGAGTGATGAGGATGGCTGGACGTCCTCTCTCAATTCGGCGTTCGACAGAATTGGTTTCACAGAGGAGTATGTAAGAGAGGCCAGTAAATCCCCGCCACGAACACAAGCTGTTAAAGATAGAGTTTGGGGGATGATCGAATTCGACTCCTCGGCTGCTGCATTAGTTAACTGTCCCTTACTTCAACGTCTCCGATCAGTTAAACAGCTTGGCTTCAGCTCCTTTACCTACCCATCCGCTGATCACTCCCGTTTTGTTCACTCCATGGGAGTCTATGAGGTTGTTGGTCGGTTACTGCAAGAATTCGAGACGACAAAGACGCTGCAATCCAGCTTGGGAACAGCGAAGCTTCAGGCTGCGAGCTTCGACAATGCTGAGAAAGACTACCTAAGGTATGCTGCCATATTGCACGATATAGGCCATGGACCATTTTCCCACGCCTCTGAAAGATACTTTCAGATACATGATGAAATGGAAATGGATTCAGAAGAGGAGAGGGCAGAAAGTGGCATGCTCCATTGTATGATCGGCCCATTCACGATTGGGAAGTTTAAGCATAAATTCCACCATTATTATAAGGGATTTGATGACGGGCGTTCTAGTATTCTACCGACCGGCAAGGCTCCGATTTCAGAGATGCTGGCGGTCGCCCTGCTTGTCAGCGATCGATTTAGGTCGTATTATGATGTCACAATTGGCAGCAGAGACGCTCACGGCCTTCATGATGTTTACTACATATCAGCACTAATTTTAGGCGATAGGATTACCAAGGGAGATTTTGCTCTCCCATCGATACTGTCGGGGTCGATCGATGCCGATAAGATCGATTATATGCAGCGAGATGCAGATGCATGCCGTATATCCTTGGGTCTTGATATCCCGCGCGTCTTCATGCGTGCCGGTGTCTATGACATCAACAAATCTCGCGACCCATTCGCATCGGGCTTAAGTGGCTTGGATGATATCGATACAGTTCGGATATTTGTCATTGATCAGCATGGGGGTGACACATTTGTTGAAATGGGCAATAGTCGATTGTCACTTTATCGCCGGGTCTACCAGCATCCATTCACCAGGAATGTTGAGGGTCACTATTTTGCACTATTGAATGAGGCTGGAAAGTACAATGTGGAATTCCGAGATCTGCTAAAAATCTGGTCTACCCCCGAAGATTGCTTGATAGAGGCACTTTGCCAGCACCCTGTTTCCCACGTTAGCGGAATGTCATGGGCTATACGACGTCGGCAAATGCCAAAGAAGGCAGCGATAATAGGTAATAGTGTCATAAGACCCGTTCTGGGTGATGTTGCAGTCCGCGAGAAATCATGCCCAGTCTGGCAGCAAGTTGGTGGCATGGTGAAGGCCGAGGTGAGTGAAGTTGTCGAGATAATTGATGATGTTGATGAAGTCATAAATCCGATAATGCAACACTGTGAACTCATCTACAGAAAGCTGGAGGGCGCTGGTACTACTAGCGATCAATTGCCAGCTGGATCAGCTCCAGAAACGCTGCGCATTATCCCTTGCCCGGAAACGAACGATGCCATGTTGAAGCAGGCCCGAGTGCTTACAGTTTCCAAAGATGTAATAGCATCCGAATTCAGGCATGCCAGCTACACTGATGCCGGCCACCTTCCACACCAAACAACTGTTCTTCTGACCGACTCCAAATGGCGGGAAATCGCCTTATTGGCATGTCAGCGGGCCTTTATCGACATAGTACGTGCACACCCAAAAAGAAGACATCCAGTTCCTTTTAGGTATACCTACAGCGAGCCACAAGGAAACTCAAATGAAAAAAGGGAAAGAACGACAGGGTTCTCTGTTGACCTCTTAATGTGGGTTCTTCCCGTTCTTGATACTGCTTTTTCTTCTAGAGCCTGCCACGCAAATTTAGCACAGCTTGAGGAGTTTCAAGGTAAACTAGCTTTAGTGGGTTACTATGACGACTTACCATTTCTTTTTCCATATCAAGGGGATGAAGCTAAGATTGATTGTATTCTGGAGCGTTGCGGTGCATATAGTGGGGAGCAGGAGTGGCGGATAGATAGGCATCACATTCGAGTGTTTCTATCGCAGTTTCCATATTCGCTGAGGGGGGAAATGGTAGATTTGCTTATGAATATAGAGATGTTCGGCCGAAGTGAGATTGAGGGTGGGGTAGTTAGTTTGCTCCTACAGCTCCAGCAAGAGGTTGGCAATCGCATTCTAGCCGTTCCTTTTACTCCGAGCAGTGGTCACCTGGTGCGATTGTTCATTAACAAGCTATTCGAAAACAATTCTAGTATTGAGGTGCATTCAGGTCTACGCAACGCAGTATTGGAGCCACGATCGCAAGAACCGATCGTGTTTGTCGATGATCATGTTTCCTCCGGCACTCAAGCAGCCAAGCAGATCAAAGCGATCTGTGGCATGCTGGGCGCGGACGAAAAGGATAGCAACATATTTTGCCAGCCCTTGGACGGTGATGCACTCCAAAAGCTCCGAGAGCGTGATATCTATTTCGTTTTCTATGGTGCCTCGGTCGACGGTGAAGAAATGATAAAGAAAGCGTGTGATGAAGCCGGCATGCGCTTTGCCGGACTGAGATCACGTAAAAAATTTGATGAACTACAGTTCGATGCGTCTCCGAATCTTGAGCAGTTTCTGGCAAAGGTTGGTCGAGGCTTGATGCTGGGAGCGCGTCGCCGTGATTTTCCCGAGGAGGCCATCAAGAATTCGCTCACGGCGGTTGACGATCGGGTCGTCGGGTATGGGAACAAGAGAGGCGTGACTGTCACGCCGTTTAATGTTCCGACGTCAACCTACACAGCGCTGTGGTGTCCCGGTTGGTATCGCCCAGACAGCAAGTATCTGGAACACGACGACCAGGTGTCAGGGCGTCTGCCATGGCTGCCGCTCTTCTTGCGAACAGGGCAATTCCGAAATCTGGTTATCTTTTGATTTCATGCGCGCTCCAGATAGCGTGTCGAATGCTAGTCGGCAAGAAAACCGCTTATCATTCCATCACTCCGGCAGACTAAACACCCTCGCCGGGCGTGCAGGCCTGATCAGACCATTTGGATTTGGTTGAAACGGCATACCTCCGTCGCGTTGACATTCACGCATCGTGGGATGCGTCGGTTCGCATCCCACGATCGGTCTGGGTTAATGCTGGGTTAATGCTTCACCGCGCTCCAAAGCTGGCGTTTGGTGGCGTACATCAGGCCGGCGAAGACGATCAGGAACAGCATGACGCGCATGCCGAGCTGTTTGCGCTCGTCATGGTGCGGTTCGGCGGTATAGGCCAGGAATATCGTCACGTCCTTGGCGTTCTGAAGCGCCGTCGATTCCGTGCCGTCCTCATACATCACCATGTCGTCATACAGCATTTGCGGCATGGAGATCTGATGCCCGGGAAAGTACTTGTTGTAGTACTTGCCGAGAGTCAGGTCGAAGCCTTCGGGCGGCTCGTCCTCATAACCCATGAGCAAGGCCGTCATGTAGTCTTCGCCGCTCGGCCGGGCCTTGATCATGACCGACAGGTCCGGCGGCACCACGCCGCCGTTCGCGGCAGCGGCGGCGGCGTCATTGGGGAAGGGGTCGGGGAAGGAATCCGAGGCCCGGCCTTCCCGCTCGATCGGATCGCCGAAGTCGTCGTAGCCGTCCTGGATGAAGTATTCCGAGGCGACTATCTCGATCTGTTCCTCGGTGAACCCAATCCCGGCCAGGTTGCGGAAATAGAACAGCTCCATGCCGTGGCAGGACTGGCAGACCTGCTGGTACACTTGGAAGCCGCGCTGCGCTGCCGCTTGATCGATGGTGCCGAACGGCCCGTAGTGCGACCATTCGTAGCTTGGCAATTCGATCTGTTCCGCGGCCGAGACCGGCGCCGACCAGGCGGCGACGGCAGCGGCCAGGCCGACGACGATCGCCGTCGTTGCCCGTTTATGCATCATGCTTTCTCCATCGGACCGGCCGCAGCACCGGACGGAAGCGGGCCACCGCCATGCAACACGGGTTCGCTGATGCTCGTCGGCAAGGGCGACGGCTTCTCCAGCTTGCCCACCACCGGCATGACCACCAGGAAGTGGATGAAGTACCAGGCGGTGCCGAGCTGGGCCAACAGCACCCAGATGCCTTCCGCCGGCTTGGCGCCGACATAGCCGAGCAGCATGGTGTTGGCCACGAACAGCCAGAAGAACCACTTGTAGATCGGCCGATACGTGCAGCTCCGCACCTTGGACGTGTCGAGCCACGGGATGACGAACAGCACCGCGATGGAGGCGAACATGACCAGCACGCCGCCCAGCTTGTCGGGAATCGCGCGCAGAATGGCGTAGAACGGCAGGAAGTACCATTCGGGGACAATATGCGGCGGCGTCACCAGCGGGTCGGCCGGCACGTAGTTGTCCGGGTGGCCCAGATAGTTCGGTGCATAGAAGACGAACGCTGCGAAGATGATCAGGAACACCGCGAACGCGTACAGGTCCTTGATGGTGGCGTAGGGGTGGAACGGCACACTGTCCTGCGGTCCTTGGATCGCGATCCCTTTCGGATTGTTCGAGCCGACGCCGGGGACGTGCAGGGCCGCGACGTGCAGCACGCTCAGGCCGAGAATAACGAAGGGGAGCAGATAGTGCAGGGCGAAGAAGCGGTTCAGCGTTGGCTGGTCGACCGAGAAACCGCCCCACAGCCAGGTCACGATCGGGTCGCCGACCACCGGAAACGCGGAGAACAGGCTGGTAATCACAGTGGCGGCCCAGAAACTCATCTGCCCCCACGGCAGCACATAGCCGGTGAAGGCGGTGAGGATCATGACCAGCAGGATGGCTACGCCGATCATCCACAACAACTCGCGCGGTTCCTTGTACGAGCCGTAGTACAGCCCGCGGAAGGTGTGGATGTACACGGCGATGAAGAACATGGACGCGCCGTTGGCGTGCACGTAGCGCAGCAACCAGCCGTAGTTGACGTCGCGCATGATGCGCTCGACCGAATTGAAGGCATGGTCGGTGTGCGCGACGTAGTGCATCGCCAAGAAGATGCCCGTGGCGATCATGATCATGAGAATGATCATGGAGATGGCGCCGAAGGCCCACAAATAGGTGCAGTTCTTCGGCATCGGGTAGTCGACGTATTCGTGATGCATGAAGGTGAAGATCGGCAATCGCCGATCCACCCACCGTATCACCGGGTTCTTCCACTCAGGTGCGCTTGCCATGAAGGCGGTCTCCAAGGCTGGGGGCCGGATCGGAGAGCGGGTGGGCGCCGCTCAGCCGAGTTGGATGGTCATGTCGTCGAGGAAGGCATAGGCCGGCACATCCAGATTGCGCGGCGCCGGGCCGCGACGGATACGGCCCGACGTGTCGTAGTGCGAGCCGTGGCAGACACAGAACCAGCCGCCGAAGTCACCGGTCGGATCGCCCGCCTTCTGTCCCTTCGGTACACAGCCCAAATGCGTACAGATGCCGATCATCACCAACCATTCCGGTCGCTGCACCCGCTCGGAATCGGGCTGCGGATCCGGCAGATCGGCCACGTCCGTGGTCTGGGCCTGTTCGATCTCCTGTTCGGTGCGGTGGCGGATGAACACGGGCTTGCCACGCCAGGTGACCGTGATCGATTGACCGACGTCCAGCATCGACAGGTCGACCTGGATGGTGCCAAGCGCCAGCGTGTCCAGCGCCGGGTTCATGCTGTGGATGAACGGCCACGCAGCGCCCGCCACGCCGAGAGCGCCGACCGCGCCGGTGGCCAGATACAGGAAGTCGCGTCGCGGCGTGCCCCCGGTCTCTTGGTGATCGTCTGCGCCCACACCCGTCGGGTGGGTGGTGTCGGTCATCTCATGCCCTCCTTACGCTGCACCGGAAGCGGTGAACCGTGCGATCGTGTTGGAACCATCAAAAAAAACCCAGTAAACTGCGAGGGTATGCACACGGCTTCCAAGCGAACCCGTGCGGCTCCGGCTGGGAAACCAGGGTTGGGAGCCTGCGTCGACAATCCGGTCGACGCTAACCATGTGCGGAAGCATAAACTTGCATCCCGGCTGTGCCACAGTCCTGCGGCAAAGTGTCGCGAAATCAGAGCTTGGGAGCGCGTTTTGCGTCTTGTCCTCTACCAACCCGACATTCCCCAGAACACGGGCAGCATGATGCGCCTATGCGCATGCCTGGGCGTCGGCATGGACATTGTGGAACCGTGCGGGTTCGTGTTCGACGATCGCCGGCTGCGACGTGCGGTCATGGACTATGTCGCATCCTTGGACCTTGTGCGCCATGACTCGTGGCTGCGGTTTTTGGACGCGCGGCAGGGCCGCCGCAGGTTGTTGCTGACCACGCAGGGTGATCTCGTCTATACGGCGTTTTCCTACCGGGCAGATGATCTCGTGCTCGTTGGCCGCGAAAGCGCCGGGGCACCGGCAGAGGTGCACGAGGCTGCACACGCCCGATTGCTGATACCCATGCGTCCACCGCTGCGCTCGCTCAATGTCGCTCTGGCGGCGGCCATGGTGTTGGGCGAAGCCGTGCGCCAGACCCAAAGGCCCCCCAAGGAGGAGAGTTGAGCGAATGATCACCGACCGCCAAGCCCGCGCTGTGGCCTGGTTCGCCACCTTGCGCGATCGGCTGTGTGCCGCCTTCGAAGCCATCGAAGACGCGCAGGACGGTCCTTTGGCCGACCGGCCACCGGGCCGTTTCGAACGCCGTTGCTGGCAGCGGGATGCCGGGACTGTCGGGCAGACCGATGGCGATGCCGGTGGTGGCGAAATGGCGATCCTGCGTGGCCGCGTGTTCGAAAAAGTTGGCGTCAACGTCTCCACTGTGCAGGGTGTCTTCAGTGAGGACTTCCGCAAACAGATTCCGGGGGCCGAAGCGGACGGCCGGTTCTGGGCCAGCGGCATCAGTCTGGTCGCCCACTTGCAGTCGCCGCTGGTGCCGGCGGCGCACATGAACACGCGCCACATCGTCACTCGTCGGGGCTGGTTCGGCGGCGGAGCCGACCTCACGCCCATGGTGCCGGACGAGACCGACACACAGGACTTCCACGCCGCCCTGCAGGCAGCCTGCGATGCACACGGCGCGGATTACTACACGCATTTCAGGGCCTGGTGCGACCGCTACTTCTACCTGGCGCACCGCGAGGAGCCGCGCGGTGTCGGCGGCATCTTCTACGACACCCTCGACACCGGCGACTGGGAAGCCGACTTCGCGTTCACGCGGGCGGTCGGCGAGGCCTTCTTGGACGTGTATCCGCGTCTTGTGCGCCGGCACATGACGCAGCCTTGGACAGAAGAGCAACGCCGGCACCAACTGGTCCGACGTGGCCGCTATGTCGAGTTCAACCTGCTGTACGACCGCGGCACCACGTTTGGACTGAAGACCGGAGGCAATGTTGAGGCTATCCTGATGTCGTTGCCGCCGATGGTGAGTTGGCCGTAGCTCGGCACCATCGGTCCGCCGTCGAAAAAGACAAATCAACGATCACACCTATGTGACAGATTGTTTCGGAATCTTGTGTAACCCTCGCTGCCCTTTGTGCACCAATGAGCAGTCGATGCCGGTGACGCATTTGATGGAGGAATCTGTGACGCCAACCGTGCGACGAAGCCGGTCGGAGACTCTCGTCTCCGTCTGGCCAGTGTTCCTATTTCTGATCGCCAGCGTATTCGGCACGGCGGCGGTTGCTCTCACACCGTCGGCCGACGGCCGGCCGGTGGCGGCGGTGTTCGCACCGGGCTTGAGTTGGACGGAGACCTTTCAACGGGCCGGGGGGACTGGTGCCACGGTCATCGCGCGCGGTGGCTGGGACAATGTCGTCGTGATCCGTTCGCCGGCTCCAGACCTGTTGCGGCGGTTGCGGCGGGCTGGCGCCTGGATGATCGTTGATCCGATGGGGTTCGCCGCATGCCTTGGCTCGTCGCTCTTGAGCCGTGTGTAGACATTGCCCAGTACCCGGGCTCGACCCAAGCGAAGGAAACCCCATGCCGGAGAATCTCGACCAATTGCGCGCACGGGCCGGGATCGGTCTGTTGGTGTTTCTCTGGGGTCAGTTGCCGGTGATCTTTGCCGTTGCGGCCTTGCGCGGCGATGATTGGCTGCTGCCGGTGCTGATTGGGGTCGCTCTGGCGGGGGCCGCCTCGCTGGTGTGGACCATGAACCGTCAGGGGTTGGCTGGCCGGCTCATGATCGGAATTGCGCTCGTCGGTCTGATTTCGGTCATTGTGTACCAGTTGGCGGGCCATCCGTGGCAAATCGATCTACACATGGCCTATTTCTCCGTCTTGGCCATGCTGTGCGTCTTCTGCGACTGGCGGGTGATCCTGGTCTCCGCACTTGCCATCGCTCTGCATCACCTGGGGATGAATGCTGTCTATCCGGCAGCCGTGTTTCCCGATGGTGCCGATTTCAACCGGGTGATCGTTCACGCCGTCGTGGTTGCGGGCGAGGCGGCGGCGCTGATCTGGTTGACTGCCTCCTTGCCGGCGATCTTGGAGAGCTGGGTCAACCGGCAGCGCGACGACGACATGCGCGTGGCGGCCGAACGCGCGGCGTTTTTGCGCCAGCAGCAGGACGCACGGGACCGGACCGAGCACGAGCGGCGAGAGTTGTTGTCAGGCCTGGCAGCCCAGTTCCAGACTTCCGTGCAATCGCTTGTGACGGCCATCGTCGATGACGTGAGTGCCGTCGAAGGGCGGGCGCAGCATGTGGCCGAAACGGCGGAACAGACGAACCATCGCGCCATGACCGTGGCATCGGCTGCCGAGCAGGCGTCGGCCAATGTCGAGACCGTAGCATCGGCGACTGAGCAGCTCTCCGCTTCGGTGAGCGAGATCGGCCGCCAGGTGAGCGAGTCCACGCGCATTGCCGCGGTCGCCGTCGAGGAGGCCGGCCGCACCAACCAAACCGTTGGCAGCCTGTCCGATGCAGCGCAGAAAATTGGCGAGATCGTTGATCTGATCAACAGCATCGCCGCACAGACGAACCTGCTGGCGCTCAACGCGACCATCGAGGCGGCACGCGCCGGCGACGCCGGCAGGGGTTTTGCCGTGGTCGCGAGCGAGGTCAAGAATCTCGCACACCAGACCGGCAAGGCGACGGAGGATATCCAGGCCCAGGTCGGCGCTATGCAAGAGGTCACAGCCTTGGCTGTTGGTGCTATCCGCAGCATAGGCGGAACCATTGAACGCATGAGCGAGATCACCACCACCATTGCCGCCGCCGTCGAACAGCAGGGCGCTGCCATAGAAGAGATTGCCCGCAACCTCCAGCAGGCAGCCGAAGGCACACAGACCGTGACCGGGAGCATCGGAGAGGTCAGCCGTAGTGCTTCGGAGACCGGCCAGATGGTTGGTGACACGCTGGAGTTCATCCGCGGTCTGAAGGATCAGGCCGGTCGGTTGACGCAAGAGGTCGAGGATTTTCTGGCACAAATCGAAAGCGCTTGATGCCCGCGCTTCACGTCCTGGTGAACGGTTGCCGCCTCGATGGGTCCGGCAGTCCGATCCCTCCATACTCGGCGGCGGGGGGCCGTTTTTGTTGGCTCTCGCAGGTCCGGAGATACGGGGCATGGGCACAGGGGTGTTGGTGCTGGTGGGGGCATTGGCGATTTGGGCAGGTCCGGCCGCTGCTGTCGTAGGTACGGCGTGTCGCTATGAGGTTGCCGTCTCTGCCGCGTTCGTACTCGAAGGCACGGTACGGTGCGACGCCGGCGTGACCGAGCTCTTGACCATGAACAGCCGGGCCGACCGGCACACCAAGCTTGCCTTCGACGGTGGCGCTGGCCGATACCGGGTCGATCTGGCGGCCATGACCGCGTCGGCCCGGCGGTTGGGCGAGGCGTTCCGCATCGGTAACTCCGTCATCGTCAACGGCGGCACTTGGCTCCCTTATCCGGATACGATCGATGGCCGACCGGTTGCACTTGAGGTGACAGTGACCGTGGCGCCCGGTATGTCCATGGCGAGCGCCATGGCCGATGCCGAGGGGCGCATCCGTATCGACGCTGACACACTGTTCGCGGCCGGCTATACGGTTTTTGGTCGTCTGCGCCGCCATTCCCTGCCGTTCGCCACTGTGGACGGCGAACCCGGGCAGGTGCTTGTTGTTTTCCTGGACGGCACGTTCACGCTCGGCGACGCAGCCCTGTTGACCTGGGTGCGTCAGTCGGTTACCGCCACCGTGAACTTCTGGGGCGGTCTGTCCGAACCCTTGGTGCTGTTGGCGGTGTTACCTCGGTCGGGTCGCTACGGCGTTCTGTTCGGCCGGGTGATGCGCGGCGGAGGTCTGTCGGTTGCTCTGATGGTGGGAGAGCGGGTCGATGCTCGAGCCTTGGCTGAGGACTGGGTGCTGGTGCACGAGTTCGTTCATGTCGGCCATCCCCACATCAAGGGGGATCCCTGGTTTGCGGAGGGCCTGGCGACCTATCTGGAGCCGATCATCCGGGCGCGCATGGGCCGGCTTGGCCCGGCGCAGGTATGGGCCGGGTTTCGGCGGAGGTTACCGCAGGGAGCCACAGTGATGGCCGCCACCGGTCTGGCGGGGGGTGGCTTTGTTGGCACCTATTGGGGCGGCGCCCTCTGGATGCTTCTGGCCGATGTCGGCCTGCGCCAGGCCACCGCGGGACGTGCCGGGTTGGAGCACTGCCTGCGCGCGGTGCGGCAGGATGGTGGCGCGGCGCGCCGGGTCATATCGGTCGGAGAAATGATCGCCGCCTGTGACCGTGCGTTGGGGGTCGACGTCATGACCCGCCTGTACGCGCGCCATGCCGGCTCGGTTCATCCGGTTGCGTTGGGCAGGTTGTGGCAGGATCTTGGCGTTCGGCCTGTTGATGCGATGACCGTGCTGGACGATGGAGCGCCCTTGGCATGGCTCCGTCGTTCCATTGTCGATGGGAGCATGCCCGTTGTCGCCGAGCCTACCGAAAACGGAGACCCCCATGTTCGACCGTGACGCGCTCGAGCAGGCAGCAAAGCTGGTTCATCGGTGTTTCGGCCCCACGCCCCAATTCGCTTGGCCGCTGCTTGCCGAAGCGACCGGCTGCTCGGTCTGGGTTAAGCACGAAAACCACACGCCGACTGGAGCGTTCAAGGTGCGCGGTGGTTTGCTCTATCTCGACCGGCTAAGCCGTGAGCGGCCACATGTACCGGGCCTGGTCAGCGCGACACGCGGCAATCACGGCCAGAGCCTTGCCTATGCTGGGCGTGCGGCCGGTGTGCCGGTCACCATCGTCGTACCGGACGGTAACAGCGTGGAGAAGAACGATGCCATGCGCGGCTTCGGGGCCGAACTCGTAGTCGCCGGTCACGATTTCGACGTGGCACGGACCCACGCCCGACGGATCGCCGACGAACGTGGCTTCGAGATGGTGCCGCCGTTCCATGTCGATCTGGTCACCGGTGTCGCCACCTATGCGTTGGAGTTGTTCCAGGCTGTCCCGCATCTCGACACCGTCTACGTACCCATTGGCATGGGGTCGGGTATCTGCGGCCTGATTCGTGTACGCGATCTGCTCCATCTCGGCACACGCATTGTTGGTGTCGTGTCGACGGAAGCCCCGGCTTATGCGTTGTCCTTCGAACGGGGTGAGCGCGTGACCACGGAAACCGCACACACCTTTGCCGACGGAATGGCTTGCCGCCTTCCCGACGCGCAGGCGCTGACACAGATTCGGGCTGGGGTCGACCGCATCTTGCGCGTCACGGACGATGAGATCGCCACCGCCATGCGCCTGTACTTCTCTGCCACGCACAATGTGGCCGAGGGGGCAGGCGCTGCCCCGCTGGCGGCCCTGCTACAGGAGCGGGATTGTCAGCGGGGGCGTCGGGTCGCCGTCATCCTGAGCGGCGGCAATGTCGATCGCCCTGTGTTCCGGCAAGTCTTGGCTGGAGGGGCGCCTGCGGCGGCGGCATGACCCGCACCGGCGCAGGATTGACCGGTATGGCTGCTTTGCGGTTCGCGGGTTCACGCCGTAAGCTCCCGGGCACCGAACATCCTGGAACCGCCCATGCCGCGCCGTGACCTCTACCCCTCCATCGAGCCGTACCAGAACGGCTTTCTGCGTGTCGATGAGGTCCATACCCTGTACTGGGAACAATGCGGTAATCCGAAAGGGGCGCCCATCCTGTTCCTGCACGGCGGTCCCGGTGCCGGCTGCTCGGCGACGCACCGCCGATTCTTCGATCCATCGCACTACCGAATCGTCCTTGTTGACCAACGCGGCGCTGGCCGGTCGTCGCCTTTGGGCGACATTCGGCACAACACCACTGAGCATTTAATCGATGATCTGGAACATCTGCGTCGGGTCTTGGGCGTGGATGGTTGGTTGCTGTTCGGTGGATCGTGGGGCAGCACACTCGCATTGGCCTATGCACAGACTCATCCGGACCGTGTGACTGGTCTGATCCTACGCGGAATTTTCTTAATGCGTCGGTGGGAGATCGACTGGTTCCTGTACCGCATGGGCATGATCTTTCCAGAAGCTTGGTCGGCGTTTAGCGGTTTTTTGCCACAGACTGAGCGCAGTGACTTGCTCGAGGGGTATTGGCGCCGCCTGAATGCCGGTGATGCTACTGTCCGTCTGGCAGCAGCGCGCTCGTGGAGTGTTTATGAAGGGGCTTGCTCTTCCCTCCTGCTGAATCCGGACCTGTTGTCCGTCGCGGCAGAGGACAGCCACGCATTGGGTTTGGCGCGCATCGAATGCCACTACTTCAGAAATAATTTATTTCAACCAGAAGACAAATTACTGCGCGATATTGCTCGCATCCGTGGCATTCCAGCCGTTATCATCCATGGGAGATACGATATTATATGTCCAATTGTGACGGCAGCGGAATTGCACCGCTGTTGGCCTGAGGCCGACTACCAGGTGGTGCCCGATGCTGGTCACTCGGCCATGGAGCCGAGCACGCGCATCGCTCTGATCGCCGCGACCGAGCGTTTCAAGCGCTTGGTCTGACCGAATGGAGAGCAGCCGGGACGACTGTCACCACAGCGGTTCCGGCCCGGCGCCGTGAGTCCGCTTTTTGCGATACGGTGTCAGTATGCCCGATGCGCTATCTCAGGGGTCAGGAGATCAAGGCGCTGGGCGGCCCGGTGCCGTCGTTACACTGCTTGACCTCGCCACGGCAACACGGCAGGCACCCGGCGCCGATAGTCACGGTAGGCGTCGCCGTACAGATGTACCAGCTTGCGTTCTTCCAGAACGATGCCAACGATGAGATAGACACTGCCCCAAATGGCCGTATGCAGCCCCAGCGGGTCGACGGCACGCCCCCACAGGAACAGGAAACCGCCAGCGTAAATCGGATGCCGGACAAAGCGGTGCAGGCCATCGCGCCGCAAAGGTTCGTCCTCCGGCAGCTCGAGCCCGGCCCTGGCACAACGGATCTGCTTCAGTCCGGAAAGCCGACCCAGATCGTAGCCCCGGGACGCCACCACCATCACGACAACACCGGCCAGAGTAGCGGCCAACTGGATAGTGCCGAAGAGCGTGCCAGTCGCGTAGTTGGGGTAGCCGCCGAGCAGCCACCAACCGACGCCCAGCATCGCACCGAGGTGGAGGGTGGCCAGCACGTTGTAGACCAGCCGGTAGTGCGGTCGGAGGCGGCTTGATACGCGATCCTTGACCGAGGCGAGGGCAAGCACGCTATGGCCGGCACCGAAGCTGACCCAGGTCAGGCCGTAGATCGCGGTCTCTAGGGCGGTCGGCATGGCAAGGCGCCGTCAAGCTTGGGACAGGCGTGCGATGGTCGCAGTCGTGCTGTGACCGGGCGCCAGATCAGCCAACACGACTCGGCCGCCCTGCGCCGTAACGATATCGGCGCCGACCACTTGATCGACGGTGTAGTCCGCGCCTTTCACCAGCGTATCCGGGCGCAGCGCCCGGATCAGGTTGTATGGTGTGTCCTCGCCAAAGATAACGACCAGATCGACTGTAGACAATGAGGCAAGCACGGCGGCGCGGGCTGCCTCGCTCTGCACCGGGCGGTGTTCACCCTTCAGGCGCCGTACCGATTCGTCGCTGTTCAAACCGACCACAAGCCGATCGCAGGTGGCGCGCGCCTGGGTGAGCAGGGAAACGTGGCCGGGGTGAAGCAGGTCGAAGCAGCCGTTGGTGAAGCCGATGCGTTGGCCGCGGCGGCGCCAACGCTCCACGAAGTCAAAGGCACTGGTCAAAGACGCAACCTTGGTTTCTCCCAAGCGCCACTCTTCATGATGCAACGCGGCCAGCAGTTCAGCCCCCCGCACCACCGCGGTCCCGACCTTGCCCACGACGATACCGGCCGCCAAGTTGGCGATGCGCGCGGCATCCGGTAGGGCCAGTCCGGCCCCTAGCCCGGCCGCCAGCACGGCCACAACGGTGTCGCCAGCGCCGGAGACGTCGAACACCTCGCGGGCCTGTGCGGGTTGATGCAAAACCAGCCCGTCGGCGGCGACCAGACTCAGGCCTTCTTCGCTACGGGTGGTGACGATTGCGCCGATTCCGCACGTTTCGATGATCCTTTGTGCCGCGGCCACCACCTCGTCGTCGGTGCCGGTCGGCAGGCGGGCGGCCTCAGACAACTCGCGCCGGTTCGGTGTCAAGACTGCCGCACCGCGGTAGCGACGGAAGTCCGTATCCTTTGGGTCCACCACGACGGGTCGGCCAGCTTGCCGGGCTGCGGTAATGATCGCCTCGGTCACCGCCGGCGTAAGCACGCCTTTGCCATAGTCGGATAATGTGACGCAGGTCGCCTCCGACAGGGCGTGGCTGACGGCATGGATCAATTTGCTCGCCGTTACCTCGTCCACCGGCGCCACCGTCTCACTGTCCAGGCGCAGGAGCTGCTGATTGCTGGCCATGAAGCGAGTTTTCACCGATGTCAGGCGGTCGCGCTGCGTGATCATGTGGCAGCCGTCCGCCAGGCCCTGTTCGACCAACAGGCGCAGGATGCCAGAACCGGCCTCGTCACTGCCGGTCACCGCTACGAAACGGCTGTCACAGCCGAGGGCAGCCAGGTTTGTCGTCACGTTACCGGCTCCACCAAGCATGGTGGTGGTCCGGTGTTCGCGCAGCACCGGAATCGGGGCCTCGGGCGAGATGCGCTCGACTGTGCCATAGACGAAACGATCGAGCATCACGTCGCCGACGCAGAGCACGACGGTGCCGGCGAGGGAGTCGATGGCGCGGGCAAGATCGCTCATGGCCTTAGGGTCCGTCGGATGAGAAGCGGAAAACATGGTATGTCGGCATGGTGATCAAGGCTGCATAAGATTACGGAATTACTCAAGTTCTCACCGTCTGCCGCCGTCCCGCAGAGGATGAACCTCTGGGCGGGTCGTGGCCACATCCCGGAGCGCCGACGCCCCGTCGGCCCAGCCCGT
>JANQJV010000033.1 GCA_028281465.1 Azospirillaceae bacterium | reverse complement strand
CGGTAGAGTCGAAGATGAGCGCGGTGCCGTTAGGCTTGGGGGAGTTGCTGTTTTCTGACGGCTTTCGCAAGTTGCCAGTGCCTCATTCCGTTCCATGGGTCCGTTTCTCATCTCCGCTCATCAAACCGGACGTGCGGATTTCCCGCATCCGGCTTTCCGACCGGCTTCATCTCCCTGCTATTGGCGATGCGCCGAGATGCATCCGGCGTAACCGGAGCACGCCCAACTTCCCGAATACTTTGTGATCTGGGAATGTGCGGGTACCTTGCGATGATACCTTGTGGCGCCGAACCAGGAATTGACGAACCCGCGTTCCGACGTGATTGTCGATGGCTCGATAAGCCATGAGCCGGGTGCCGTACTGAAAGTACCCCGCCCAGCCCTGCAGCAACCTGTTCAGCCGGTCTCTCACCTCTGGCCACGGCTCACAGTTACCGGGGGTCAGGATTTCGGAGACCTTGCCCTTAAGCCGCTGCACGCTTTTCTTTGACGGACTTGCACCAAGATACCAATGGCCGTCTTTCCGGAACCGGTGTGGGCCGAAGGTGTAACCAAGAAAGCTGAATGGCTCTTGCCGGGCATCCCGGATCACGGTCTTTTCCTGGTTCAGGGTCAATCCCAGCCGCGTCATCACATGTGCCGTCCACGCCATCGCCTCGGCCGCTTTGTCACGGCTGAGGATGACGAAGTCATCCGCATAAGAGATGACATGAGCCGAGTAGATATCCCCCCGCCCAGTCTGCCGCCAGTATCGGAGGAAGCGGTTCATGTACCGGTTGGCAAGCAGTGGGCTGATAACGCCTCCCTGCGGCGTGCCGCAGGTACTCCGTTTGCCTCCGGTCAGATGCCGCTTACCGTTCCGGTCCTTATTCTTCCACCGGTGTTTTCAGCCATAATTTGATGAGCCGAAGAACATGCCGGTCCACAACACGCCGTGCCACCGAAGCCAACAGCTCGCAGTGTGGGATTGTGTCGAAGTATTTGGACAGGTCGGCGTCGACCACGTCGGTGTGCCCTTTGCAAAGTAACCGATGCACTTCCTTGACTGCATCAAGGCCACTCCGTCCAGGCCGATAACCATAAGTATTGGCATCAAGGTCCGCTTCGAAAATCGGCTCCAGGACCAGTTTGGCGGCGGTTTGCACAACTCGATCCCGGAGCGTCGGGATACCGAGAGGCCGCTCTCCACCACCGGGCTTCGGGATCATAACCCGCCGCACTGGTTGGGGCCGGTACGTCTTTGTTTGCAGGTCCTTCCGGAGGCCGTCCAACCATTGCTCCCGTCCTGCCTCTTCAATCCTCGCAAAGGTTACGCCGTCCACTCCTGGTGCGCCTTTGTTGGCACGGGCCAGGGAATAAGCGTGGTACAGTATATCTTCGCGATGGATTTTGTCGTAGAGCAGATAGAAGCGGAAGTCCGGCTCCGCCTTCGCCTTGAGATAAAGCTTCCTCTGAAGAGTCCTGATCTTTTCCGGTGTTTTCAGGCTCATGCCAATCACCAAATCCTCATCTGCTTTCAGAAGCGCGCCGGAAGTCAGGACCCTTCCCTCAGCCGGAGTTACCCGACGTCTGCGGTACTATGATCCTGTCCGACTCCTGCCCGATCCGACACCCAAGACATCGTTGAGGCCGCTACCCTCGATCAGGACAGGTCTCCCCCGTTACCCGGTCAACCCTTCCGGCGTGCCGTGCCCATTACCCCGGCGGATCGTGTCAGGCCTTCATGTCGGTTCCACGCCTGTCACACGCGGCCTTCCCCGTTATGCAGGCGGGTCGGCATCCGCAACGTCACTTTCGAGGCCTGCTCAGGCTTCACTCACATTACGGCCCGTCGAATTGCTAAACCGCCCAAGGCGGCCGTTGTCACAAGGCTTCAGCCCAGTCAGTCGCCCGACCAAGCCGCTTGTCAGCTGCCAGACCAACCGACTACTGTCTGGGTGGAACCTTCCTCCACTGGTTAACCGCGCCTTTTCGGGGCGCACTGCATAATCCGGGTTAGCTTGGTCGGCACTCCAGGGCCAGCACCGACAGGTCGTCGGCAAACTGGTCGTTGCCACGCCATGCGATGAGGGATGCTTCCAACGCGCTGAGGGTGGTGTCCAGGCGTTGGCTGCGGTATTGGACGAAATGATCCAAGAGACGGTCGTCGCCGAATGCGTCACCATCAGCGTTTTCGCACTCCGTCACACCGTCGGAATAGACGATCAGTCGATCTCCGTCACTCAACACAAGGGAGACCGTTTCGTACCCCGGTTCGCTCAAGAGGCCGACTGGCACGCCGGCGGTGCCCACGGATTGCGCAGAGCCGTCCGCTTTGAGAAGCAGCGGGCTTGGGTGTCCGGCTTGGATCAAGGACAGACGATGGTCGTCGTTGTCGAGGATACCGAGGGCGATCGTGAAGTATCGGGCCTGTTCCGGGTCCAACGTAAAGCGCTGGTTGAGTTCCTGCACGATGGCCATGCACATGTCTTCCGGTGACGGGTTGGTCGCCACCTGCAGCACATGTCGAAACATCTCGGGCTTCAGCACATTGGCGACCGCGGCAGCCATCAACGCCGCTGCGGCGCCATGCCCCGAGACATCGAGACCGTAGAAGATCTGGAAGCGCTCATTGATTCTGAAGTAATTGAACATATCACCCGACAGCCCGGTCGATGGGCGATACAATGAGGCATAGTGGATTTCCGCAATGGCCGAATGGTCGGGAGGCAGGTAGGACCGCTGCAGTTGCGCGGCGGCCTGGATGTCGTGCTCAATCGTATTGTAGGCGACTGAAAGATCGTCGTAGGCTTTGCGGAGGGCGTTGGCGGTATTTTGCAGGCGCAGCATTGTGCCGACGCGGGCACGGACAATGCCGGGGACGAAGGGCCTGGTGATGTAGTCGACAGCACCGAGGCGGATGCCGGCTTCCTCATCCGTCGCATCATTCAACATGGTGACAAAAATCACCGGAATGTGCTGGGTCGACGGATCGCTCTTCAGCCGGCGGCATACCTCGTAACCGTCCATGCCGGGCATCATGATGTCGAGTAGAATGCAATCCACGTCGTCGGCACTGGCCAAGCCCAGGGCAGTTTCACCACTGGTCGCTGCAATAATGCGGCATTGATCGCTAAGAAGGTTTGCAAGAACCCGTATGTTGTCGGGAACATCATCGACGATCATTATCGTTTGTCGTCGCTCGCTGGACGGCAATTTGGGCTCCATTCCGATCCTGAAAATCTGCCGACGTCACCCGTGCCTCGGGTCCGTTCACTCCAAGAGTGGGACCGAACGCCGCCCAGGGCAAGACGGTGATTTTCCGATGGAAGAAGACGTGCCGAATTCAGAGAGTTGCGTAGATATCGTCCTGTTCTTCGAACCTCGTCAAATCGACTTCGTCGCCAACAGGCAGATTCTCCCCGGATTCCCGACCGTCCTCCATCTCATCGATCATGCCATTGCCGGTGACCGGCGAAAGCTCGTCCGCAGTCCAAAGCGTGTCGTGGCCGTCCTCGGGTGTGGAGGACATCTCGAGGTTGTTCACCGAACCGTCGCCGTTTTGCGGCTCATCCAGGCGATTGACGGTCCGGCTGTTGTCCGTCGGTTGGTCGAGGTTGTTTATGGTTTCCCCGGAACCTGCTGGGCTTGAGCCTGCATCGTCCGGACGGACGGTAATGTGAAGCTCACTGGTGCTGGTGCTCTGGTCGCCAGAGTTGCGTTCGGTTGTGGTCGCAGCTACGGATAAAGTGAAACCCGGCGCGTCCTCCACCGCAGGTGTTAGGGTCAGGCCCTCGAGCTGGTTCTGTGAGAGCGTCCAGGTTCCGTTCCCTTGGTCGGTACCGGCCGAGAGAGCGGCACCGTCCGGTACGCTCGAAACGACGACGGCGAGCGATTCGGAACCATCGGTATCCGACAGATCGGCTTCGATTCGGAGGGGGATCGGTGTGTTATGATCCCCTTCGGCATTCTCGGTCGCCAACGCCGGTGCGTCGGCAACCGCCGAAATCGATACCGGCAGTTCCGCGGTCACCGTATTGGTTTCACCCGTCTGGGTTTCGGTTGCGGTGACGGCGACATCGAGGCTGAAGTCGGCGTCACTGTTGGTCGGCGGCGTGACGGTCAGGCCGTCGAGCTGCTCCGGCGTCAAGGTCCAGGAGCCGTCGCCGTTGTCGGTGCCAGCCGAGAGCACCGCGCCCTCGGGCATGCCCGAGAGAGTCACCAACAGGCTTTCCGAGCCGTCAGTGTCGGTCAGCGCCGGGTCGATCCGCAGGGCGATCGCGGTATCTTCGGCACCGCCGGCCGCTTCGGTCGCGAGCGTCGGCGCATCGGTGACGGCCGTGACCGTCACCGGCAGGTCGGCTGTGACGGTGCGGGTCTCGCCGGTGCTGGTCTC
>JANQJV010000018.1 GCA_028281465.1 Azospirillaceae bacterium | reverse complement strand
CCCGGATTGCCGCAGCAGGTCCATGGAGGCCGATCCGAGGATGAGAAACCGTCCGGTGCGTTTGCCCTTCCGCCGCCCCGTGTCGATCAGGCCCCGCAGTTCCTGGAACACCTCCGGGACACGGTGGATCTCATCAAGGATGACAAGCCGATCCTCGTAGGCCGAGAGAAACAAGGCCGGGTCCGCGAGTTTGTCCCGGTCCGCCCGCGATTCCAGATCAAGATAGAGGGCATCGGTTCCTTCGGCCATGTCCTGGGCCAGGGTGGTCTTGCCGACCTGACGTGGCCCGATCAGGGCGACGGCGGCCTGGCGGGTCAGGGCTTGCTGGACGGTCTGGAAGGCTCGGCGCGTTACCATCCTTGCATATTAAAAACAGGATTTTCAGATTGCAAGGGCAGATTGTCGGATTCGTGTCGTTGACAATTCAAGACGGGTTCTTGGATTTGCGGGGATCCTGTCGCCCCTTGATTTTTCGGGGGGGCGCGTCCATCAAACGGCGTTGGCTCTCCAGCAATGGCAAGCCACGGGATAGGACGTGTCCGGTTCTGCCGGACCGCACCTTCGTGCACCGGGCCGCCTGAAACGTTTCGACCCTTCGGGGGCGGAGCGCCGTTTTCTTTGTTCTTTCAGGAGGTTGAGGGCGAGACCCTCCAGGGGAAGAGGGCTCCCTCCTGAAAAACGATGTGCAGGCAACAGGATAGACGACATCGGAGGCTCTCTTGTATCTTGCCTTCATCCGAACCCTATTTCCCGCTACGCTCATTTACGCTCTCCTAGACTATGATATCTCTGAATTCAAACCATGATTTCAGTTCGAATCGTGAAATCTGCGATGATGAATGGGGTTGCCAGCGACCAAGCGCCGGCCGGCATCGGACCCCATGTCCGATGATCCCATTTTGTTTATCCCTCTGTTCGACCGGACCCACGGCCATCCCTCCGTCCCGACCTGCCAGCCGAAACGCCATCGGGCGATGGGTCGGTCAAGGAGGGCCGAAGGTCCCCGCGCGGAGCGCGGCGTGTCCTTGACCGGGCCGAGACCGCTGGCCCGCTGGCAAGAGGCGGGCGGAGGGGGTCACGGCTCCAACCTGTTCGCGATGTCCTCTGCCACCCTGTCGGCCGCGAGGCGTTGCGCGGCGTCGATGTGCACATACCCCTGAGTGACACCGCGCGCGGCGTGCCCCAACAATGCCGCGATGGTGAGTTCCGAAAACCCCAGGTCCCCGGCCACGCTCGCGAACGTGTGGCGCAGGGTGTGCGGCGTGACGCCGGTCAGGCCGGCCATGGCACACAGCCGCCGAAGCGTGTCCGGCGCGGCGGTGAACGGGCCGTCGCCCTGGTCGGCCGGAAACACGAAGGACGACCCGCCGGGAACGGGAAGGGTTGTCAGCAGGTCCAGGGCGCGGCGCCCGACGACCCGGACTTGCGGCCGGCTCTTGGTGTCGGGGAAGCGGACGCAGCCCTGTTCTTGATCAATCCAGTCCCATCGCAGGCCCCGCGCCTCGCCGATGCGGAATCCGGTCAGCAGCAGGACGCGCACCATTGCGAGCCCGGTCGGATGCAGCCCGGCCGACCGCCCGTCCCGGAGCGCCACCCCCAACCGCCCGATCTCCGCGAGGGACAGGCGGCGGTCACGGTGTTTTTCCGGGAGCCGCCGCGCACCTGTCGCCGGGCTGCTTTCGATGACGCCGTGCCGCAGGGCGTGCCCCAGCAGCGCGCGGAACGTGGTGACGGATCGCGCGGCCACGCCGGTCCCGCCGGTGGTCGCGCCGCCGCGTCCCGTCCCGCGCCGACGCGCGGTTGCGCCGCTGGCGATGTCGGCCTGCATCCGTTCGATGTCGCCGACCGTCAATGTCCGCACCGCTCTCCGGCCCAACAGCGGCTTGATGTGAGTCTCGATGCGGCTGCGGTCCATCGCCAGAGTAGACGGCTTGATGGGCCGGTGGCTTCGGCCGAGCAGGCGGCCCGCCTCGGCCTCGGCCAGATACCAGTCGCAGACCTCGGCCACCGTCACGGGACGCCCTTGCCGCTGGCGGTCTTCCGCCGGATCGTCGCCGGCCGTCACCCGCGCCCTTGCGCGCGCCTGATCAACGGTGAGCGTACCGAAGCGGTCCAGCGTCATGCGCCGGCTGCGCCCCTCGGCCAAGCGGTACTGCACGACGACGGTCTTCAGGCCGACGCGATGACCCGAACGCCGAAGCCGCGCAACTCACCGTCCCACAGAAAGGCTTGTCCCTTTTCCGGCGGTTCCAGGGCATCCACCGCACTCTTGGTCAGCCGACCCGTTGTCCGCCTCCCGCCGCGGCCGGCGGGCCAGCCCAGCTGGCGCGTCTGCTTACACTATGCAATTTCGAGGCTAATGTAAGCAGAAGAGAGCGTATTCGGGCGGGCGCGGGGAGATTTCGGCGTAGATCGCCTCCGATAATATGATTATAAAACAGTACTATATAGGAATTCGTCGTACTGGAGTGGAGCCGGGCGCACCCGTCGGGACGCCTTGCCAAGGTTGGGGTCGAGGGTTCGAATCCCTTCGCCCGCTCCAGTTTCGAAAAGAACGTGATCACCCAATCGAAGATGCTCCAGACTCTTTATGCCCAAGACGAGGGGCCACATCACGGATGTGGTGGTCACAGGGCCAGATCGAGGACCACTGGCACATGGTCGGAGGGTTTCGGTTGCCAGCCGCGAGCGGCCCGAAAAACTTCGAAACCGGCAAGCTTGGGCGTCAGATCGGGCGTTACCCAGATGTGGTCGAGTCGACGCCCACGGTCCGATCGCTCCCAATCCTTGGCGCGATAGCTCCACCAAGTGTAAAGCTTCTCATCGGCCGGCACGAAATGTCGGGCAACATCAACCCAATCTCTGGCGGCTCGCAACCGGTCGAGCCGATCAACCTCGACCGGTGTGTGCGACACCACGGTGAGCATATCCTTGTGCGACCAGACGTCGTTTTCCAACGGCGCGATGTTCAAGTCACCAACGAGAACAGCCGTTCGCGACAGGATGCCACTCGTTGCCGACCACTCCGTCAATTCGTCGAGAAACTGCAATTTATGCTTAAATTTTGGGTTTTGTTCGGGATCCGGAACATCGCCGCCGGATGGCACATAGAGGCAATGCAGGTCGATACCACCGGCCAGTCCAGCCACGATGTGCCGGCAGTCCCGTTTGCCGCACCAATCATGCGCCCGCGTGTCCGACAACGGCACGCGCGATAGGATGGCGACGCCATTATATCCTTTCATACCATGGACATGGAGATGGTCGTAGCCGAGCGTCTGCAGAGGCTGCTTCGGAAACTCGGCATCCGGTACCTTGGTCTCTTGGAGACAGATGACATCGGGGTTGAGCCGATCGATGAGTCGTTCCAGAAGCGCGATGCGGAGCCGCACCGAATTGATGTTCCATGTCACGAATCGCACGGGCGAAATCCCTTGCCAAATCTCTTGCTTGCCGCGAACGAATAGCACACGGCAGTCGGTTCTTGGGACACAACCTGGACACCGAGGTGGCCGCTGGTGACCGACGCCATCACCGATCTGCTGCATGACGGAGCCGCGCTCCATCGGACCGGCGCGCTCGACGCAGCCGCGGACCGCTACCGTACCGTACTGCGCCAAGCGCCGGATATGGCCGACGCCTGGCATCTGCTCGGCCTGGTGCACTGCCAGAACGGCGACGTGACGGCCGGCATCGACATGATACGGCATGCGCTTCGCCTGCAGCCGGGTCTCGTGGATGCCCGCGTGAATCTCGGCCGCGTGTTCGAGCGCACTGGCGACCACGCCGCGGCCCAGCAGCAATATGGCGAGGCCCTGGCTATTCACCCGATGCATGCCGACGCTGCGGTCCGCCTCGGTGGGCTGTTGACACGCCAGGGTCGACATGCCGAGTCGATCACCGTGTTAACTCGAGCCCAGACCGCCGACGCCGGGAACCTTCGTATCCTGACCGCTTTGGGTAACGCCCATCTGGCCGCCGGAGTGGCCGACCAAGCGGTGCCTTATCTCCAGGCGGTGGCCGACAGCACACCCCATGCGGCCCTGGCGCACACAAATCTGGGCAACGCCCTGCGGTGTGCCGGGCGCTTATCCGACGCAGTCGTGGCCCATCGCCAGGCGTTGGCGATCGATCCCAATCTGGTGGTGGCGCATGGCAATCTGGCGGTGTGCTTACAGGACCACGGTGATTCGGTTACGGCGATCACCCATTTCGAACGGGCGCTGGCACAGGCTGGGCCCGACGGCTGGATGGCGGACGGAACACCGGACTGCAGTCCAGTGACGACAACATCGTGGCTAAGCGATCTCGTCTTCCTGCTGTTGTGCTGCTGCGACTGGACCAGACTTCGCCTCTGGGCGCCACGTTTGTTGACATGTCTGCGATCGAACAAGGGACTTGGCATCAAGCCTTATGTCGTTCTCCTGTTGGAGTCGGCGACACGGTCCGATCTACTCCGCGCCGCACGGCTGCAAGCACGCGGCCTGGCGACAGTCGCACCACGCGCGCCTGCCCCACCGGCCGCTTTGGCGATGGCAGATACGAACCCATTGACAGTCGCCTATCTCTCGGCGGACTTCCATGAACATCCCACGGCTGTCCTCACCGCGGAACTTTTTGAACGGCACGACCGCGAGCTTTTTCGGATCATCGCCCTGTCCAGCGGTCCGGACGATGGCAGCGCACTCCGTCGGCGCATTGCCGCGGCGACGGATCGGTTCGTTGACATCGCCGAGCGGACCGACGGGGACGCCGACCGGATCATCCGTGATCTTGGGATCCACATTTTGGTCGATTTGAAGGGACACACCACGAATGCCCGACTTGACCTCCTGGCTCGGCGGCCGGCACCGGTACAGGTCCATTATCTTGCTTATGCGGGTCCGGTCGGCCGGCCCTTGGTCGACTATTACCTCGCCGATCCAATCCTTGCTCCGGCCAACGAAGATGATCGGTTCGATGAGGCTGTGATTCGATTACCGGTCAGCTATCAAGTTAACGATCGACAGCGGGCGGTCGCAACGGTGGCGGACAATCGGTTCACACACGGCCTGCCTGAGACCGGTTTCGTCTTTTGCTGTTTCAACAATGTGACCAAAATCGCACCGACGGTGTTCGCGATTTGGATGCGCCTCCTCCAGCGCCTGCCCCACTCGGTCCTGTGGCTGCTCGCGGCCAATCCACTTGCCCACGCCAACCTTCGGTCCGCCGCCGTTGCCGCCGGCGTCGATCCGGACCGACTGGTATTCGCCGCTCGCCGATCAGCGCCGACATACCGGGCGCTCTTCCGTCATGCGGATCTATTTCTGGACACCTTGCCCTACAATGCCCATACCACCGCAAGCGACGCCCTGTGGGCTGGCCTGCCCGTGCTCACCTGCGCTGGCCAGACCCTGCCCGGTCGCGTTGCCGCTAGCCTGTGTACCGCTGCTGGTCTGACGCCGTTCATCGTGCCCGATCTCACCGCTTACGAAACCATGGCGCTGACGCTGGCGCAGACTCCGGAGCGCTTGGCAGCCTTCCGCCAGAAGCTGAACGCGAGTCGCCATGAACTTGCGTTATTCGACGCAGAGCGGTTTACCCGTCATTTGGAAACGGCATTCCAACTAATGTGGATGGTTCATTGTGCCGGCGATGCACCGGCCGCTTTTTGTGTCGTCCCCCGCACCACTCCGGACGAGCGCCATGATCGGTGATTTCAATTTGGTCACCTTGTTGCCTTGGGTGGCGGTTCTGGGTGTGGCCGGTGTCTGCGCCGGATTGATCGCCGGTTTGCTCGGCGTCGGCGGCGGCATCGTGATTGTTCCTGTTTTGTTCCATCTCCTGAGCCTCCTGGGCGTCCCGGAAACCGTCAAGATGCACTTGGCCGTCGGAACATCGTTGGCCGCCATCATTCCCGTGTCCCTAAGCTCACTCCGGGCGCACTGGCGCCGCGGCGCCGTTGATCGCACCTTGCTTGGCCGATGGGCTCTGCCGATCGCGATCGGCGTGGCTGTCGGCACCGGATTGGCTGGTCTGGTCCATGGCCACGTGCTGACAGCGGTCTTCGCCGGGGTAGCGCTGCTTGTGGCCGCCCACATGGCCTTCGCGACGGATAACACCCGGTTGTCGGGTAAGGTTCCCGAAGGACTCGCCATCCATGCTATCCCATTCACCATTGGCGGCCTCTCCGCCATGATGGGTATCGGCGGAGGCACGCTCACCGTCCCCACCTTGGTTTTGTGCAATTATCCCGTGCATCGTGCCATCGGTACCGCCGCGGCCTTTGGTTTGATCATTGCGATACCCGGCGCCGTTGGATTCGCGTTCAGCGGCTTGGACGTCCCTGACCGGCCACCGCTGTCCATCGGCTATGTCAGCGTGATCGGACTGGTGTTGATTGCACCAATCAGCACTTTGTTGGCACCGGTTGGGGCTCGGGTCGCCCATGCCCTCTCACCCCGATTACTGCGCCGGTGCTTCGCCGCATTCTTGCTAGCCACCTCCTTACGGATGGGTTACGGGTTGCTGACTTGATGGCGATGGCGGTCGGCCATTGCATTGGCGACGACTTCCGAAAGGGACAAAATCGGTATCGATCGATCTATTGTTCGAGGAGCAAATCCGACGCGTTGTCCACCCGCTGCAGCATCGATTGACGCAGTTTCGTCATGGCGCGATGCTCAAGCTGTCTGACCCGCTCTTTACTAACCCCAAGTTTCCGGCCAAGTTCTTCCAGAGTGGCGCCATCGTCGCGGAGCCGACGAGCATGAATGATGGTGCGTTCGCGCGGACTCAACTCGCCAAGCGCTTCTGCCAACCATCTTGATCGGGTTTTTGCATCGCGTATACCGATGACGACCTCTTCCGGTGACGGCCTTTGATCGGCGAGAAACTCCTGCCAGTCATCTTCGCTGCTTTCGCCGATGGGTGCATTCAGCGATTGATCCGCCGCGGTCAAACGCATCTCCATGGTCTCGACGTCTCCCACGGGCACTTGCAGTTCGTCAGCGATCCATCGTCGGTCAGTGTCAGTCATGCTGCCACCCGTCGTGATGGACCCGATGCGGGAGCGTAGTCGCCTTAGATTGAAGAACAAGGATTTCTGCGCCGCCGTTGTTCCCGTCCTCACGATCGACCAATTGCGCAGGATGTAATCCTGCATCGACGACCTGATCCACCAGGCCGCATACGTCGAAAATCGCACTTCACGGTCAGGTTCGAAGCGTGCTGCCGCTTGCATCAGACCAACGTTGCCCTCTTGGACCAGATCGCCAATCGGCAATCCGTAGTTCCGAAAGCGAGTCGCCGTTGCGATTACCAATCGGGCATATGCCCGCACGAGCCGATGTAGCGCCGCTTCGTTCCGCTCTTCGCGCCACTGTCGTGCCAGGCCGAATTCCAGGTCCCGACTCAACAACGGCTCTCGCATGGAGGCTTTGATGTAGTTGAGGTTAGCCCGCTGGGTTTCCGGGTCGTCAATATGCACCATCCCCGCCTCCAAAATCGGCCGATCCGCCGCGCGAAATAGCCGCCGGCGACCGAAGAGTGATTCTAGGGATGTACGTGACAGCGGATTGAGTTGGATCACCCTTCGACAAAATTGGGTTTCTAAAACGTCGTCAGCACGTCACCTCGGCGCTGCCTTGCCTCGGGTCATCGGCGCGACCGATCACGTTTCGATCAAATCGACCATTTCCCCCGCCGCGTTAAAGCCCGCACAGATCAGTGATCCGCCAAAACCACAGCCGCCATCCAAGGTCACCGTCGTTGCCGTGGCACGAACCCCCTGGCGTTTGGGATCACATCCACGAATGATACGACTGAACCCGTAAACCGAACCCTCGATCCGGTCGAACGCACCACTGCCCCACCAGAATCCGTCGCCTTGGGACGCCAACCCCCGATCGGGATCCAGACCTGCACTCACAAACAGCAGTCCGGGTACTCGAAGTTCATGACTGCCGGATGCAACCAGTCCAGTCAATGCAGCACGTTTCAGTGATGTCAACAAGATGTCATGACCCGGGTATCGGCGCATAGCGTCGCGCGTGCCCGCCGCCCATCGGGTCAACGCCACCGCACCCTCGGCCGCCGCCCGCCGCGCCTCAGCAAATGAACCGCCATACGCTTCAAGGGTCGCCGCGACGCCCTGATCGCTCATCCAATCCAGAACGGTCTCAGGGTCTGGCGCAAACTGGATTTGAAACAGTTTCTGCCACATTTCCTCTTGGCTACCGCGAAGATACACCACATCAGCGGCAAACACGCCCGGTGTGGACAAAACCACGCGTCGAAACGTGAGGAGCTCGTCCATCGTCCGGCCGATCGCCGGACCATGACCTAAGAAATTGCCGAGATAGACCAGTCGATGGCCAGGTCGGAAACGCACCGCAATGAGGCGATGCAAAGCATGGAGTCGACTGACCTCACCGTGGATGGCACCGACGGCCCACACGCACTCCGGCACGCCCAAAATCGCGAAACGTTGGCGATCAATCACCACCATGGCAGAGTCCCAAACTGCGCATCGGCCGTTGACGATGGACGCTCGCAGCACCCACGCTGCAACATCAGAGCCAACACGCCCTGGTTCTTGTGGAAGTTTATCCTTATAGGCACACAAACAAAAGGCCATGCCAACCTGTCAGCAGGTCGGCACAGCCTCTTGTGCGCGAACCGATCGACGGTTCAAGCGGCTTTGCTCAGGACTTTTTCCAATCGCTCGGTTGCTTTCATCTCATCGATGTGCTCCACCGCAGCGAGTTCTCGTGCCAACCGTTCCAGCGCAGCCTGATAGATCTGGCGTTCACTGTAGGATTGATCGCTTTGCTCCGTGCCACGGTAGAGGTCACGGACAACCTCAGCGATTGACACCGGATCACCCGAATTGATCTTGGCTTCATACTCCTGGGCCCGGCGGCTCCACATGGTACGACGTACGCGTGACCGACCCTGAAGGGTTTCAAGAGCCACCTTGATCCGATCCTTGGTGCTGAGCCGCCGCAACCCCGAGTTCTTCGCCTTGGTAACCGGAACCTTCAAGGTCATACGTTCTTTCTCGAAGGTGATGGCGTAGAGCGAAACATCTTGACCGGCGATATGATGGGTTTCGATGCCTTCGACCCGTCCAACCCCATGCGCTGGGTAGACGACGAAATCGCCGGCCGCGAACTCAAGATTGTGCGACATGCGTGTTGGCTCTCTGTTCAAGGGATTCTGCGGACACCACGGCCCGGCAGCGACCCGCCGGTGCTTGCCACGGCAAACCACTGCTGAACACCGGGACGGACCGGAAACCGATCATGTGGTTCGATGCCATATGGACCAGGTTTGCCGAGCCATCCGACCCAGCATCAAAACATGAGTATACGCGATCGCTGTGTCGAAGAACATACCATTCGACCGGTCATGTCCACGCTATGCCGTCCGTGCATGACGTCAGATGGCGACGTGCGCTTGCATAACGGTATCCGATCGCGACTGAGCCCGGTGTTCAACTAAGTACTGGACCCTGGTTCAGGTGAGAAGAATTTCTCGTACTTATCGCTGACGTTTTTGAAATCGTCTGCGTCCGGCGCAGCGTCCCTCTTTCGGGTAATATTTGGCCAGGTTGTAGAAAACTCACGATTGAGCTCCAACCACTTTTCGGCATTGCGGTCAGTATCAGGAAGAATTGCCTCAGCCGGACATTCCGGTTCACAAACGCCACAATCGATACACTCGTCCGGATGGATGACGAGCATGTTTGATCCCTCATAGAAACAATCGACCGGACATACTTCCACACAGTCCGTATACTTGCATTTGATGCATGCCTCGGTCACAATGTATGGCATTCTGCGCTCCGCTTCCATCGCCGCATTGGATGGACGTATCGATTCCCTCTCGACCCCGCCAGCATTCACTCTGCCAGCAGATTCTCAGGTAGCATGCCACCATCGGCCGCACAACCCTTAGGCCAGCATGGAAACAAGGGTGGCACAATCCGTCTTGCCGGTCATTCGGCACTGGCCGCGGCTGATCTGTACTGTTCCAATTGCGCTGGTGTCGCCGGCGTCTGGTTCTGTTGTTTCCACGTCTGGTAGGGCATGCCATAAACAATCTCGCGTGCAGCGTCGTAGTCAATCGGGACACCACGGTCGTCCGCAGCGGCCGAGTACCATTTAGATAGGCAATTTCTACAAAACCCTGCCAGATTCATGAGATCGATGTTCTGCACATCGGTTCGCTCGCGCAGGTGATCGACCAGTCTGCGAAACACGGCTGCTTCGATCGCCGTCCTGGTATTGTCATCCATGTTATCCTCCTGTTTGGTCTACACAGCCCCTATCGCTCCTCGACGCGCCACCACGATGCCCAATAAAATCACTCCCGCTCCAAGAGCCTGCATCGGACCGACGGCCTCATTCAAAAGCAGCCATGCCAGAAAAGCTGCAATGGCCGGCTGCAATAACAAGCTGACCGACGAAAATGCCGCTGGCAGATGCGCCAGAGCATAGGCAATCAATCCTTGCCCAAAACAATGGCTGATGATCGCCAACGCCGCCAAAACCATCCAGCCCTGGATTGCCGTCGGCCAAAACGTCTCACAGGTTAAAAGAGCCATGGGTAGCAAACCAAACGCGCTCCCGACTCCGCTCCATAGCATGATGGAAGCGGTGGAAAATCGGGCACGTAAACGACTCACCGACAGGAGATAGCTGGCGTAAAAAACCGCTGTGACAACACCCAACACATCGCCCCAAACGTGATCGACACTCACAGAAATGCTACTGCTAAACAATAAAATGGCACCGCACATGGCCAAAGCCAAGCCCGCAAGAAACACGCGATTGAATGAGTCCCGAAACAACAACCACCCGAACAGGGTTACGAAAATCGGCGCGAAATTGGCAAGCAATGTCGCGTTGGCCACCGACGTCAAGGTGATCGACCAATGCCAAGCCGCCAGATCCCCAGCAAAGAAAAGCCCAGCTCCGATCAGAAACCCCCGGTCCACCATTGAGATACGCCGGCCAATGGCGGCGCTCTTCGAGCACCGATCCAGCTTTTGCTGCCCCCACTCCAACACGAACAGAATGGGAAAAGCCAGAGCGATCCGCCAAAATGCCGTGCTGACTGGACCTACTTCACTCAGTCGCACGAAAACTGGTGCGAAGGCGATTCCAACTGCACCGAACAAGAGCATTGCCAATGCTACTCGAGCTCGGCCCACAGTTTCACGCCGACCGGTGCGTGCAGTCTGCCCCGCCGTTGCCACCAAAACAACCAAATCCTCAGAGATAGTATGGTCCCAACACAACCAGAAGCACAATCGCGATCATGAGGATCGTCGGCACCTCGTTCATGACACGAAAGAAACCTTCGCTATGCCGATTCCGGTCGGCACGGAATGCCTTGAACCACGCGCCTTGAACATGGTGCGCTCCTGTCAGAAACACGACCAGGAGAAGCTTGGTATGGAGCCAACCTTGGCTGAGTAATGCCTGGTTTAGATAGATCAACCATAAGCCGAGGACCCAACTCACGAGCATGGCCGGAAGCATGATCCAGTAATACAACCGCCCTTCCATCACCTTGAATGTGGCCGCCATCTCCGACCCAACCTCAGCCCGGCAGTGGTAGACGAAGAGTCGTGGCAAGTAGAGCAGACCTGCCATCCACGCGATGATGAAGATGATGTGAAACGCCTTGACCCATTCGTACAAAAGCACCGATTCCTCCACCGTCGCGGCTCAGCGCGCGCCGCCAAAGGCGCACCCCCTCATCTCCCGCGGACAAATGCGTCCACCCGCATCTGCCGCCAAAACCGTACCTCGATCTAATGCCCGATGGACCGCCCGGGCTAATCCAGCAATGAACTCCGGTTCCACCGACACCGTCGGAACGCGGAAGAAATACGGAACCCGCACCTCTTCGGCAAGTTCCCGGTATTCCTCATCCAACTCCACCAACGTTTCTGAATGTTCTGACACGAAGGCGATGGGCACTAGAATAAGAGCCCGCTTGTCGGCCCCAGCGCGTTTCACCTCGTCCTCGGTCGCCGGCCCGATCCACTCCAATGGCCCAACCCGACTTTGGTAACAGAGTACATAGTCGAGGTCCCGCATCTCCATGCCCGCCACCACCGCCTTCACCGTCCGTTCACACTGCCACGCATACGGATCACCGCCGTCAACAACGGTCTTCGGCAAGCCGTGGGCCGAGAAAAGAACACGCACCGGCACACCGTCCGGCGCCTGCTCCACTGCCGTGCGCACCATCCGTGCCATTGCCTGAACAAATCCGGCTTCCCATGGATAGCAGCAAATCCGGTGTTCTGGTGCCGCCAAATCAACTTTCGCACGGGCGTTAGCCCAAACACGCCAGGAGGAAGCGGTCGTCGTCGTGGACCATTGTGGATAAAGCGGCAACAGGACCACGCGCGTCGGATTGAATGCTTTCACGTCGGACGCGGTTTGCGGCGCCATTGGATGCCAATACCGCATGGCGATGAACACACGCACGGTGCCGATATCCGCAAGCTCTCGCTGAAGGGCATCCGCTTGCCGGCGTGTGTTTTCCAGGATCGGTGATCCACCACCCAGATGATCATAAATGGCCTGGGCGATCGGTGCCCGCGATCGTGAGATCAACTGGGCAAGAAACCACCGGAACGGGTTCGGAACGCGAATAATCGACGGATCGTAAAAGAGGTTGAAGAGAAACGGCCGCACCGATTCGCGATCGTCCGGACCACCCAAATTGAAGAGCACCACAGCCGTGCGTTCGTCCTTGATACCAGTCATCCCACACTCACAGAGACCGCACCGTCCGGACCAACGCCTCCACATGACCCGGCGGCGTTTCCGGCACAACCCCATGTCCCAGGTTGAATATGAACCCGGACGGACCGAGCTGTTCGACGATCCGCCGGGCCGACCGGTCCATGGCCGATCCACCAACCACCAGAAGCATAGGATCCAGATTGCCTTGGACAACCCACGTGGGTGCAAGTCGCTCACGCGCCCAAGACAGAGGAACTGTGGAATCCAGACTCACGCCGACGACCCCCGTGCCGCGAGCATAGGTCTCATACAGCGCGCCAGCTCCCCGTGGAAAGCCGACAATCGGAAGCGTCGGAAAACGCTGGCGTAAACGCTCAACCAAATCCGCGGTCGGCCGAATTACGAAGCGCTCGAAGGCGGTATCGGGTAGAATGCCCG
Source organism: Azospirillaceae bacterium (assembly GCA_028281465.1). Lineage (GTDB taxonomy): Bacteria > Pseudomonadota > Alphaproteobacteria > Azospirillales > Azospirillaceae > JANQJV01. The sequence goes on along the minus strand of JANQJV010000018.1, from coordinate 63,277 downwards.
CCCAGCTTTCGAACAGCTGCACGACTTCGGCACCAGCTTCGACCTGGCGTACCAGATACCGTTCTGTGCACTCCACCAGGGCCGCCAACAACCGGTCCATTCGGTCCGGCGCTCCAAACGCCATATGCCGACTCTTGGGCCAGTCGCGGCTGGTCGACCCGTCTATCATGTAGCAGGCAACCGTCCAGGGGGCGCCGGCGAAGCCGATCAACGCGGTCTGATCGTCCAACGCCGCGCGCAGCCGCGTCACCGTCTCGATCACAGGATCAAGTACGGCCATGCGAAACCCGTCCGTCAGAGCATCGACGTCCCGATCGGTCTCCACCGGGTCGAGCTGTGGGCCTTCCCCTTCCAGGAACCGAACATTGCGGCCAAGCGCATGCGGCACGACCAGAATATCGGAAAACAGAATCGCCGCATCCAAACCGAACCGACGGATCGGTTGCAGCGTGACTTCCGTTGCCAGCTCGGGCGTATAGCAAAGCTCGAGGAACGATGTCACACGACGCCGAATGTCGCGGTATTCCGGCAAATAGCGGCCTGCCTGCCGCATGAGCCAAATTGGTGGGTGCTTGGTCGGTTGGCGATTCAGAGCGGCGAGTAACGGCTTCATGACGTCCCATGTCCTCCAGGAATTGCGTCGCCACTCAAAACCAAAAAAAAGAAAATAGGAATGGAATTTGTTGTACCCGGTGGATCCTGGGGATTAGCGGCGGTGCAGCAAACATGCCCAGGGTTGTGCACAAGGCAGGGGCGTTCAGATCGGGTGTGGATAAGTTGCACGTCGTTCACTTGAATAGCGGGACTCCGCCGATTCGGCACCCGAAGCGGGTTTGCACGGCAGCATCGATTTTCTGTTGATCGTTTTGTTATGCACCGGGTTTGATGATTATGGCGAGAAGATGTCAAAATGTGTTGATACTGATTAAGTTCGTTAAGTGATCAGTGATCTATTAATAATATTTGGGTTGTCCGCAAGGCCTATCGAAGAGTGTGGGTAAGATGGCGCAAAAACGGTTTCACCTTCATCTGGTTTCGGACGCCACCGGGGAGACGATTAGCCGAGTCGCCCGGGCCACCGTAAGTCTTTTCGATGATGTCGAACCCGTGGAACATCTTTGGACTCTGGTCCGTACGGTGCGCCAGCTCGATGTCGTCATCGGCGGCATCAAGGAGCATCCGGGCGTCGTCCTTTTCACCTTGGTCGATCTGGCTCAGCGGGGCCGGCTCGAAGATGCTTGCCGGGCCCTAAAGCTGCCGTGTGTTTCGGTCCTCGATCCGGCGATTGAAGCCTTTACGGGCTTTTTACGGATCGAAACCCGCCGCCAGCCCGGACGTCAGCATGTGCTGGACGAAGAGTACTTCCGGCGTATGGATGCGATGGACTTTGCCCTGATGCACGACGACGGGATGGGGTTGGACGATATCCATGAGGCCGATGTGGTCCTGGTCGGAGTCTCCCGAACCTCGAAAACGCCGACGTGTGTGTATCTGGCCAACCGGGGCGTCAAGGCGGCCAATGTGCCTTTGATCGCCGGCCGTCCGCCACCGGCCGAGCTGGACGCCCTGCGCAAAGTGCTGGTGGTCGGGTTGACCAACGATCCGGACCGGCTGGTGTCGGTCCGACGCAGTCGGGTGCGGTTGTGGCGGCACGGGCGTGATAGCGACTATGTCGATCCCGATCAGGTGCGCCAGGAAGTCACGGCGGCCCGGCGGTTGTTTGCCCGCAAAGGATGGCCCACCATCGATGTCAGCCGACGCTCGATCGAGGAGACCGCAGCGGAGATTCTGACTTTGCTCGCAGAACGGCAGAGTTCGGAGGATTGAGAGACCATGCCAACAACGGGGTTACCATGAACCAGCTCGTTCTGGCGTCACGATCGCAGACGCGGCAGCGGCTTCTCACCTCGGCCGGCGTGGCGTTCGATGTCCTGCCGGTACAGATTGATGAAACGTCGGTGAAGCAATCGGCTCGGCAGGACGGACTGGACGTGACGGCGACGGCGTTACTGCTCGCGGAGTTGAAGGCCGTTCAGCGCATCGGCTGCGATGATCATCTGGTGCTCGGCGCGGACCAGATTTTGGAGTGCGATGGTGCATGGTTCGACAAACCAGCCGACCGAGCGGAGGCCCGCAAGCACCTCCTGACGTTGCGCGGGCGGACTCATCGTCTGGTAACGGCAGCAGTGATCATACAAGGTGGCGCGCGCGTGTGGCAACATGTGGATGTGCCCGTCGTGACAATACGCGCCTTCAGCGATCGGTTTCTCGACTGGTACCTGGATACGATGGGGGCAGGCGTGCTCGGGTCGGTGGGTGCGTATCAGGTCGAAGGTCTGGGTCTGCAGCTCATGGCGGAGGTTCGAGGCGACATGTTTAGCATCATGGGTTTGCCCCTGTTGCCGCTCTTGGATTTTCTGCGCGAACGGGGTGTCGTGCCGGCATGATGATGACGGGTAAAGGGCGCGTGGCCGGTGTCATCGGGTGGCCGATCGGGCATTCGCGGTCGCCACAATTGCACAGTTATTGGTTGCGAACCTACGGCATCGATGGCGCCTATGTACCCTTGGCCGTTCGGCCGGAGGTATTGACCGCCGCAGTGCGTGGATTGGTCGATCTCGGGTTTCGAGGTGTGAACGCCACGGTGCCCCACAAGGAAGGCCTGTTGGCAGTCCTGGATGAGGTGACGCCAGAAGCGCGGCGTATCGGTGCGGTCAACACCGTGGTGATTGGCCAGGACGGCCGCACCAGAGGGAGCAACACCGATGGCGAGGGGTTTTTGCGTAACCTGGAGCAGGCCCTGCCTGGTTGGTCGGTGACAGGAAAACCGACGACGGTGCTGGGGGCTGGTGGGGCCGCTCGGGCAGTGTTGGTCGCGCTGTTGGATGCTGGGGCTGGCCCCCTCCGCATCGTAAACCGGAACCGAGACCGAGCGACCGCGTTGGCAGAGGCAATTGGGGCGACCGTCGAGGTGGTCGACTGGGTGGATCGGGACGAAGCGCTCGCCGACCAGGCACTGGTGGTCAACACCACCAGCCTTGGCATGGTGGACCAACCGGCTCTGGAGCTCAGGCTGCATGACCTGCCGCGGGATGCGGTGGTGACCGATCTCGTGTATGCACCTCTCATGACACCCCTGCTGACGGCGGCACAGGTGCGTGGCAATCGTGTGGTTGATGGTCTCGGCATGTTGTTGCATCAAGCGGTTCCGGGCTTCGCCGCATGGTTCGGTGTCACGCCAACTGTCACACGAGCCTTGCGGGACGCGGTCCTGGCTGATCCGGCATGAGGCGACGCCGTAGACCACGTGTGGGACCAACCCTCCTAGGGCTTACGGGGTCGATTGCCATGGGCAAAACCACCGTCGCTGGCATGTTCCGACGTGCCGGTGTTCCGGTGCACGATGCCGATGGCGTTGTACACAGGTTGCTGGGACGAGGCGGGGCGGCGGTGGAGCCGGTTGGACAGGCATTTCCCGGCGTGGTGACAAATCGGCAGGTGGACCGACAACGGCTAGGGATGCGGGTATTCGGCGACCCGACGGCGTTGCAGCGGTTGGAAGGACTTCTGCATCCGTTGGTGCGACGTGCCGAACAGGAGGCGATCGCGGTCGCTGCCCGCCGACGCGTCCGGCTAATGGTGTTAGATATTCCGCTCCTTTTCGAAACCGGTGCAGAACATCGAGTCGATCACGTGGCGGTGGTGTCCGCCCCAAGCGTCGTACAGCGACAGCGGGTGCTGCGTCGTGCCGGTATGACGGCTGCAAAGCTTGAATGGATTCTGGCCCGACAGATGCCCGACAGCACAAAACGGTGTCACGCCGATTACATCATCCACAGTGGTCTCAGCAAACACCACACCCTGTGGCAAGTTCACCGATTGATTCGGCGAATACGGGCGGCGAGTCATCAACGAAGCCGGCTGCGCGCCGGCTGCGGTGGCATCAGGAGGACAGTGGGCCGTGCGTGAGATTGTGCTTGATACCGAAACCACGGGCCTGGATCCGGCAACAGGTCACCGGATCGTTGAGATAGCCTGTCTTGAACTACGGAATCATGTGGCGACGGGGGAGCACCGGCGCTGGTACCTGAATCCAGAGATGGCTATGCCGCCCGATGCACAGGCGGTGCATGGGTTAACGGATGCGTTTTTAAGCGGCCAGCCGGTGTTTGCCGAGGTGGTGGTAGAGTTTCTGGACTTCATTGCCGACTCGCCGTTGGTGATTCACAATGCCGCTTTCGATATGAAGTTCCTGAACGCGGAGCTGACCCGGCACGGGTATCCGGCGCTGCCGTCCGATCGGGCCCGCGATACCTTGACCATGGCGCGGCAACGTTTTCCTGGTGCGCAAGCGAGCCTGGATGCGCTCTGCCGGCGCTTTGGTATCGACAACAGCGAACGCACGCTGCACGGCGGATTGCTCGATGTCCAATTGTTGGCAGAGTGTTATCTTGAGCTCCTGGGCGGTCGACAGGCCGGGTTCCACTTGGAACCGATCTCGACCGGTTCGAGTGAACGGTTGGACCGGACGGCGGTGCAGACCACTCGTCCGCGGCGGACATTTGCACCAACGGCTGAAGAGATACGGGCACACGAGGTGCTCGTCGCGAAACTGAAAGCACCGATCTGGCTCAAACCTTGATGCTGGCCTTGATGCTGTTTTGTCCTCGCTGTCTCATGGAATTAAGACTGTTGATCCAGCCGTTTGCCGGCCTTCCAAGGCCGCATGGGCGTCTGCGGCATCGGATAGGGCGAAGCGGCGCTGTATCACAATGCGGACCGAACCCTGCAACACCTGCTCGAAGAGATCTTGGGCGCTGTCAAGCAGGGCGTCCCGTGTGGCGACGTAATGGAACAGAGTCGGTCGGGTGAGATAAAGAGATCCCTTTTGCGACAGGATGCCAATGTTGATCGGGTCCACCGCACCCGACGATTGGCCGAAACTCACCATCACGCCCCTCGGCTCTAGACAGCCGAGACTCTTCAGAAACGTATCCTTGCCAACGCTGTCATAAACAACCGGCACGCCGGCGCCGCTGGTCAGGCTGTGGACGCGTTCGACGAAATCTTCGTCTTTGTAGAGAATCGGGTGGTGACACCCATGGGCCTTGGCTAGGGCAGCCTTGTCCGCCGAACCGACGGTGCCGATCACCGTGGCACCCAGGGCAGCGGCCCATTGGCACATGAGGAGGCCAACGCCGCCGGCGGCGGCATGGATCAGGATGGTATCGCCGGGTTTGACGACCCGGGTTTGGCGCAGCAAGTACCGTGCGGTCAGACCCTGCAGCAACATGGCCGCGGCCTGTTCGTCATCGATGCCGTCCGGAAGTGGAATGAGTTTGTCGGCCGGGAGAACGCGGACCTGCGCGTAGGCGCCGGGTGGTCCGGAACAATAGCCGACGCGATCACCGACGGACACCGTGGTGACGTCGGGACCGATCGCTTCGACGACACCAGCACCTTCAAATCCGGGGGTGAAAGGCAATGTGGCCGGTGGGTACAAACCCGTGCGAAAGTAGACATCAATGAAATTCAACCCGACCGCCGTATGACGGAGCCGGACCTCACCGGATCCAGGATCGGGCACGGATACCGGTTCCCAGGATAGCACCTCAGGACCACCATGGTGGTGAATGCGGATAGCGTTGGTCATACGATCAGTTCTCCTGGACCATCCTCGGCCCAAACCTCATCGAACCGCTTAGACCGGCGATCTGCCAGCATGCCGCGTTCGTGTTCGAGCAGCCATGTTTTGGTCGGTAGACCGGCGCCGCCGGAATAGCCGCCAAGACCCGTGCTTCCAACGACGCGATGACAGGGGATCAGCAGTGGAATCGGGTTTTTCTTGCAGGCGCCTCCAATCGCCCGGGGGCCGGTGCGGAGATGGCGGGCCAGATCGCCGTAGCGTAGGGTGCGACCGGCCGGAATGGTCGTCATGGCGGTCCACACGCGGACGTGGAACGGTGTACCGGTCGGGCGCACCGGCAGGTCGAAATTCGGAAGGCTGGCAGCAAAATAGGCGTCGATCTGGGCAGCGACACGCTCCATCAAGACCATTTCGCCGGAGTCCGACGGAGCTTTTGCCATAATTTGGCCTGCGGATGTCCGAAACTGAACCTGGACGACGGCATCGGTCTCGACTGTGATGGTAATCGGTCCGACCGGTGTTTCGAAACTACGGTGTAACATGGGCTGGGAGAGTTTCGACCAGGGCATCATGCAGTGCCGTTGGTGTGGTGATGGGTGCGTCGCAAATCATGCCGCGACAGACATAGGCGGTGGGCACTCCGTCGACCTGCGGTTTGCCCGCTGCGGGATGGCCAGGTGGCAGGGATTGGTTGGGTGCGACGGCGATCAACAGACAGTCGGGGAGAGATCGATCGAGAACCGCTCGCACCAGTGCCTTTGTGTTGTCCGCCTCCGGTGCGCCGACAACGGTGACCTGGAGGGCCTGATCCAGGAACAGGCATTCTTTGAGATAGGTGGCAAGCGGAAAGAAATTGCGTTCCACCTCACCGGCAAACGCATGTCGGAGGGCGTCCGCCCGGTCGGCATAAACGGTCCGTCCGGTGAAGAGGAACAAACGTCCGAGGACTCCAAGCATGATACCATTACCGCTCGGAACAGCGTTGTCATAAGCTGTTTTCGTGCGCACGATCAAGTCTTCCGCGTCCGCGTCCGTATAGAAGTAACCCCCGGCGGCCGCATCCCAGAACTGCGCATCAAGGCTGTTGGTCCAACCGATGGCGCGTTCGAGATATGTCATCTCCGCGGTTGCCTCGAACAAGGCCAAGGCGGCGGCGGCCATGTTGGCATAGTCATCCAGCATACCGGCGTGGCGTGTTTGACCCCGACGCCAGCTATGAACCAATCGGTCTGCATCGCCATGGGTACGGCAGACGGCATCAAAGGCCCGGCGGGCGGTTGCGAGCCAATTCGGGCGTTCGAAAACCCGGGCGGCGAAACACAGGGCTCGGATCATCAGCCCATTCCAATCCGCCAGGACTTTATCGTCCCAACCCGGGCGCACGCGCCGGGCCCTGGCCTCCAGCAACCGGCCGCGTGCTTGAGCGAGCGCCCGCTCGGTCGCATCATCGCGCAGCGCCAGGTCGTGGCTGCGGTTCAGGATGGTCTTGCCTTCCCAATTGCCATGCGGTGTCACATCGTATGCCGTCTTGAACAGGGGGGCATCGTCGCCCAAAACCGCATCGATCTCTGTCTCTGTCCAAACATAGAAGCGGCCTTCCTCGCCTTCGCTGTCCGCATCAAGAGTACTGGCGAATCCGCCGGTTTCGGTGGAGAGCATTTCACGCATCACCCAAGCGATGGCTTCCTCCACCCTCTGGGCATACAGGGGATTGCGGGTTTCCTGCCAAACCAGAGCAAGCAGCTCGATCAACTGGGCGTTGTCATAGAGCATTTTCTCGAAGTGCGGCACGAGCCACGCCGCGTCGGTCGCGTAGCGGGCAAAGCCGCCGCCCAGGTGATCATAGATACCACCTTGGCACATCTGTGTGAGCGTGTTGGTCACGGCGGTGTGGTAGGGCGTCTTGCCCGTGGCAAGCCAAGCGCGCCAGAACAGATGAAAGAGGGAGGTTTGCGGAAACTTCGGGGCATCGCCGATGCCGCCGCTGAACGGATCCACCTCTCGGATCAGGCGCTCAGTTAGCTGAAAGACGGCCTCCGGTGTGATCTGGCCACCGGATTTGCTCTGGCCGGTGGCGCGCAACGCATCGCGTAAAGCAGTGACGTTGCGGCCGATCTTGTCGGCGTCCGTGCGGTAGGTATCCGCGATGCCACGCAGAATCTCTGGGAAACCGGGTCGGCCGTAGCGCGGACGGGGCGGAAAATAGGTGCCACCCCAAAACGGTTCCCCGTCGGGGGTGAGAAACATCGTGAGTGGCCAGCCACCCTGCTGACCGAGCATAGCCAAGGCGGCCTGATAGATTTGATCCAGATCGGGGCGCTCTTCCCGGTCCACTTTGACATTGACGAACAAGGCGTTCATGAGCGCTGCGATGGCTTCATCCTCGAAGCATTCGTGCGCCATCACGTGGCACCAGTGGCAAGCGGCATAGCCGACCGAGAGAAGAATCGGTTTGTTTTCCTGCCGGGCCCGATCGAACGCCGCCGCAGACCAGGGGACCCAATGCACTGGGTTATCCTGGTGCTGCAGCAGGTAGGGGCTGGTCTCGAACCCCAAGAGATTGCCGACCGCCGCCGTCTCTGCCATGCCTGGTCCTCCGCGCGCCACCGGATGCGGCTTGCGCCCGTCCCCGCACTGCGGTCACACTCGCCGCCATCTGTCCAGGGGAGGTCGTTTGCCGTGAAGATCACCATCGAAATCGACTGTTCGCCGCAGGAAGCCAGGGAGTTTCTGGGTTTCCCGGATATCAAGCCGTTACAGGACGTGATCCTCGCCGATGCGACCGAACGCGTCAAATCATCCGTGGCAGCCATGGATGCGGAGGGGTTCCTGAAACTCTGGTTGCCTATGGGGCTGCAGGGGATCGAGCAGTTGAATCGGCTGTTCCAGAGCCAATTTCGCGCCGCGTCGGGAAAGGACACACAAGCGTGATCAAGGTCGAACCCTATTATCGGCTGCATATCTTCTGTTGCACAAACAAGCGACCGACCGGCCACCCGCGCGGCTGCTGCGCAGATCGGGATGCTGAACGTTTGCGAAACTATATGAAGGCACGGATCAAGGAATTGGGGATCGAAGGTGTACGGATCAATATGGCGGGTTGCCTGGACCGCTGCGAGCTGGGCCCCACCATGGTGGTCTATCCCGATGGCGTCTGGTACCGCGCCGGGTCGCCGGCGGATATTGACCGGATCATCGCCGAGCACGTCGTCGCTGGCCGATTGGTCAACGACCTTCTGCTGAGCGCGGATCAGACCACTTTGTCGGCAGCCGAGTGATTTCGACCGCGTGTAACGAGACGATCTACGCCGTGGCCAGTGGCGCTGGGCTGGCTGGGGTCGCGGTGGTACGGATTTCCGGTGGTGCGGCTGCGGACGCCCTTGTAGCGCTGAGTCGACGGGAGACGCCGGCGCCGCGGCGGGCGATGGTGCGGACACTGGTGGATCCGGGCACCGGAGACGCATTGGATCAGGCATTGGTGCTTTGGTTCCCGGCGCCGAAAAGCTTCACCGGAGAAGATGTGGTGGAGCTGCACCTGCATGGTGGTCGGGCGGTGATTGCCGGCGTGCTGGCGGCCTTGGCCGGCATCCCAGGTCTGCGGCCGGCCGAGGCCGGAGAGTTCACCCGACGCGCTTTCGACCACGGCAAGCTCGATCTGACGGCAGCGGAGGGTTTGGCAGATCTGGTGGCTGCAGAGACGGCGGCGCAGCGGCGCCAGGCCCTGCGGCAAATGGATGGCGCCTTGGAACAGGTGTATGAGAGCTGGCGCTGGCGGCTGACCGAAACCCTCGCCTATCTGGAGGCGAGCATCGATTTTTCTGATCAGGATCTACCAGAACACTTGGCAGCGGTTGTGGAGCCGACGGTAAGGGCAATTCTGGACGAGATCGACCGACACCTCGCCGATGGTCGACGGGCCCAACGTCTGCGCGACGGCATCTCGGTGGTGATCTTCGGCGCGCCCAATGTGGGGAAATCGAGCCTGTTGAACTGTCTGGCGCAGCGCGAGGCTGCCATCGTTTCGACCCAAGCCGGGACAACGCGCGATGTGATCGAGGTGCGCATGGACTTGGCTGGATTTCCCGTGATTGTGGCGGATACGGCTGGGTTGCGTGAGGCTTTGGACGATATCGAGCGAATCGGTGTGGCGCGGGCTCACGCTGAAATCGATAAGGCGGATCTGACCTTGGCGGTGATCGATGCGTCGGCTGGCGCTCTGGCTTGGCAGAGCGCTGTGACGGGGTTGGTCGACGACCGGTGTTTGATCGTGGCGAACAAGTCCGACCTGCAAACGGAGACCCGCGGCGAATGGGGTGGATATCCGGTGTTTTCGGTCTCGGCCCGCACCGGCGCGGGGCTTGGTAGGCTCTTGGAGAGTCTGGCCAGCCGCGTGGCCCAGATGGCCGATACCAGTGCGGCGCCGGGAATGACGCGCGAGCGGCATCGGCACGCCCTGCAGCAGTGCCGGGATCATCTGATGGCAAGCCTGACCGCGCCGCTACCCGAGCTCACAGCAGAAGACTTGCGGTTGGCGGCGCGTCATCTTGGGCGGATCACCGGACGGGTCGACGTGGAGGAAGTCTTGGACGTCGTATTCCGGGAGTTCTGCATCGGCAAGTGATGTTTCACGTGAAACACAGACTGCCAGGGCTTTGACGCGCCGGGCAAAACCGCCTACATAGCCCGGTATGGAACGGTTTGACGTGATCGTGGTAGGGGGTGGCCACGCCGGCTGCGAGGCAGCGACGGCGGCCGCCCGCATGGGGGCCAAGACCCTATTGGTGACCCATCGCCTGGAAACCATTGGCGAGATGTCCTGTAACCCGGCTATCGGTGGCCTGGGTAAGGGCCATTTGGTGCGCGAGATCGATGCGCTGGATGGGGTGATGGCTCGGGCCATCGATCAGGCTGGTATTCAGTTCCGCATTCTGAATCGGAGCAAGGGGCCCGCCGTGCAGGGGCCGCGGGCCCAGGCTGACCGGGACTTGTACCGTGCCGCCATCCTGGGGCTGCTGCGCGAGCAGGCAGGTCTATCCCTCTTGGCGGAGCCGGTTGAAGACTTGCTCGTCGACGGGCCGTGTCGGGTCAGTGGTGTTGTGACCGAGGCCGGGCGGACTCTGACGGCAGGGGCTGTGGTCCTGACCACGGGCACCTTCTTGCGCGGAATGATTCATCTTGGCGATCGGCAGATCCCTGCTGGTCGAGTGAACGAGGCCCCAGCGAAGGGATTGTCTCGGACGCTGGAACGGCTGGGATTGACGCTCGGGCGGTTGAAGACCGGCACACCACCGCGCCTGGATGGGCGGACGATCGATTGGGAGGGTCTGGAAGCGCAACCGGGCGACAACCCGCCGCCGCCGTTTTCCATGCTGACGGACCGGATCACGGTGCCGCAGGTGGCTTGCGCCATCACCTGGACGGGACCGGACGGGCATGCATTGATCCGGAGCAATCTGCACCGGGCCCCATTGTTTAGCGGTCAGATCGAAGGTGTGGGACCCCGCTATTGTCCGTCGATTGAGGACAAGGTGGTGCGGTTCGCAGACAAGGATCGGCACCAGATTTTTCTGGAGCCGGAAGGTCTGAACGATCCAACGGTTTATCCGAATGGCATTTCCACATCGCTGCCGGAGGATGTACAGCGGGCATTGGTGGCGACCATTCGTGGACTAGAGCGGGCGTCGATGATCCGTCCGGGATACGCCATCGAGTACGACCATGTGGACCCACGGGAGCTGGACGCCGGTTTGGCGTGTCGGCGGGCGCCGGGTCTGTTTTTGGCCGGCCAGATCAACGGCACGACGGGATATGAAGAAGCAGCAGCGCAAGGTTTGCTGGCCGGGTTGAATGCAGCCATGCGGGCCTCGGGCGCCGAGGGGTTGTTCACCCTGAATCGGGCGGATGCCTACATCGGCGTCATGATCGACGATCTGATCACCCGTGGGGTAACCGAACCCTATCGTATGTTTACGTCGCGGGCAGAGTACCGACTGTCCCTGCGGGCTGACAATGCGGACCAACGCCTCACGGAACTGGGTATTCACCTCGGGTGTGTGGGATCGGATCGAACACAGGCGTTTCGACGCAAGGCCGCGGCGTTGGGCGCGGGCCGGGCGCTGGTCCAGTCACTGTCGGCAACACCGACTCAGCTCCGCAAGGCGGGCATTCTGGCCAATCAGGATGGCGTTCGCCGCACGGCATTCGACGTACTCCGGTATCCGGAGGTATCCGTGGCACGGCTGACGGCGCTGTGGCCGGAGTTGGGCAGTTTGCCGCCAGTCGTGGTGGAGCAATTGGAAATCGATGCCCGGTATGCTGGCTACCTGGAGCGGCAAGAGGCTGACATTCGGGCGTTCCGCAAGGATGAGGCCCTGGTGTTGCCAGACGATCTGGATTATGACGCGATTGGCAGTTTGTCCACAGAGGTGCGGCAGAAGCTCCGGCAATCGCGTCCCACCACTTTGGGAGCTGCTGGCCGTGTCTCCGGTGTCACGCCGGCGGCGTTGGTCGCTTTGCTACGGCATGTGAAACGCGGCCATGACAAGCTGGCCTCCTGAATCGGTGCGTTGCCACAGTGAGATTGAAGCGATTCGCCAGCTTGAGTCGCTCGCCAGTGTTTCACGTGAAACAGGCATTCGGTTGGCCTGTTTTGTGACCTTGCTTCAGCAATGGCAATCCCGCATCAACCTTGTAGCACCCTCGACCATGTCACAGGTCTGGCGCCGGCACATCCTGGATTCGGCCCAGCTAGTCTGGCACGTTCCCGCTGATGCCGAGTCGCTGATCGATCTTGGTAGCGGGGCTGGGTTTCCGGGTTTGATCCTGGCCTGCCTAACTCCGGTACCGGTCACCTTGATCGAAGCCGATGGCCGCAAAGCCAGCTTCCTCCGCCAAGCGGCGCGGATCATGGGTCTCGCCGTCACCGTCGAAGGGTGCCGAATCGAATCAGTTAAGGCCCGATCTGCCGCCGTGATCACCGCCCGGGCGCTTGCCCCCCTACCAAAACTCCTCGACTACACGGCCCGTTTTTGGCGGCCTGGCTCGATGGCGCTGTTTGCTAAGGGCCGTCGAGTCGATCAAGAATTGACCGCTGCTGCCCCGGCATGGAATATGGCTGTGGAACGCCTGCCAAGTGTCACCGACCCCGATGGAGTCATTCTCAGACTCCAAGATCTGGTACGGCGACAGGCGTAACACAGACCGCCTATTGGTATGACGGGAGAGTCGAAATGACATCAGCGCGTGTGATCGCCATCGCCAATCAGAAGGGTGGTGTCGGCAAGACCACCACGGCCATTAATCTGGCTACGGCTTTGGCCGCGGTCGGCAAACGCATCCTGGTCATCGATTTCGATCCACAGGGCAACGCTTCCACGGGCTTTGGGGTCGGTCGGGCTAGCCGTGGCGTCGGCAGCTACGAGGTGCTGTTCGCCGATCTGCCAATCGACGAGGCCGTTGTTGAATGTTCGGTGCCCAACCTTTTCCTGGTAACGTCGTCGGTGCATCTATCCGGCGCCGAGGTGGAACTGGTGAGTGCCGAAAACCGCGAGTACCGCCTGCGCGACGCCTTGATCCGGCAGCCGCTCGATTACGACTATATTCTGATTGACTGCCCGCCGGCGCTCGGATTCCTGACGCTGAACGCGTTGGTGGCGGCGGATGCGGTGTTGGTGCCGTTGCAATGCGAGTTCTATGCGCTCGAGGGCCTGAGCCACCTGGTGCGCACCATCGAACGGGTCAAACGCACCTTCAACCCGACATTGGAAATACACGGTGTCGTGTTGACCATGTTCGACAAGCGGAACAATCTGTCGGACATGGTGGCCGCGGATGTGCGCGGCTTCTTCGGCGACAAGGTCTACGACACGGTGATCCCGCGCAACGTCAAGGTCTCGGAAGCACCGTCGCACGGCAAGCCTGTCCTGATCTATGACATGCGTTGCCCTGGCTCGCAGGCCTACATCCATCTGGCCAGTGAGGTCCTGAAGCGTGAGAAACGGAGGATGGCGGCGTGATGGCGGAGTCGAAACGTGCCGATGCCCGTGCCGATGCCCGTCGTGCCAATCTCGGGCGCGGCCTGTCGGCGCTGTTCGGCGATGCCAACGAGGACTATGCGTCGCTCGACAAGGTGCGGCAGACCAAGCAAGTCCCGATCGAGTTCCTGAAACCAGGACCGTTTCAGCCCCGACGCCTCTTCGACGAAGAGGCGATCAACGGCCTCGTCGAATCGATCAAGGAGAAGGGCATCCTGCAGCCGCTGCTGGTACGCCGCGATCCGGCCGACGCCAATACCTATCAGATCATTTGTGGCGAACGGCGTTGGCGGGCGGCGCAGATCGCCGGTCTCCACGAACTGCCGATCGTCCTGCGCGACCTGGGCGACCGGGAGGCGTTGGAAGTCTCATTGATCGAGAACATCCAGCGCCAGGATCTATCGCCACTGGAAGAAGCGGAAGGCTACAAACGACTGCTGGAGGAGTTCGACCATACACAGGAGGCGGTCGGCCGCATCGTTGGCAAAAGTCGGAGTCACGTTGCCAATATGTTGCGTCTGTTGTCCCTGCCGGACGGCATCAAAAAACACCTGCATGATGGGTCACTCAGCGCCGGGCATGCCCGAGCCCTCCTGACGGCGGGGGATCCGGCGGCACTCGCCGACAGCATCGTTAAACAGGGGCTGAACGTGCGGCAGACCGAGCAATTGGTGCGCAGCGAGACCGAACCAGCGGCCATCAAAAAAGATGTGGCTCGGTTGGTGAAAACCAAAGATGCCGACATCCAGGCGCTGGAAAAGCAGGTGTCGTCCCGACTCGGTCTCAAAGTGGCCATTGCCCCAAAAGGTAAGGGGGGCACGGTGACAATTCGCTATACGAGCCTCGACCAGTTAGACGAGGTCCTGGGACGTCTGGGTGGCGACGACCATTGAGGTTGGGTGCCTGGTGCTGGGGCCCGGCCACCGGGCCCCAGTCGACAACGGGCACCGATCGGACTGGAGGCTACCGTCAAGCCCCTGCCGTCAAGCCCCTGCCGTCAAGCCACGCTCCACCAAGCCGGACAGGCGACGTGTGAAGGCGACCGGATCGGGCAACGGTTCACCCTCGAGTATCCGGGCCTGATCCAACAAGAGCCAAGCAGCATCGTCCAAGACCTCCGATGCCCCGGATTCGCCTGCCAAACCGGACAGCGTCCGCACCAATGCATGGCGTGGGTTGATCTCGAGGATACGTTTGGCCTCCGTGCCGCTGAACTGTTGGTGTTGGCGCAGTAGGCGTTCCAAGTGCATATCCATGTCACCCTCAGCCGCGACCAAACAGACGGCGCTGTCCGTCAGCCGATCCGACGTGCGCACGTCCTTCACCGCATCCTTGAGGGTCACCTTGAGCAACGCCACCAGATTGTCCACGCCGGCGGCCGGAGCCGCGGCGTCCGGTTCCGTGCCGTCGGCATCACCGGTGCCCCCGGGCTTGGCGATCTTGTCCAGACTGATATCGCCGCGGGTCACGGATTTGAACGGTTTTTCAGCGTAGGTCTGCACCAGCGGAATCCAGAATTCGTCCACTGGATCGGTTAGCAGAAGCACCTCGACGTCTTTTGCGCGGAAACCTTCGAGCTGGGGGCTGCGGGCAAGGCTGGTGACGTCGTCGCCAGTGATAAAGTAAATCTCATCCTGACCGTCTTTCGCGCGTTCAACGTACTCGGCCAAGGAGACCAAGCCGTCGACACGGGAGGACCGGAAGCGCACCAACTTCAACAGCGTGTCGCGATTCTCGAAGTCTTCGTACAGCCCCTCTTTCACCACGGCACCGAAATTGTTCCAAAAGGCGGCATACGGCTCGCGTGCTTCGGCGTCCTCGGCCTTCTTGAGCAGGTCGCTGAGCACGCGCTTGGTGATGCCGGAGCGCAGTTTGGCCAACATCGGGTTGTTCTGCAGCATTTCCCGGCTCACGTTGAGCGGCAAGTCCTCGCTGTCCACCACGCCGCGCAGGAAGCGCAGATAGGGTGGAATCAGACCTTCGGCACCTTGGGTGATGAAAACCCGACGGACATACAATTTTACTTGGTGGGCGCGCTTTGGGTCGAAAAGATCGAACGGTTTGGAGGTAGGAACGAACAGCAATCCCGTGTATTCAATCATGCCTTCCGCGCGCCAATGCACGGTCATCCAAGGCTCATCGAAGGCATGGGCGACGTGATGGTAGAACTCCTTGTAGGCGTCGGCGTCCAGCTCGGACTTTGGGCGGGTCCACACGGCTGAGGCCAAGTTCAGTGATTTAGCGTCGTCGCCGGTGCCGAAGCGGATGGGAAATGCAATGTGGTCGGAGTAGGTTTTGATGATATGGCTGATCCGACTTTCCTCAAGGTATTCCTTGTCATCCGCCTTGAGGGTCAAGGTCACCCGGGTGCCTCGCGGGACGTCATCGGCCTCAGCCACGGTGAAGTTGCCGTGGCCGGAGGAGCGCCAATGCCAGCCCTGGGCGTCGCCGGCCTTCCGGGTGAACACGTCGACGTGGTCGGCGACCATGAAGGAGGCGTAGAAACCCACGCCGAACTGTCCGATCATGGACAGGTCATTGCGGCCATCGCCGGTTACACGGCTGAGAAACTCGGTCGTACCGGAGCGGGCGATCGTACCCAGGTTTTCCACCAGGTCGGCCCGGTCCATGCCGACGCCGTTATCGATAACGCTGAGTGTGCCGGCGTCTTTGTCCACCTGGATGATGATGCGCAGTTCGGGGTCATCGGCCGTCAAGGCCGGCTCGGTCAACGCGGCATAGCGCACGCGATCACAGGCGTCTGACGCGTTGGAAATGAGTTCCCGTAGGAAAATCTCCTTCTCGCTGTAGAGGGAATGGGTGACGATATCCAGGAGCCGGCTGACCTCCGCCTGGAAGCTGAGGGTTTCCTCGGTCATGGGTGTTGGCCTTGTGTGTTGGAATGGCGTGGGTCGTTGTGACGTTTCGATGTCTTCCCGATGCGCGGGAGCCGTGAGCAGATATGCGAAACCGGTGGTCGGGCGACAAGATTGCGGTGTTGCAAACAAAGCGGCCGAAAGCGGGACCGCCGCCTTCGGCCGCGACCAAACTCGTCCGGCGTGCGTCCGGCCGGCGGCCCGGCCGGCGGAAGTCAACGGGTCTGCTGCCGGATGCCACCGATCAGGGCAGTCAAGTCGGCACCGTTGAGCATCGCTCGACCATTCGCCGAAACTTCGACCGCGTAGGTCCGCACTGGCCGGCCCTGGTCGTCGGTGTCGGGCAAGCCCATGGCTTGCAGCATGCCAAGGACCGCGAGAGCGGTCTGCGTTGTGTCGTCGAGCGATTCGCCGGGCCGCGGCTGCAGGGCGGACAGGGCCGCGTCCATCCCGCGCGTCATCACGTCGAAGCGTGCGGTAACCCCATAAGGTGAACGCACATCAAAACGTGCAATACCATTGAGTGATGTTGCCATCTCGGGCGTTTCGAAGCTAATTCTGTCGAAACGCAACTCGCTATCCGCAACACTTAGATTTACAAGTACCTGCTGCGCGAACATGAGACCGGCGGCCGAACCAGCGGTGGTTACGGTATTGAGAAAATTGTTGGCCGCATTCGCAAGGCCGCTGTTTGGCAGGCCATCGGCGGTAATGTCGATGGTCACGACGGTTGGCGTGAAAGCGTCGCGCTCCAGCCCGGGTTCGAGTGTCAGACCGTCGTGGTGATAGGCGATGTTGACCGTCGACTGCTCACCGTCGAGGCCCTGCAAGCCGATTTCGACGCCCGCAGCGGCAACGGCCAGTTGTGACGAATCCTCCGGATCGATGATGGAGAATCCGGCGACGTCAGCCGAGAGGGCGACGCCGTTGAACAGACTTGTACCGGCTGTGCGGTGGGTGGTCGTCTGACCCAAAGTCTCCAGCCATTGGGCCCAGGCCGATAGGTCCATGGCATCGATGTCCCAAGTGAAATCCAGGCGGTCCAGATCCAACAGCCGCCGGCCAGACACATCGGTCGCCTCGAGTTGCCCAAGGGAGAGCGTACTCGGGCCGCTCCACCGGCCCTGCGCGGTCTCGTCCAGCGCCACCGTCATGGTTGCATCGGCCGCAGACAGGCGGCCGCGCTCGTCTGGTGCGCCGCCGGTGATCTCAAGGGTCACGGTGTCGTAGGAGGCATCGAGCGCCAAGAGAGCGTCCAAGGCGGGCAGCCAGGTACCGACGAACCGTTGTGTGCCCAGGCTGAGGGCTCCTTTCGACACACCGGTGGAATCCAGCAGCGGCATGATGGCGGGGAGGGTGAGAGCCACGTCCAGCCGCGTGCCGTCAACGGGCGTCACTGTCAGCGAGGTGCCGTCCACCACGAGGCTTTCACCGTCTTGGTCGACGAAGGTCAGGGCTGGGATCCTGACATCGTAATGGCTACCCGCCGGCGTTACCGTGACGGAACCGTCCCAAACCACGGCGACGTCGGCGTCTGGCGATGCCGGTGCGAACCAGGCGGTCAAGCGGTCGGTCAGCATCATGGCCAGGGTGGTCGCGCCACTGTCGCTCACGTCGCTCGGAACGTCGAGCGGCGCGGATTGGGCCAGCGCGATCGACCCGTCGAGTCCGGGTGCGGTGGCGAGACCCGCCAGCACCACCACGGACGCCAGCGTGCGCAAGCGTGGTTTCATTATCACTCCTCCAAGTCTTCCGGCTGAACGGCGGCCCGGATCCAATGCCCCCGGGTTCGGTCCACAAGGCCCGTGGGTTCGATGCGCCGGCAATGCCTGTCGGCTACGCCGTGGTGGCGGCATCGGGTGCGGGACAGCGGGCGTTCAATACTCCAGACCTTGCCGTTGGTCCACGGGATTGCAATCAAGACGCTCCGTGGCGGTGACCCAGCCACACACCTTGTTAAGGGGAGCGGGTCTATGGTTAACCTACACGGAGCCACATCGGCCGAACCGGAGTAAGTGATCCATGAGCATGGAGGTCGACGGCGCCTATGAAGCCGCCGAAGACTTGCCGCGCAAGAAATTCAGCGGCAAGAAGCTGGTGCTTTACATCGTCCTCCCGCTTTTGTTGCTGCTGGCAGCGGGTCTTGGATTGTATTTCAGTGGTGTACTGGATGCGATGACAGGGGCACCGGAGGAGCCGGAGGTGGCAGAGGTGGTGCCGCAGGAAGAGGAGAAGGTCCTCTTCTATGAGGTGCCCGACATGCTGGTGAATTTGAATGTGCCGGGCAACCGGTCGCGCTATCTAAAGATGAAAATCGCAATCCAGGTGAGCCGCGATTCCGACATGGAAGCTTTGGATCTGGTGATGCCGCGCATCGTCGACAATTTCCAAGTTTATCTACGGGAACTGCGGCTTGATGAGTTGCGCGGTTCGGCAGGTATGTATCGTCTGCGCGAAGAATTGATGATGCGCGTAGCCGCCGCCGCGCATCCAACGGAAATCAAGGATGTTCTGTTCCAGGAAATTCTGATTCAATAAGGCCGTGGCGGGCACACGGAACGGGACGCATGGCGAACACGGGCGATCTCAGCGAAGAGGAACGGCTGGCGGCGGAATGGGCCGCCTTGGCCGAAGAAGGCACCGATGAGGTCGAAGATGTCACCGGTGGCGGGTCGACGCGCGTCCTCAACCAGGATGAGATCGATAGTCTGCTCGGCTTTGACCAGGAAGGCGGTGGGGACGGGGACAATTCCGGCATCATGGCATTGGTCAACAGTGCGCTCGTCAACTATGAGCGCCTGCCTATGTTGGAAATCGTTTTCGACCGACTTGTGCGCATGATGTCTACTAGTCTGCGCAATTTTACCTCTGACAACGTTGAAGTTAGCCTGGATCAGATTTCCTCGGTCCGGTTCGGCGATTACCTCAATTCGATCCCACTGCCGGCCATGCTTTCGGTGTTCAAGGCCGAGGAGTGGGATAACTACGGCCTCATGGTTGTGGACAGCGCACTGATCTATTCGATTGTCGACGTTTTGCTCGGAGGTCGGCGCGGGACGGCCGCCATGCGTATCGAGGGCCGGCCCTACACGACGATCGAACGCAATCTGGTTGAGCGCATGGTCCACGTAGTGCTCAGCGATCTGTCTGCGGCGTTCGATCCGTTGTCGCCCGTGACCTTCCGGTTCGATCGACTAGAAACCAATCCCCGTTTCGCCACCATTGCTCGGCCGGCCAATGCGGCGGTGCTGGTCAAATTGCGCATCGACATGGAAGACCGCGGAGGTCGGCTCGAACTGATGATCCCCTATGCGACGCTGGAGCCGGTGCGCGAGCTTCTGCTGCAAATGTTCATGGGTGAGAAATTCGGTCGCGATTCGATCTGGGAAACACACCTGGCGACCGAACTTCTGGTGACGGACGTCGACATGCGGGCGGTGCTGGATGAGATGACTCTGCCGTTGTATGACGTCCTGCAGTGGAAAGTCGGGTCGCGGATCATTCTGAATACCACCGCGGATGCGCCGATCGAACTGCGGTGCGGAGACGTGTCCATGTTCGAGGGTAAGATGGGACGAAAGGGTGGCCAGATTGCGGTTCGGATCGACAAGGATCTGTATCGCCAGGATCTGCCGCGCTGAGCCATGGATCTATTTAGCCTGATCCTGGACCTCGCCGTGGTCGGCCTCCTGGTGGCGACCATCACCTATGCGGTCATCTTGAACCGGAAATTGGGTCAGCTACGAAACAATCGCCAGGAATTGGAAGCCCTGATCAAGGGGTTGAACGAAGCGGTGGCCCGGGCGGACACTGGTATCAAGGGCATGAAGCGGACGGCGGCGGAGACCGGCGAAGCATTGCAGAAGGCAATCACGCGCGCCAAGGAATTGCGTGACGAACTACAGATCGTGATCGAGACCGGCGACGCTCTGGCCAGCCGCATCGAGCGTGCCGTTGGTCGCGTGCCGTCCGCGGAGGACCGCATGGCGGGGACTCCCGTGCGGCCGGCCCGCCGGGAACGGCCTCGGGCCGGGTCCGACGGTGACGGACCTGGCGTGGAGCGGGACTGGCGGGCCGTTGATCGGTCATCCGGACGCGCGCGTAGTCGGAGTGATGACACGGCGCTGCCATTCAGTGCCGACGACCAGGCCGATGCGGAGGCGGCCGACGCGGCGCGGGCGCTGATTCGGGCTGCCGGTGGGCGAGGTCCGCCGCCACGACGCGAGGGCGCCCTCAACGATCCGGTCGAAACAGGAGATCCTGCGGCCAAGCGCCGTACACGCGGACGGCCGTCGACGGCAACGGGGTCCGCGAATGGGGTCGATGGGACCGAAGACACCAGCGCCATCGACGACGTGGACGGGTTGTCGCGTGCGGAGCGGGAGTTGTTGAAGGCGATCGAAAGCCGGCGTTGAGTCGGCGGCTGGGAGGGGTGATCGGTTATGAAGGGGATCCGCATGCGCGTCCGGTTGCTGCCGGTCACCATTTTTGTCGCCGTACTGCTGCTCGGCGTCCGGGTCGGCAGTGTGTGGGAAACGGTGACGCAGGGCCGGCCGCTGCCCGAAGTCTCGCCACTGCAGGCCCAGACCGCTGAAGCGGTGCCGGACTCTGCGCCGGTTGCCGATGTCCCGGCAACCCAATTGGCACAGGCGACCATGGCTGCGGAAGGCGATGCGTCGGCGGATGAGCCGAGCTCGGTCGAAATGGAAGTGATACGCCATATCAACGAGCGCCGGCGGCAACTTGACGAACGCGAACGCGCGTTGGACCAGCGCGAGGCCATGCTGGTGGTTGCGGAACGACGGCTAGAAGAGAAGGTGACGGAACTTACCGTGCTGCGCGATGAAATCCAAGCCTTGCTGGATCAGCGTAGCGAGATGGACCAGGAGCAGCTTCTGAGCCTCGTGAAAATCTACGAAACCATGAAACCAAAGGATGCAGCACGCATCTTTGAAGCGCTGGACCAGCCGGTTTTGTTGGACGTGGTTGAACGCATGAAAGAAAACAAGGTGGCACCGATCTTCGCTGCCATGGATCCCATGAAAGCGCGGGAAGTGACAGCAGCGCTCGCCCAGGGGCGTGATCTGCCGGCGCTCATGCGCTGAGTACGCGGTTCGGTCCAGCCCAATCACGGCGATCTGGACCGGTGCCGCCCCCTGAAACGAAAACGCCCTTGAGCACTCCGGAACGGTGGACATGGACATGATGACACGCGGTCTCGAGGCGATCGACGCGGGGCGGGAGATGGTCGACCAGCTTGCCGCGGCCCGCCGACAAGCGGTGCAGCCGATCACGACGGAAGAGGTCGCCGGTCTGCTGCGCGATATTGTCTCGTCCTTGGATGGGGACATGACCGCCGGCGATCTGAAAGTCTACCATGAGTTGGAGGATCTGGCGCACTACATCCAACAAGCGCGCGCCGAAATTGCTGCGGTCCGGCCAGACGAAATCCGCAGCAGCCACATCCCGACGGCGACCGACGAGCTAGACGCGGTGGTCGGTGCGACGGAGGCGGCAACCAACACCATTATGGACGCGTGTGACGCCATTGCGCAGATTGCCGATCGGCTCGGTCCCGCGGACAATGCCGCCCTGACGGAGGCCGTGACCCGTGTCTTTGAGGCCTGCAACTTTCAGGATGTGACCGGTCAGCGCATCACCAAAGTGGTGCGGGCACTCAAACACATCGAGGCGAAGATCGATCAGTTGATCGCGATATTCGGTGACAGCGGCATCGGATCCGGCGCACCCGGACCGGTGGCCGAACCGACACCGACCCAGGACCCGGACGCCCATTTGGTGCACGGCCCGTCTTTGCCGGGTGAAGCGATCGACCAGGATGAGATCGACCGGTTGTTGGCCAGTTTTGATTGACCGGCCATGGCCTCCGGGGTTCTGCCACGACAGCACCCGGGTCGCACCGACCTGGCGTCGGGCCGGCCCGCTGCGATGCGGACCATGCGCGGATCGGCCGCACCCAGCATCTTCGTGTTCATATCGTTGTTTCTTCTGCTCCTGGTGTTCTTCATTGTTCTGACCGTCCATTCGCGGCCAGGAGAAGAACGGACGACCGCGGTCTTGGGCAGCGTCGAGCGACAGTTTGCTGGGCCGGATGCGGCCGTTGTCGCCGGTCGGTCAGATCGGCCCTCGACGGCGGAATGGCAGGCCGCCGTCGGGGGCCTGTCTGGCATCGGGGACCTGTTGGAATCGGAACTGGCGATTACGCCGATCGCCACGGTGGCGCTGGGGTCGGTGTTGGTGGCGACTGTCCCCGCGGATTACCTGTTCGTCCCCGCGTCCGCCGCGGTGCGACCAGCCCGGCGCGGTCTGATCGATCGGATCGTTGATGCCTTGCGGACGCCCGTTGGGCGCTGGGTGTACCATTTCGAAGCGCTTGTGGCGGTTTCGGGTCCGGACGTGATTGGCGTCCGATCGATCCCACGCGCGGCCCATTTTGCCGAAATCCTGATTTCGGCCGGCGCTCCACCGGTGGCGGTTTCAATCGGCATTGAAGGCGGCGAGCCGGGGTATGTGCGTCTCATCTTTACCTTGGTGCCGGTGGACGATCATGGCGGCCCCTGAGAGGTGTCGCGTGGTGACGATGACGCGTGACAGAGGCCGGCGCTTACGGCTCGCTGTACCGGACAAGGCCGGGTCGGCGACCCCAGCGTGGCTGGTCAGTTTGTCCGATTTGATCGTGCTGATGCTGACATTCTTCGTTCTAATCTTCGCCATGGGTGAGCCGGAGCCGCGGTCCTGGCGCGCCATGGTTGATTCGGTTGGCGAGTCGGTCGGGCAGACCGTGGCCGGTGCGCGCCATGGCATCGAGGCCGTCGAGTCTCGATCACCGGTCAGTCTTTCGTACCTAGCGGTGCTTCTGGAAAGTCAGTTTGCCGATCATGATATCTTGTCCACGGTCCGGATCGAAGCGCATGACGACCGTGTGGTCATCGTCCTGCCCGACTACCAACTGTTCGTGCCAGAGGGCGATACGCTGACCGAGACCGGACGGGAGACATTGTTCTTGTTGAGTGGCGTGCTGCGGCGGATCAACAATCGGATCGATGTCACGGCACAAGCGGATCGGGAGGCGGTGTTGGCCGGTCGATCAACGCCCTTGTGGGGTTTGGCCCTGCGCCGGGCGGTGGCGGTAGCCGGCGTGTTGACGCGCTTTGGCTACGGTAGACCGCTGATTGCCCGCAGTCGGCTAGGACCGGGCGGTGGCAGGGGGGGTGTGCCCGCGCACCGGATTGCCGTGGTGATCCGCGACGAACCGGGGGCATCACGGTGAATTGGCGCAGGCCGCGCGTGGCCAGCGTCGCCGTCACACTGGCGCTCTTCGCCACGGTTGGTGTCGCGCAGGAGGGGCCGATTGGTTCGGGTGCGTCCCCGTTTTCGCAGCCCGCAGCACCGGTGGAGTCGTCGAGTCCAGTACTGCCCGCCCAGCAGATCTCACCACCACCGCCGGCCGAGGCGCAGGGGCCGACGATCACAGTGCGCGGCGGCGAGCATCCGCAGTACACGCGTCTGGTTTTTGATTGGACCGACTCGGTCGATTTCACCGTGGATCGGACGGCTGGATCGATGCGTATCCGATTTGATACACCAGCACAGGCAAACCTTTCGGGAGCCCAACGGTCTGGTCTGAGTCGGATCGCCGCTGTAGCGCAGGTCCCTGGACTCGGTGGGCTAGCCGTCAGTGCGGCCATCCCGGAACCGGCGCGACTGCGTACCTTGCGTGTGGGCACCAAGGTGGTGGTCGATGTGTATGGCCCAGCCCTCTCCACGGCGGAACGGGCAGCGGCATCAGAGGCGGTCGCACAGACCGAGACCGTGCGGGAAGCAACCGTCCCGGGCGCGACAGAGGCGGTGGTGCGGCGTCCGGCGATCCCGTTGCCACGTCGGAAGCCGACGATCCTGGCCGCCGGGGCCGGCGATGGGTCAGCGGATCTGGTGGCGTCCGGGGGGCTGACGTCGGCCGAGTCCCCCACAACCGATACGCCATCGGCACCGAGCGATGAACCCGTGATCGAAACGATCGCTGATACCGCTCCCACTGTGGCGGCTCCGGTGGCACCGAATCCGTCGGCACCGCCGTCGCCTGGAGAGTCCCCGGCGTCCGATGCGGCGGTGCCGGTCACCGCCGGTGCGTCAGCGCCCGCCACGCCGGTGTCTGCGTCGATAACGGAGAGGCCGGCCGCGGCGACCCCCACACCGCCCACGGGGTCGGCGGCGGAGAGGCAACCGACCGCGGAAGCGGTCGACGCGCCCATCGAGACATCGGCCGCGGCCTCACCGGTTATCGTTTTCGATCCGGGTGGACCGGCTGCGGCCGCGGTCTTCGTGCGGGGCGGTATGCTGACCGTCGTGTTCGATCGGGACGTGCGGACCGACTCGGTCCGGGTCGTTGATGGCAACGTCCAGCTTGTCGGCGCGGTCCGTCCGGTGCCGGCGCTTGGCGGCTCAGCATTCCAGGTTCCGGTGCGTCCCTGGCTACGGCCCGCGGTCGCCCGGCGTGGCACGGCATGGGAGATTGATGTGGTTCCAGACACGCGTCGCCGCAGCCGGCGCGTCCCGATTGTCCCGCAGCCGGGATTCGTGATCGGCGCACGGGTGCTGGTGGCCAGTCCCGATGCCACGGCGTTCGTCGAAATGACCGACCCGGAGGTCGGCGATCGGCTCCTCGCCGTGCCTCTGCCTGCGGTTGTTGAACATGTGCCGCAGGCCCATCGATTGCCGCAGGTGGATTTCCTGAGGACACTGCAAGGTGCGGTCATCCGACCAAAGGCGGATGGGATCACAGTGCGCCCGGTTCAAGATGGGCTGGAGGTAACGTCGGCCGGTGGGCTGTTGGTGTCGCCACCCGAGGACATGGCGCTGGGCGAAGCGCTTGAGATCGGGGCCGAGACGGACGTGTCCATGGAGGCCCTACCGCCGCCGCCGACGGACGATCGACGTCTGTTCAATTTGGTGGACTGGCAACAGGGACCGTTGGGGGCATTCACTGACGAGCGCCAGCGTCTGCTGCAACGTGTGGTCAGCGCCCTGCCCTCGGAGCGTATGCGCGCGCGTTTGGACCTGGCGCAATTCTATTTTGCCCATGGGTTCCTGCATGAGGCACGGGGCCTCTTGCTGTTTCTGGGCGATCAGGAACCGGACTTGGTTGGCTGGCCCGAGTTCCAGGCTCTGGTCGGAGCGATCGAGGTGGCCATTGGCGATCCAGAACGAGGGCGCACAGTGCTGTCGAGTGGCGGGCTGGCGGAAAACCGGGAGGCGGCGCTATGGCGGGCCATGGCAGCGGCCAAGCTGGGCGAATGGCCGATGGCGGCCAATGGATTCGCTGCCGGAAAGAACATTGTGAACGAGTATCCGGAGCCTCACTTCTCGCGCTTCATCCGGCGTGCTGCGGAGGCGGAACTGGAGACCGGCGATCCGGAGTCGGCGGAAGAAGTCCTCGACCGCTTGTTGGATAAGGGTGCGTTCGACGTGGCGGAATCTCCGGGTGTTTTGTATCTGCGTGGTGAGGCACGGCGACAGAGTGGCGATCCGGACGAGGCGATTGCGCTCTGGCAGCAGGTGCGCGGCAGCAACGACCGGCTGTACCGTGCCCGGGCGGGACTCGACCTCATCAACCTTGAACTCGAGGAGGATCGTACGACGCCGGAGGCGGCCGCCGAGCGGTTGGCCCAATTGCGGTTTGCCTGGCGTGGTGACGATTTGGAACTCGACATCGTCCAGCGCCAGGGTGAGGTACAGTGGCTCGCGGGCCAATATGCCGACTCGCTGCTGACATTGCGCGAGGCGGCGGCCATGTTCCCGGACAACCCGCGGAGCGCCGAGATCACCAGGACAATGGCGCGCAATTTCGCCGGTTTGTTCCAGGATGGGGCGTCCGATTTGCCGCCACTGGAGGCGCTGGAACTTTACGATCGGTTCCGCGAACTGACGCCGGTTGGTGCGGCCGGAGACGCCATCATTCGGGCCCTGGCGGGCCGCTTGGCGGAGCTCGACCTCTTGGCCAGTGCGGCGGATTTGCTGGAACACCAAGTGACATTCCGCCTGGATGGACCGAAGAAGGCGGAGGTGGGCGCGCGCTTGGCGTCGCTGCGTCTGCTTGACGGCCGGCCGGCCCAGGCACTGGAAGGGTTGGACATGAGCCAGATGCCCGATCTGTCCGCCGAGCTTGTGCGGGAACGTCGGTTGTTACGCGCGCGCGCGCTCACGGATTTGCGGCGCAGCGAAGAGGCCCTCTCTGTCATCGCCGGTGATGACGGGGACGGAGCCAACCTGCTGCGGGTGGACATCGCTTGGCGGGAGCAGAAGTGGAACTCGGCCGCTCAGGCGTTGGACAGAGTCATCGGTCCGCCGCCCGAGGATGGCACGCCGCTCGACCCGCGCACCGCGCAACTCATCGTCGATCGGGCGGTGGCTTTGGCTTTGGCGGGCGACGGGCGTCGACTCGAGACCTTGAGAAGCAAGTACGGTGCGGCGATTGAAAGCACCGATCAAGCGGCCGCCTTCCAGGTTCTCACACGGCCCGAACAGACCGGCGGTTTGGTCGACCTCAAAACGATCGAGCAACGCGTTGCCGAGGTCGATGTCTTCCAGGATTTCTTGAATCAGTATCGCACGCGACATCTGGCTGAGGATGCTGATCCGGCCACCGCTATCAACTGAGATCAGTGGTCTGAGTTTGGGTTGAATCGCGAGATGATCGACACGGGCGCCGGCGTCGATCGACGGCCTGATTGATCATCCGACGGCAAATACACCGATTGGCCCGCAGTCGCGTACTCAGCCGTCGCCTACTCAAGCGTTCCGAAGCTTTTTACCAGGCTGCCGGAGATCAGGTACCAGCCGTCCACCAGTACGAAGAAAATTATCTTGAATGGTATGGCGACAATGGTGGGTGGCAGCATCATCATGCCCATGGACATGAGGATCGACGCAACAACCATATCGATGATGAGAAAGGGCAAGAACAGCAGAAAGCCCATCTCGAAGGCGCGCTTTAACTCAGAGATCATGAAGGCTGGAATGACCACATGCAGGGGCATGTCCTGGGGTTCCGGAACCACTTCCATTTGGCTCATGTCGACGAAGAGTTCCAGCTCGCGCTGTTGCAGATGCGTCATCATGAAGGCGTGGAAGGGCTGTGATATTCTTTGGAACGCCTCCGATTCGTCGATCTCCTCCTCAATCAGCGGAAGGATGCCGGCTCGGTAGGATTGCTCCAACACGGGCGCCATAATGAAGAACGTCAGGAACAAGGCGAGGCTGATTAGAACCGTGTTGGGCGGTACTTGCTGGATGCCGAGGGCCGTGCGCAAGAAAGACAGCACGATGACGATGCGAATGAAACATGTCGTCATGATCAGGATCGACGGCGCCAGTGTCAGCACCGTCATGAGCGCGATCAACTGTAGGATGCGGCTGGTAACACTGCCGCCCAGATCATCGAAATCCAGGCTGAAACTCTGGGCGAGAGCGGAGCTGGCCAGGCAGAGAGCAAGTCCCGCCGCCGCAATCGGCACCCACCGTACCGGCACGGGGCGGATCAGGTGCGCGGGCCGGATCATGCCGTGTCCTCCTCCAGTCCATCGGTCGGTGCGGGAACGGCCGGTCCACCGGTCGACAGACGGTCTGTTCCGGTGGGTTGGGCGGGAATTCCGGTTTCGATCACCACATCGTTGCCGGCACCGCCGATCAATACCAGATGCTCCACGTTGTCTCGGCGGAGCAAGACCAGGCGGCGGCGGGCATCGACAGCGGTAACCTCCACGATACCGGTGCGACGACGGTTTCCGGCACGAGCCAACAGGCCGCCCGAGCCAAAGCGTCGCAACAGCCAGCCACCGGCGGCAATCAAAGCCAGAACGGCGGCCAACGCCGCCACGAAACGCAGATAGATGGCCAGGTCGAGACCAGTCGACACGGGGGGGTGCACTCCTTGTCGCCGTCAGCAATCCGTCGGAGGATGATCAGCCGAGGGCGGGCGGGCATAGGCTGCCGAGGCACGGCGCCGTTTCGTCGCCACGCCGTCGGCATGCCGGGTGGTTGGTGTCTGTTCTGTTGTGGCGTTTTGCGCCACCAAGGCGTTTGCTAGCCCGTCGAGGTCGCGCATCACCAGTTCCAGCCCGGGCAAGAACCGCTCGGCATCGGCCGGTGGCATCCCGACCAGGTCTGCGCACAGAGCATCGACCGCCTGGTCCAACCCAGCCAGATCGACCGTCGCACCGCAATCGATCATGTGCGCGGCATCACGCAGCGCCGCTGCGATGGCGGCAAGGTCGCTGGAGATACGGTCCGTTGCCACGGGGCCGGTCGGGGTGACCGGGGCTTGGGCGAATGGTGGCTGGGTCATGGTGGCTCCGGCTGGGCTGGGGATGGCGGTCCGTTGGCCTCGTACACGCGTCTGAGGATTTCTGCGACGGCCACGATGGCCTCGACCGGGATGTCCGACTCAAGGTCGAGTGCGGCCAGAACCTGCACCAGATCGGCATCCTGCCGCACTTTAACGCCGTTGGCGAATGCCAGTTCCACAATCTGTTCTGCGACGAAACCGCGGCCCGAAGCGGTGACACGGGGGCACGCATCGCGCCCGGGACCGGAGGTCACGGCCACGGCGATGGTTGAAGGAGGCCGGGTGGTCACACCGGAATCGGAGCGCGTCATGGGTGTCTCCGTTGGCAATCCACAGACCGCCGTCCCCCGCGATCGGCATCGGAGGCGCGTCGGCGTCGGTCGCCCACCAGCGCCTGCTCTCGGGGGTTGCATTTGGTCCGAGGGGTATGGATGGTGGCATTCGTTTTGCCGGCCGGGCTACGCTGGCTGTCTGCGGTCGTTCGAAATCCCATAGAGCCAAGTACCGTGAAACCGTTCATCGGACCGACGTCCTCGCCGCGGGCGTTGCCATGGATGTCCGACGCCGTCAACTGGCGTGGGCTTTGGACATTGTACCGTAAGGAAGTCCTGCGTTTCCTTAAGGTCTATACCCAGACCGTTCTGGCGCCGCTGGCGACGACGTTGATCTTCTACACCGTCTTCTCCCTGGCCCTGGATGGTCCCTCGCGCCGCGTCGGGGAAATCCCTTTTTTGCATTTCCTGGCGCCTGGTCTTATCATGATGGCGGTGATTCAGAATGCATTTGCCAATACGTCGTCGTCTATCATAATTGCAAAAGTTCAGGGAAATATCGTTGATGTTCTGATGCCGCCGCTTTCGCCTTGGGAGTTGGCTGTCGGTTACGTCATGGGCGGTGTCACGCGCGGCGTGCTGGTCGGGGTCAGCACCGGGCTGATCATGATCGCCTTTATCGACCTGGAGCTCCACAACCCCCTGTATGCAGTGTATCATTTGGTGATGGCGTCCATGTTCTTGTCCCTGCTGGGATTGATCGGCGGAATCTGGGCCGACAAATTCGATCACATCGCAGCTGTCACGAACTTTGTCATCATGCCGATGTCGTTCCTGTCTGGGACATTTTATACGGTCGACCGTCTACCACCGGTTTTTTGGTGGATCGCCCACGCCAATCCGTTCTTCTATATGATCGATGGGTTTCGCTATGGATTCATCGGCACGTCGGATGGCACGTTGGTTCTCGGCTTGGGAGTGGTCTTGTTTGCCACAACCGGATTGTGGTGGTTGGCGATCCGCATGCTGGCCAGCGGCTACAAACTGAAAGCCTGAGAAGGCCGCACGATCGGGGAAGCGGCCACAAGGGGCCAGCGGCGCCCCGGAAATCGTCAATCGCCGGTCCAAGGCGGCTGTACGCGTTGGCACCATGGTTGGACTGATCGCACAGATGTCCGGCCAGACAGCCCAGACCGCGAGGGTGACCGATGACATGGCCAAGAAGGTGTCGGCGATCCGGGATGCGATGCGCAGTGTCGTCACCGCCATCACCGAAATGAAATCATCGATTCGATTCGGTCCAGCGCCGGATCGATCTCAGCGTCGATGGAACCACGGCGGACAGCGACAGCAATGGGCTGGGGCGTTGGCCCGATGGCGGTGGTGCGTCGGGTACCTTCTTTCCCTAAGACCCTGGAGACCAGCGATGAAAGGCACAGTCATCACCGCCCTGGCAGCGGGCTTCGTGAGCATGGGCATGCTGTTGCCGGCGGCCGCGTTCACACCGGCGATCGTCTATGACGAAACGGGAAAATCCGACAAGAGCTTCAATGAAGCCGCCTTCAACGGTGCGCGACGCTACCAAGACGAGACGGGTGGTGGCTACATCGAGTTCGAACCGTTCTCTTTGAGGGAACGCGTCGCGGCCTTGCGCGACGCGGCGGCGCGGGCCGATCTGGTGGTCGCTGTCGGTTTTCGCTGGGGCGATATGGTCGCCGACTTGGCGCCGCAGTTCCCGGACACAACGTTTACCGTTATCGATGCGGTGGTCGACCTTCCGAATGTGCAGTCCATCACCTTTTCCGAGCACGAGGGGTCGTTTCTGGTCGGCGTGCTGGCCGGCATGGCGAGCGAGGCCGGCACGGTCGGATTCATCGGTGGCATGGACACGCCACTCATTCACAAGTTTAGAGTCGGCTATGAGGAAGGCGTGGCACACGCCAATCCAGAGGCAACGGTTCTGGTGGAAATGACGGGCGACACGCCAGAGGCGTTCAACGATCCGTTCACTGGCGGCGAGATTGCCTTCGACCAGATCTCCTCAGGTGCCGACGTGATCTTTGCCGCCGCCGGGGCGACGGGTCTCGGTGTCTATGAAGCGGCGCGCGACGAGGGCAAACTGGCCATCGGCGTCGACAGCAACCAGAACTATTTGCATCCAGGCACGATGCTGACGTCCATGGTCAAGCGGGTCGATACCGCCGTTTACACGACCATGCTCGAAGGTCGCCAGGGCTCGTGGCAACCCGGTCATCGCATCTTTGGCCTGGCCGAGGGTGGGGTCGACGCGGCCCTCGATGAACACAATCGGGCGCTGATCACGGCGGAGATGCGGGAGGCTTTGAACGCAGCGAAATCGGCCATCATCCGCGGTGATATCACGGTTACCGACCACACGCGACAGTAAGGCCGGCTGGCTGGTGTTCGACCTGTCGCCGGCTGAACGGTCCGGTTAGTCCGATGGGGCGGCGACCTCCGTGGTGCCCGTTTGCTCGTCCAGGAGGCGGGCATAGACCGCCAGTGTTTCGGCGCAGAATCGCGCTTTGAGATGCCGATGGCGGATATGGTTGATGGCCTGCTCAAGCACCTGACGGCGCCGACGTTCGGTCAGACCAAGTACCTCGTCGAGGGCAGCGGCCAAGTCGCTCACGTTACCTGGCGGCACCAGCCAGACGGTTTTCCCCGGAACCCCAAACTCCCGCGCCGCACCGACGTCGCTGGCGACCAGTGGCCGCCCCAAGGCCTGGACATCGACAAACACGTGGTCGTTGATGCGCGCGTGTCGTGGAGCGGTGACCACCACTGTAGCGAGCATGTAGGCCGCCGCACGGTCCAGGGTCGGTTCCGCCAAATACACGGTGTCGTCCAACCGGAGTTTGGTGAGCCGCCGCTCAATGGCG
This sequence comes from Azospirillaceae bacterium, assembly GCA_028281465.1. Classification (GTDB taxonomy): domain Bacteria; phylum Pseudomonadota; class Alphaproteobacteria; order Azospirillales; family Azospirillaceae; genus JANQJV01. Next base: position 31,185 of record JANQJV010000018.1, on the reverse strand, counting down.
CGCCGACGTGGCCCGTTGGGTGTGTCGGCGCACGGGATGATGGCGAGGCTGTCGGTGCGCCGACCGAGTCGCGCCAGAGCGGCAAGGATATCGGCCAATCCTCTACGATCGCTCAACCCTTCCGGGATCAGAATGATCTTTCGGTCGTCCGGCAACCGCCAACGTCGGATGAGGTCGACCAAGCGGGTCTGGTTGATCCGGTCTGGCGCAAGGATCGCCGGGTCGATGCCATACGGCATGATCTGGATGCGCTCCGGACCCACCGGATAGTGGGCCAAAATATGATTGCGAACATAGTTCGATGCCGCGGTGATGCAATCACCACCCGCCAAGGCGCGGGCATGAAACCGGGTTAAGGGACCGGCGCGACTGAAAGTTTCATGGAAACTCGTGACCATTGGAACGTTTCGGGATAGGATTGCCCGGCGCAGGGTCATAGCCCGGCGCAGGGCCCAGGCCGTCCCGGGTGAGCGGGCATGCGCAAGCGCCACCCGTTCTCGCTCCAAGATGTCGGCGAGACCATGGGCAGCCTGCCGCAAGGTAAACGGGTTATCGTCACCGAGCGGGAGTGTGACATGCGTGCCGCCCAGCCGTTCCAACTCTCGCACCAGCCTGCCGCCGGCCGAAGCGACCAGGGCACGATGGCCCTGCGCCGCCAGACTGGCTGCCACATCAAGGGTGGCGCGTTCCACGCAGCCGAACGTATTGAGACCGGACAGTACCTGCAAAACAGGAGGGCCGGGTGCCGCCGCGCAGGCTTGCCCTTGTCCATCGGCCGCGGCTGGTTTAGTCGATGACGGTGGATGGAGCATGACCATGGGGGCGGGACGATTCAACGATGCCGAGCCACGGGGATATGCCTGAGGACGATCCGACGAGGCGGTCGCAGGACGATGATACCAAGGTTGCGTTCCTAGGGCACAACGGAGCGCGCTTGGCCTACCGTCATACGTTTGGGCAGTCTCCTGGTATTGTCTTTCTATCCGGTTTCACCTCTGACATGACCGGTTCCAAAGCGACCGCTCTGGAGGCGTGGGCCATGGCGCGCGGTCGTGCCTTCACGCGATTCGACTACCAGGGGCATGGCCGGTCCAGCGGTATCCTGGCAGAGGGCAGCATCGGCCAATGGACCGCCGATGCGTTGACCGTGATTGACCAGGTCACCCAAGGCCCACAAGTGTTGGTCGGGTCGTCCATGGGCGGTTGGATCATGCTGCTGGTAGCACTCGCCCGGCCGCAGCGCATCGCTGGCCTGGTCGGCATCGCGACAGCGGCTGATTTCACCGAGACATTGATCTGGTCGTGGATGAGCGAGGACCAGCGCTGCCGAATGGCCGAGCAGGGCGCGATAGAACTGCCGGCCCAGGACGGCGCGCCGGGGCGGATGGTGACGCTTCGTTTGATCGAGGAAGCGCGCGCACATCTGGTGCTGCACAAGCCGATTGGGTTCGCTGGTCCGGTTCGCCTCCTCCATGGCATGCGGGACACGGACGTTCCGTGGCAGGTCAGCCTGTCCGTAGCCGAACGATTGGTGTCGGACGACGTGACGCTGACTCTGATCAAGGACGGCGAACACCGCCTGTCACGCAACAGCGATATCGATCGAATCCTGGTTGCCGTCGAGTCGGTCTTGGCCTGCGTGGGTTGATGTCCGCGGACCGGCACTGGGCAATCGCAGGCCATCAAAGCCCGTCAGCGTTTGCGCCGCGCTGCGAAGCCGATGCCGAGCAAGACCAGACCCACCGCTCCGAACACGGCTGCGACGGGCCACAGCAACACCGTGACAATGCCAGGATTCCAAAGCGGTGGCCATAAGTACCGTTCCACCACGGCTTGGGTCAATTCCAAGCTGCCAGGGTGGAGCCGATACCAAAGTTCGCCCAATGCCGTAAGGCGGACGGCATCCAAGGCAGGACTTGCTGCTAGGTCAATCACCAGCGTGGCCGCGGCGAGGACCAGGACAAGCATGCCAGTTATCCGCAGAACCATTGTCCCGACCTCGCCTGCATTGCAAGTCTGACCCCGAAAACCGTCAGCCGGCGATCCCGGATGGAGCCTGAAGGCGCGCCAGCCATTCGTTGACGAGCCGGACATGACTGTCCTCTTCATCGGCAAATTCCGATGCCAGCCGGGCCACCTCCGGGTCGCTTGTATCCACGGCTACGCTGGCATAATAGGCTTTGGCAGCGTGTTCGCAAGCCAGCGCGATGCGAAGCGCGTGTTCGGCTGACTCCACGTCGGCGACCGTTTTCGATCCGATGCCTTCCGGTGAGTCCACTGCTATCGCCGGTAGCGTGGGTAGGCCGCCCATCCGGTCACCGGTTGCCGCCACCTCGGCAGCGTGCTTGCGGGACTGGTAGGCGAGGTCGCGAAACAGTGTTTCGATCTCTGGATGGTTGCGGGCTGCCACGCTGGTAGCCAAATCGGCATACTGGCGGGCGGCATCGGTCTCCAATGCCAGCGCGTGGGCGAGGAAAAGGCCGACACTGTCCGCCACGGTTGAATCCATGTCCATCATCCGCATGACCCCATTGTATGTTTGGGCACGCGTGCACCGCGTCCCAGACTTCGCGCTGCTGCCAAAGCTCCCTGCTGTCGTGCAACCCATGCTGGCGATGTGCGCGCAAATGGCGCAGGCCGCAGACACGGTCGAATTGCGTGGTGGTGTCGATCTGCGCGCTCACGGCCGACCAAAATCGGGCAAACGCACCCGCCAGACGTCTTCGAAGCCGGCGCCGGAGGATGTCGTGGCGCCGGCGATGGCCGGTGCACCGCCGGACACGGTCATCATACCTGCAACACGGTCCCGGGGCTGGTGGTTGAAAGTCCGTGACCAGATCGGTTCGCCGGCGGCGCTGACACGCAGCGGCCATCCGTTCTGATTACCGGTGCCTTCAGACGACGTATGTCCACGATCAAGACATCGCCGGATGGGGGCTGCCATATCGCTGGTCCCGCAGCAGAGTGTCGCCTGTGGACAGGACGAAGAGCCACAGGTGGATGGTGTCGAGGACCGCGGCAATGGCCGGCAAGTTGGATCGGGCAGGCACCATGCGTCATGACCCTCGCATGTGACATTGTGGCATGACTGTATCCTTGAAATGTGGGATGCACAAACAAAAGAGGAACGATCAAGGCTTGGATCGACCCGGGGGATGCCCGGCGTCGCCGTACAAGGGCGCAATCGACCGACGAGACGGAAGGAATTGGGAATTCCATGCGCTTGACTCTCTATCAACTTGACGCGTTCACCGATGCGGTGTTTGGCGGCAACCCGGCGGCGGTTGTTCCTTTGTCGGATTGGCTGCCGGAGGAGTGCCTGCAGGCGATTGCGGCGGAGAACAATCTCTCGGAAACCGCCTTCTTTGTGCCGGAAGGGGACGGTCGTTTCGCCCTGCGCTGGTTCACACCGACCCAGGAAGTGGACCTGTGCGGTCACGCCACATTGGCCAGCGGGGCATTGATCTTGTCCCGGCTCGAACCGCACCGGGACGCGGTGCATTTTTTGACGCGGCGGGCCGGGATGCTGACGGTCAGCCGGATTGGTGACGCCTACCGCATGGTGTTGCCGGCGCGCCCGGCAACACCGGTTGCTGTGCCGCATGCGGTGGTGGAGGCCTTGGGCGGTGCAAAGCCTGTGGAAGCGCTGCGGTCCCGGGACCTGGTGCTCGTTTACGAGACGGCGTCCACCGTGCGAACCATGATGCCTGATCCGGCACGGCTTGCGGCGGCGGAATCGGCGTCGGTGTGTGTCACCGCGCCGGGCGATCGGCCGGGTTTGGACCTGGTCGCGCGGTTTTTCGCACCCAACCACGGTATTCCGGAAGACCCTGTGACCGGGTCGGCCTTCTGCACCCTGGTACCGTATTGGCACCGGCGGCTGGCCAAACCGGTGTTGACGGCGCATCAAGTCTCCAATCGTCTTGGCAAACTTTCGTGCTGTCTCGAACAGGATCGGGTCGTTCTGGTTGGAGATGTTGTCCTGTACCTGGAGGGGACCATCAACCTCGCAGGCACGGTCGTGTCACGATGAGTCAGCCCCCGCTCCAAGGCCCTTGGACGTGCGGTGCGCTGGATAGAACGAAGACAAGGGAACGGCGATGACAGGTCTGTATTACGAAGATTTCAACGAAGGGGATGTCATACGGACTGAAGGCATTACGGTGACGGAGTCGCATGTCATTGACTTCGCCTTGAAATACGATCCACAGCCGTTCCATCTTGATACGGAAGCGGCCGCCCGGTCCCCATTTGGCGGCCTGATTGCGAGCGGGTTTCTGACCATGGCGCTGAGTTTCCGGTTGTTCCGGGACACCGGAGTCATCACCGGCACCAGCCTTGGCGGCGCTGGCGGCGAAGACCTGCGGTGGTTCGTACCGGTGCGACCCGGCGACACGCTGACGGTGATGGCAACCGTGGTCGAGAAACTCCCGGCGCGGCGTTCGGATCGCGGATCATTGCGGGTGACGCACACCACCTTTAATCAGCACGGTGAACAGGTCATGTCCGTGACCTATCGTCACCTGGTGGCCCGGCGCGCCGAGCCGCACTCTTGAGTGCGCGGTGGTGTGGGACGATCCGGTAGGCTCGGTGTCTGACGTGTGGGGACGCCGAGCGGGAGGAGGCTGGTGACAACGGTGCTCGGGCTGACCACGGCGACGGCAACCACCGGTGTCGCGCTTTGGCGGGACGGCGTCTGCTTGGCCGCGGACCGGCGTCTGCTGCAACGCGGGCAGACCATTGTCCTTATGCCCATGGTGATGGCGTTGGTTGACATGGTTGGCCGGACAGACGGTCGGTCGGGCCAGGCCGTGCTGGCTGGTGTCGACCGGTTTGCCGTTTGTATCGGCCCCGGGAGTTTCACGGGCCTGCGGGTCGGGTTGGCTGCGGCCCGTGGTCTTGCGCTCGCCACCGGCCGGCTGGCGACCGGTGTCACGAGTCTGGAGGCGATCGCCCATACGGTGGTGGCCGAGCAGGAGGGCCGGCGGGGCTCTCGGCTGCTGGTCGTGATCGAGTCTGGGCGTGAGGCGATGTTCGCCCAGGGATTTGATGATCGCGCAAGGCCACTTGGGGCGCCGTGGATCGCCCCGCCGGACCAATTGGCGGCATGGCTCCAGTCGGAGCCGAACACCCTTGTTGCTGGGACCGCCGCTAACCGGTTGCGCGCGTGTCTGGTGGACCGACGGGCCGATCGGGCGCTCTGTCTCGACCGGGAATGCGACCCGGAGGTGATCGCGCGGCTGGGGGCCGATCCAGACCGACAGCGGCTGGCGGAACCGCTTTATCTGAGAGCACCGGACGCTCGTCCAATCGACCGATCCGGCACCGGAACGCCGCGATGATGCGACCGGTCCGGATGCGACGGATCGTCACGCCCATAGGCGGTTTGCACTTTGGGGCCGTCGCGACCTTGCAGCAGCTTTGCTTTCCAGAGGACCCGTGGTCCGCCGGTGTGATCGGCCAGATCATGGGCCTATCGGGCAGCTTTGGTTTTTTGGCCGTCGAAACATCGGGCGACGGTGCCGCAGCCGGCCGCAGCGACGAGGATGCGGCCGCGGAGGGCGTGCCGATCGGCTATGTCCTGGCTCGTGCGATGGCCGACGAAGCGGAAGTGATCTCGATCGGAGTCGCGTCGTTGCTGCGCGGTCGGCGACACGGTGCCGCCCTGTTACGGGCGGCCATGGCGCGAGCCGTGGAATTGGGTGGTCGTCGACTTTATCTGGAGGTGGCACAGGACAATGCCGCCGCCCATGCATTGTACGCTGCGGCCGGATTCGTGTCCGTGGGTTTGCGACCGGGCTACTATCGGCGCGGCCGATCCGTCGTCGATGCCTTGATCTACCGGGTCGACCTGGAGGCTGGGATGGCGTGACCCGCGTTGCGCATGTGATGACCCAAACAGTCGGGTCCCAACACACTGAATCCGAATCATAATCATACCGGAAAGGGTGCCGAGTGGATTGATTCAATCTGGAATGGTAATGTTCTGATAGGTTGTGAGTTCTAAACACTTTTGCAATACGAAGTGACCAGAAAGTATTGGCGTGCGATTCAGCCTCCAACGGTCGGGTCTCGACCGATTGAGTCTGAGTCCTATCCAAAGACCCGACTGGACAACTGGCTAGAGTTTTTTCGGCGGACATGGAGACCGGTTCCACGCCGCGAACATACGTCAAAACAAAAGGTCAGAGCAGTGTCGCTGAACCTGTGGGATGGGAAGCTGCCCTCCTGAGCCCGATCGAACGGACCGACGCAATCCGTTCGATCGGGCACTCGAGAGGAGCAGCCGACGGTCGTCGCCCCAGTGTTGCTTTGGGCCTGTCGTCGAGTCAGGTCTTGCGCACCACGAGCCGATGGACGCCCTCAGGGTCATTGAGGTTCTCGGGCTCCAGAGACTCGATGGTCTGACCCAGTTCAGTGAATGATTTTGGGACATTGTGGAGGGGTTCGCCGGCATTCAGGCGGATCTCCAACTCGCACCCTACCGGTACTCGTTCCAGCATTAACTTCGCCTTGACGAAGGTCATGGGGCAGACATCTGCGGTTATGTCCAAGAAGTATCGCATGCTTGGCCTGTCCTTCACTGCGCGGTCTTCGGGCCTTATTCAGACGCGTTGCTTTGAACGGGGAAATCGACTACATCAGTTGATGCAAGCAGGCATGGAGTATGGTTGCATGAACAACGGCACGTCGAATGAAGAGCTTTTGTCCCTTACGACGGAAATCGTCGCGGCACATGTCGCCAACAATTCAGTGGCGCTATCGGATCTGCCGCAATTGATTGAGCAGGTCTTCAAGACCCTATCCAATGTGGGAACCGAGCCGGCGGCGGTACAGGAGCGGCCGCAGCCGGCCGTTCCCATCAAGAAATCGGTCACGGCGGACTACATCGTCTGTCTGGAGGACGGGAAGAAGCTGAAGATGTTGAAACGGCATCTCAAGACCGCCTACGACATGACGCCCGAGGAGTATCGGGAGCGTTGGTCCCTGCCGGCCGACTATCCGATGGTTGCTCCAAATTACGCCAAACAGCGCAGCAAGTTGGCCAAGGAGATCGGGCTTGGCACCCGGTCGCGGCGGGGCAACGACTAAACCATTGGACATGGGGCCTGGCGCCGGTTGCAGCGATCCTGGGGTCACAAGACCGTTCGGAGCACGGGACACGGTTGACCGGAACCCGCGCATCCGTGGTATCCAGTTTGTCTCGGCGGTCATCATGGCGCCGAGACGGTGCGACGCTGGCTCTGGGCATGGGGCCGGATCGGCGTGGCGGACGTCTATCATCTGCATGGGATTGGTGCGAAACGCGGCATGGCCGAAAATGGAAGCGGTCCCTTCAAACAGGGCGAACTTCGCTGGAACTCTCTAGAGGTTCGATTGGCGGCCGATGACAGCGAGATCGATGCCGCCCAGGCATTGCGCTATCGGGTTTTCTACGATGAGATGGCGGCGCGGCCGTCGCCGGAAGCAGCACGGGCCAGGCGCGACATGGACGCCTACGACCCGTTTTGTGACCATCTTCTGGTGATCGATCATGCACGAGGGGCTGGACCGGAGTCGGTGGTCGGGACCTATCGGCTGATCCGTCGACACGCAGCCGAGCGGGCAGGCGGTTTCTACACCAGCGATGAATACGATATCTCCGCACTCGTCGATTATCCTGGAGAAGTGCTGGAATTGGGTCGATCCTGTGTCGACAAGGGCTATCGGACCCGACCCACGATGCAGTTGTTGTGGCGCGGCATCGCCGAATACGTCTTTCACTACGACATCGCCCTCATGTTCGGCTGCGCCAGCCTGCACGGCACGGAACCGAGTGCGTTGGCCATGCCTTTATCCTATCTCTATTATCATCATCTTGCGCCGCCGGCGCTGCGGGCCCGCGCGGTCAGCCATCGATATGTTGACATGGGCCTGTTGCCCAGGGACGAGGTGGTGCCGCGCCAGGCTTTGAGCGATCTGCCGCCACTCCTCAAAGGATATCTCAGATTGGGCGGTTTCGTGGGCGACGGGGCGGTGGTCGATTACCAATTCAATACCACCGACGTGTGCATGCTGGTGAAGACCGACCTGGTGACGGAGAAGTATTATCGCCACTATGAACGTCGCAGCCGTGAACTGGGATCGTCGGAGCCCGGATAACTGGGCGACTGTTGTCCATTCACCCATCTCCGGCGTCGTTCGGCTGACGGCCTACGCGCTCTGGACCTTGATGCTCATTCCGATTCAGGCGATGCTGATCGCCTTGGGGCTACGCTGGCGCTTCCAGTTGCCGCGCCTCTATCATGCGGTGTGCGCCCGGGTTATTGGGATCGACATCCATGTGGTCGGTGTGCCGGAGCGATCATCGCCGGTGATGTTCGTTTCCAACCACTCCTCCTATCTCGACATCATGGTGCTCGGTGCCGTGATCCCGGCGTCCTTTGTGGCCAAAGCTGAGGTGGCGCGCTGGCCGTTTTTCGGTCTGTTGGCCAAGCTGCAGCAAACGGTTTTCGTCGACCGCGGTCGGCGGCGGGAGGTCGGTGACCAGCGCACCGTTATGGCGCGTCGGCTGGAAGCCGGTGACAACCTGGTGTTGTTCGCCGAGGGGACATCGTCGGATGGCAATCGTGTCTACCCCTTCAAATCGGCTCTGTTCTCCGTGGTCGAGGCCCTACCGGAAGCGAGCGACCTTCGGGTGCAACCCGTCTCGGTGACCGCGACGGCGCTGGATGGCATTCCGCTTGGGCGCGCTTTCCGACCGCTTTATGCCTGGTATGGCGACATGGGGCTCGCACCGCACCTGTGGCGGTTTGTGCAAGCCGGTCGCGTCACGGTTCGCGTCGAGTTCCATCCCGCGGTGACTGCTGACCGGATGGCCACCCGCAAAGCGCTGACGGCGCATTGCTGGCAGCAGGTGACGAGCGGCGTGGCGCGGGCGTTGGCCGGTGTTTCCCGGGACACCGGCAGTCTCGTCGATCCTGCCGGTGATGATCCTGTTTCTGCACCTGGAGCGGCCGCGGAGACTGGCCTGTGAAAGGCGGCACGGCGTTTGGCTTCTGGTGTCGACGGGCCTCCCTGCCCGGTGCCCTGATCGTCTGCTGCGGGTTGTTCGCCGACCCTGTTTCGGCCCTATGGTTAGAGCAGACCTTTGACGCGAATCTGGCCACCTGTCAGGAGCGGACACGGCCCGCGTGGTGCCAGGAATGGTTTGCGACGCTGGAGGAGGCAAGGCCAGACGACGTCGGTGACGACGATCCGGAGTGGCGGCGCACGCCCATTGCTCGGAACCTGGAGATCTGCAGTACCCATTGGCCGCCCGATTGGTGTGCGGATTGCTTGGAGGGCTTGCGGGCCATCCATGACGGGGAGGTGTATCAATCCATCGTTGGCCGGGTTGTCAGCGCCATTGAGGCAGAGCGGGCCCGCTTGCGGGCGGAGCATGAGGCCTGGCGCTCCGTGGTCGACCGGGTGCGCCAGCGCATCATGACCGATGGTGATGTTGATGCCGTCGAGGCACGCGCGGAGGCCGGGGAGTCGGAGGCACTGGAGCTGCTTGCCTGGATGCATGTCCAGGGCTACGGCGTCGATCCGGATTTCGCTCGGGCCTATGAGCTTTACGGCCGGGCGGTTTTGGGCGGGCGCGACGACCTCAAACCTAACCTAGCCGCCATCTGGCCGTATCTGAACGAAAATCAGCGCAAGTCCCTGCGCGACAGGTTCACCGGTCAATGAGCGGTTTGACCGCCGCAATTGGTTGACGATGACAGTGGGGTTACAGTACGGTCCCAAGGCCTGCGGCGTCGTGCGTCTGCGGGAGCTATCTGTTTGTGTTTATGAAGGAAGACGAGTGATGGCGCGGCGATGCGCGGTGACCGGCAAGCGGCCCCAGTTCGGCAACAACGTTAGTCACGCCAACAACAAGACACGGCGGCGATTCCAGCCCAATTTGCAGGATACCTCGCTTTACAGCGATGCGCTGGGCCAGATGGTGCGGCTGCGCGTGTCCACCCATGCAATCCGGTCGATCGAGCACAAAGGTGGTCTCGATTCATTCCTCCTGGATGCCAAGGATGCCGTGCTGACACCGGACGTGCGCCGCGTCAAGAAGCGGATCGCCCTGGCGCGGCGGGCCGCGGCGGCTGAGGAGTCCGCGCTAGGGGTGTCCTGAACCCGATCGATCATACCGTCAGCCCAGGCGGCGCCTGATCCGGCCACCACTCCTGGCGCACACTCGATTCGGTCTCGTTAGGACCGTAGCGGGTGCGCAGAGTTTGAAACCGGTGCGCTGACAGCAGGCGCTGTAAGGCCCAGACAGCAGCGCCCCGGACCAAGGGCGATGGATCGCAAAGACGCTGTTCAATGGCTGGAGCATCATCGGGTGTGCCGACGTTCCCGAGGGCATAGAGCACATTGCGCAAAAATCTGTCACGTCCTATGCGCTTGATCGGCGATCCGGAGAAAAACATCCGGAATCCCGAGTCGTCCAAGGTCAAAAAATCCCTGAGCGAGCAGTCGACCACATCGCGACGCGGATGGAATCCGTCATGATGCGTTGGCGTGGCGAATTTATTCCAAGGGCACACGGCCAGGCAATCATCGCATCCGTAGATGCGGTTACCGATGCCAGGCCGTAGTGAACGTGGGATCGGTCCTTTGTGTTCGATCGTCAAGTAGGAAACGCAGCGGCGCGCGTCGATCCGATACGGCGCTGGAAACGCTTGGGTCGGACAAGACTGCAGGCAGCGCTGACAGCGACCGCAATGGTCGGTCTCGGTGTCGTCTGATGCTGCCAGAACGAGGCTGGTGAAGACTTCGCCGAGGAACAGCCAGGATCCGTGGCGGCGTGACACCAGATTGGTGTGCTTGCCTTGCCAACCCAGACCCGCGCGCTGCGCCAAGGGTTTTTCCATGACCGGGGCGGTGTCGACGAAGACCTTGACGTCGCAGGCATAGGTACGGACCAGCCAGCGACCCAGGGCCTTGAGACGCTTCTTGATCACGTCGTGATAGTCGCGGTTCTGAGCGTAGACTGAGATTGCGCCGCGGCCGGACCGTGATCGGGTCTGTGTTAGGGGGTCTTGGGCCGGCGCATAGGTGTGACCGAGGGCGATCACGCTGCGTACCCCGGGCCATAGGCGTTCCGGCGCTCGGCGGCGCTCGGCGGACTCGGCCAGCCACTGCATCGTGCCATGATATCCGGCGCAAAGGAAGCCGGCCAGGTTGGCCTGTACCACAGGCTCAAGCCGGGCTGGGGCAAAGCCGACGGCGTCGAAGCCAAGGGTTGCGGCCTGCCGGGCGATCGCCGCCCTCATCGTTGCGGTCGGAGGAGGGGGGGCAGGGACCGCGGTCACGATGTGTCGTCACGCTCCGCCGTGACGGCCCGCAGCGCGGGACCACCTGACTCGATGAACTGATCCAGTGTGCCGGTTTCGATTGCCCGGCGAATCCCGACCATTAGGTTTTGGTAATGCGACAGATTGTGCAAGGTCAGCAACATGATGCCGAGGATTTCGCCGGTGTTGAAAAGGTGGTGCAAATAGGCCCGGCTGTATTGCGTACAGGTCGGACAGGTGCAGTTGGCCTCCAGTGGTGCGTCGTCGGTGGCGTGGCAGGCATTGCGCAGATTGAGCTGACCGTTATGAACGAAAGCCCGACCGGTCCGTCCGCTGCGAGTCGGCAGCACGCAGTCGAATAGGTCGATGCCGCACCGGACGGCGTGCACGATGTCGGACGGACGCCCCACTCCCATCAGGTAGCGCGGCCGGTCTTCCGGTAGGTAGGGGACCGTCGCGCCGACGGTTTCAAGCATCAGGGCTTGGCCTTCGCCGACCGCAAGGCCACCCACTGCGAAACCGTCGAATCCGATCGTTTTGAGGCGTTCGGCTGATTCGTGACGCAGGTCGGCATAGATGCTGCCTTGCGTGATTCCGAACACTCCGTATCCGTCACGATGCCGAAAGGCATTGGCGCTCCGCGCCGCCCAGTCCATGGACCGGCGCATGGACTGGGCGGCCCGATCGCGGTTGGCTGGGAACGGCGTGCATTCATCGAAGCACATCGTGACGGTGGCATCAAGGAGATGCTGAATTTCCACGGATCGTTCCGGGGTCAGAAAATGTTCTCTGCCATCGATATGCGACCGGAACAAAATCCCGTTGTCGTCAATCGTACGCAGAGCTGCCAGGGACATGGCCTGGAAGCCACCGGAGTCGGTCAGGATCGGTCCGGGCCAGTTCATGAACCGGTGCAGGCCGCCGCGCGCGGCCACCCGCTCTGCGCCTGGGCGCAGCATTAGATGATAGGCATTGCCCAGGATCATGTCAGCGCCAGCCGTCCGCACCATGTCGGGGAACATGGCCTTGACGCTGCCGACGGTGCCGACCGGCATGAAGGCCGGTGTTTCGACTACGCCATGGGCCGTGTGCAGACGCCCACGCCGGGCCGAGCCGGTGTGGGCGAGCAGCTCAAAACAAAATCGGCTCACGGTAGGCGCTCCAGGAGGCAACAATCGCCGTAGGAATAAAAACGATAGCCGGTGTCGATGGCGTGGCGATACGCGGCCTGCATGCGCGCGAGGCCTGAGAAGGCGGCGACCAAGACGAACAGGGTGGATTGCGGCAGATGGAAGTTGGTGAGCAGACGGTCGACCGCCTGGAAACGGAAACCGGGCCTGATGAACAGCGTGGTCTCGTCATCGAAGGCGTTCACCTGACCGGTCCGTAGGGCGGCAGACTCGAGCAGACGCAGCACCGTTGTCCCGACGGCAACGATGCGGCCCCCGGCCGCCCGGGTGGCGTTGATCCGCTCCGCCGTTGCCGCGTCGACATGGCCGACCTCGGCATGCATGCGGTGCGCTGTCAACGCGTCGGTCTTAATCGGCAGGAAGGTACCGGCGCCGACATGCAATGTGACCGTCTCCATGCCGACGCCAACCGCACGCAGCCGGTCTAGCAGCGGGGGCGTGAAGTGCAGACCGGCCGTGGGTGCGGCGACGGCACCATCCCGACGGGCGTAGACGGTTTGGTAGTCCTCGCGGTCTTGCGTCGTCGCCCCCAGGGGCCGTTTGATATAGGGCGGTAACGGAATCTGGCCATATCGTTCGAGGCCTAGCAGAATGCTGCCGGGCCTCTCGGTAAACTGCAGCAAGACCTGGCCGTCATCGCTCCGTGCCGTTATCCGGGCGGAGAAATCGTCGGCAAACCAGATCATGTCGTCCGGCTTCAGCCGCTTCGCCGGTCTGGCGAAGGCCCACCACGTGGTGTCGTCGACCCGGCGGTGCAGCAGGGTCTCGACCTCGACCGCGTCGCGTCGGCCGACCAACCGGGCCGGAATGACGCGCGTGTCATTGAATACCAAAGTATCGCCGGGTCCCAGCAGACGCGGCAGGTCACCGACATGGTGGTCGGCGAGTGTGGCCGCGCCAACATGCAGCAATCGGGCACGGTCGCGCGGATGGACGGGCGTTTGGGCAATCCGATCGGGCGGCAGGTGGAAATCGAATTCTGCGGTCTTCATGCCGTGGGGACCTAGCCGTCCGTGTCGATGTCGGCATCGATCACGGCAATCGCCACATCGGAGGTGAAACCAACCCGTGCCAATGCCGCCAGATCACGACGGCGGTTGTGGCTCCGGTCGCTTGGGCGCCGAAATGGGCCCAGCCGCCGCCGTCGCGCCAGGGCCCAGGCCGCGACCAGGTCCGAGTTGGCCGATCCATCGGCATCGGCATCGGCGGCGGTGTCAGCGGAGTCGGCAACGGCCCGATCGATCAGCGCGGGTGGCACGCCGTCCTGCTGCAAGCGGATGCGAACCATGCGGGCCGATGCACCGCGCTGGCGTAGGCGTTGCGCCCGGCGGGCCGAATAGCCCGCATCATCCAGATAGCCGAGGCTGGTCAGACGGTCGACCAGGTCATCGACCCAACGGGTTGCCGTCGCTGGATCGGTTCCGTGCAGGACCGATGACCGCTGGATGTGGCGTACCAACACGCGCCGCAAGCGCTCGGCCGAGGCGTCGAATCGGCTCAGATAGTGCCATGCCACGTGTTCCAGTCGTGTGCGGTCGACCGGTGCCGGTGGTCGGCGTGACGGCGATTGATCGGTCACGTCCCGTCGCGACCCAGGGCAACCGAGTGTGTGTGTGCGGCGTGGCCATGCGGCTGCTCACGGTGATCCCGCATGCTAGACTTCATGCTGTCGGGACCGATTCCGTCAACCGAGGCATCAATTCGACAAAGTTGCATGGACGGTGACGATAATCCAACTGGTGTACCAGAATGTTGTCCCAGGCATCCCGACAGGCACCGGGCGACCCGGGCAATGCAAACAGGTAAGTTCCATTGGCCACGCCCGCCAGCGCCCGGCTCTGGATCGTCGACGTTCCGATGTTGGCGAAACTGAGCCACCGGAACAACTCGCCGAAACCTGGGATTTCTTTGTCGAGAACCTGGCGCAACGCTTCAGGCGTCACGTCGCGACCGGTGACGCCCGTGCCGCCCGTGCTCAAGACCACGTCGATGTCCGGTGTTTCGACCCAAGCGCGGATTTGCGCAACGATGGCCGTGATGTCATCGCGCACCAGGGCTCGGGCAGCCAGCCTGTGGCCCGCCGTTGTCAACCGGTCGACGAGCAAACCGCCCGAGGTATCGGTTTCGATCGTGCGGCTGTCAGAAATAGTCAGCACGCCGATGGATACGGGAACGAAGGGCCTGGCTTCAGCCACGGTCTGCAACCTGCGCGGTGTAGGAATCCACGGCACGGTACAAGGGCCAGCCACCATCGGCAATGGCGGCGAGGGAGTCTGGGATTTGTCCGAGGCGCATGCGATAGATCCAGAAATTGCTCAAGATGCGCTTGACGAACACCCGGGTCTGGCCGAAGGGAATGCTCTCGATGAATGTGACCGGATCATCCACGCCCGCCAACCGCTGCCGCCACCGCGTCAGATTAGATGGTCCAGCATTATACGCGGCAGACAAGTAAATCAGGTTGTCGGAAATGCGGTGATGCCGCAGCAACTGCTGGATATAGCTTTGGCCCAAGGCCAGGTTGATCTCCGGATCGACCAGCCGGTCCAGACCGGTCTCAGCGAGATCATCGTGTTCTTCGAGAACGTATCGGGCCGTCGCCGGCATTAATTGCATCAGACCGGTGGCACCGCGGTAGCTGACCGCGTTGGGTTCGAATCGGGACTCTTGCCGAACGAACGCAAACACCAGGGCCTTGTCAAGGGCGAAGCCGTTGTACGGTTGCCAATGTGGCAATGGATAGAGCACGCCATCGTAGGTATTGCCGTCCGGTGTCGGCAGGGCATTGCCCAGTTGCAACCCCAGGGCCGGCAGACCGATCTCATTGGCCAAGGCAATGAGCGCCTCTGCCAGCAACGCGTCGTCACCAGGGTGAATGCGACGCAACTCTTCCTCGGCCAGGTCGAACTCGTGCACCTGCAGCAACAGCAGGGCCCGTTCACTGCCCGGTACGGTCATCAGGTGGCGCACATGTCGGGCCGTCAGCTCGGGCAAGGCCCACCGCAGCCCCGTCTCCGCCTCCAGACTATGGGCCGCCAGCAGTCCGTAGAAGGTGCGCGAATAGCGTGCTGCCGCTTCGAACCAGGTTCCAGCATCCACTGGCCGTTTGGCAGCGTCCAGGCTGTGTCCGGTCCAGTAGGCCGCCGCCGCCGCTGTTCTTGGTGGTAGCCCTGGGTTGGCCGCCATCGATTCAAAATGCCGGGCAGCATCGCCCGCAGCGCCCTGGCGCCAGGCGGCAAGACCGGCGATCCAATGCGCGTAGGGCACCCGGTCACCGGATCGCTTGGCGCTGGCTCTGGCCAAAGCCTGTGCTGAGGACAGGTTGCCATCGAAGAAAAAATAGGCCGCCACGTCGCTGCGCAACGTGTCGTATTCGGCCGGTGCCAGCCGGCCGCCGAATTGGGCGTCGCCGAGGAGCTTCAACGCTTGGCCGGGTTTGCCATCGCGCAGCAAACGGTCGATCCGCTGGGCCGCCGCACTATTGCCGCCGGCCATTGGCCGTCTGGCCCGACCGGGCGGTGCGACCGAAACGGCAGCGCGCATGGCCTCGGTTTCCAGACTGCCGCGCAAAGGGATGGCCCGATGTGGCGCTGGTGGTGCCGGCTCTCCGGCAGAGCGCCGCCGCTGAGCCAAACGGTAGATACGATCGGCACCCGGATGGTCGCCGTAGAGTTGCAGCCACTGGAACAACTCATCGAATCGCGACCGGTAAGCCGTCGGGTGTAAAAGCCGCTCACGGCGCACGACGCCGAGCAACCGGAGATCGTCAAGGTCGGCGATGGCCCGATCCGCCTCCGTCCACTGGCCCAACCGCTGCACCGCCAAGATCTGCCGGTAGAGGCGCGCATCCCGCTCACTCAGGTGCAGGCGTGGCAAATCCGCGCCGTCGAACCGCAGGGTCGCGAAGTCGAAGGTGACAGGCGGCGGCGCTGGTCGCGACGGGGCGGCCGGCGTGGCAACGGCTCCCGCCGTCATCTCAGCTCCAGCCGGACTCGCGTCTGGCGCTGGCGTCTCGGGAGCCGGAGTGGCCATCGAAACCGATGCTGTCCCTGCCGGCGGCCTGTTCAAAGGATCGGGTGGTTGCCGGTGTCGGGGGGTCGTCCACGCCGCCTGCACGCCGGCAACCGACGGCGCAGCGGTGTCTGCCGACGCGCTCGTCCTGGCCTCCGTCAGTGGCACGGAGGGTGGCGGCAAGGACGATAATCCATGCGAGCCCGTTAGCGCACACAGTGCCAACAGGGCAAGACCGGCAGCTAGCACGTTGCGTCGCGGACCAAACATCATTCCGAGGGTATCGGCTTCAAACGGCATTTTTCGGGAATATCGCAGACTATCGTACAGGGCAAGTACGGACTCTTCAGCGCACCGGTGTGTTGCCGTATTGACATGGAAGAACAAACAAAAACAAACCCGTAGTGGGTTTCACGGCAATCGTTCCGACAATAGTCTCTTCAATAGGATCATATCGAGCCAGGCGTCGCGCTTGCGGGCCGGCGATCGGAGCAGATAGGCGGGATGAAAGGTCACCAACACCGGGACCGTGCGGGCGTCGCCTTGCAGCGAGTATTCGTAGTGCCGGCCGCGCAGACGGGTCACCCCCTCGTGGCGCCCCAACAGGGTTTTTGCGGCCGTGCCACCAAGGCTGACGATCAGTCTCGGCGCGACAAGGGTGATGTGTCGTTCCAAGAAGGGCAGGCACGCGGAAATTTCGGCTTGCGTTGGGCTGCGGTTGCCGGGGGGGCGCCATGGCAGAATGTTGGTAATGTAGACCGTGGCACGGTCGAGGCCGATGCCGGTGAGCATGCGGTCGAGTAGCCGGCCGCTTGGTCCCACGAAAGGCCGACCTTGCCGATCTTCATCCTCTCCAGGCGCTTCTCCGATGAGCATGACACCGGAATTAGGATTTCCGTCCGCAAAGACCAGGTTGGTTGCGCTGTACTTCAGCGTACATCCATCGAACGTACGAAGCGACTCGGCAAGGGCCGCGAGTGTGTCGACCGCGCGCAGATCCGGTGTCACCTGTGCCACTGGCTCGGCGAGCAGCGGTGTGGCGGCTGGTCTGTCCGGCACAACCGCAACCACCGGCGGCGCCCGGCGCGACACGGTCCGGACCGTGTCGGTGTCGGCCGTCATCTGTCCCGCCCGGTCGGTGTCGGCTGCAGCCCACGCGATGCGCCAGTCCTGCGCTGCCGGTGCGATGGTTTCGTCCACACCCAGATCGACCTGCCATTGCAGCATGGCAAGGAGCGAACGGAGCGACTCGGTCGATCGGATGTCCGACATTGCGGAAGTCTCCGGGGACTGGTGGACGGGTGACGGTTATGCCGCGGCCCCGCCGGTCTCATCGGCAATTCCGCCGGCATCGACAAGGTGCCGGCGAGCCGTTAGCTTTGACTCCGACCCAAGATACGGCCAGTGCGGGGTGTGGTGCGACCGGGTCGTTCAGTGACGGCGGGGGTAAGAGGACGGGGCATGGAACGGGAGGTGATGGAGTACGATGTCGTTGTGGTCGGGGCCGGTCCGGCCGGTCTGTCCGCGGCAATTCGGCTTAAGCAGCAGGCGTTACTGAAAGACCGCGACGTCACGGTGTGCGTGATCGAAAAAGGGTCGGAGGTCGGGTCTCACCTGCTGTCTGGTGCCGTGATCGAACCACGGGCGCTCTCCGAATTGTTCCCCGACTGGCGCGACCGGCAACCGCCAGACATGGCAGCCGCCACGCGCGACCATTTCCACTTTCTCACCCAGACCCTTGCCATCCCGATGCCGACCCCGCCACAGATGCACAACCGCGGCAACTACATCATGAGCGTCGGGACTCTGGGCCGCTGGCTGGCGGAACAGGCGGAAGCCTTGGGTGTTGAGATTTACGCCGGCTTTGCCGGGGCTGAGGTATTGTATGATGACTGTGCGGCGGTGTGTGGCGTTGCCACGGGCGACATGGGCATCGGCCGGGACGGCACGCCGACCCCGGCACACACGGCTGGTGTAGAACTCCGAGCAAAACAAACCGTGTTTGCCGAGGGCTGCCATGGATCCCTGACCAAGATGGTGATCGAGCGCTTTGCGCTCAGGGCCGAGGCTGACCCCCAGACCTATGGTCTGGGGGTCAAGGAGATTTGGGACATCGACCAGGCCAAGCATCGGCCGGGCGAGGTGATGCATACCATTGGTTGGCCACTGGACAGTAAGACCTATGGCGGGTCGTTCCTCTATCACATGGTCGATAACCAGGTGGCGGTGGGGTTTGTGGTCGGCCTCGACTATGAGAACCCCTATTTGTCGCCTTTCCAGGAATTCCAACGGTTCAAGACTCACCCGAAAATCCGTCCGCTGTTCGAGGGCGGCCGGCGCGTCGCCTATGGTGCCCGGACATTGACTGAGGGCGGCCTGCAGTCCCTCCCCAAGCTGACCATGCCGGGCGGGTTGATCGTCGGGGATGCGGCTGGTTTCCTCAACGTGCCGAAGATCAAAGGCACCCACACGGCCATGAAGTCAGGTATGGTCGCAGCCGACGCGTTGATCGACCATCTGTTTGATGGCGACGGCCGTGGCGAGGTGGTGGGTTATCCGAGCGCGCTACGCCAGAGTTGGTTGTGGCCAGAACTGCACGCTGTGCGAAATATCCGGCCGGCGTTCCGCTTTAGCCTGTTTCCAGCATTGGCCTATGCTGGCTTCGATTCCTATGTGCTGCGCGGCCGGGCGCCGTGGACTCTGCGACACCACAAGGCCGACCACCAGACTTTGAAGCCCGCGGTGCAGGCGCGACCGATCGACTATCCAAAGCCGGACGGTGTGGTCAGCTTCGATCTGTTGTCTTCGATCTATCTCTCGGGGACGAACCACGAAGAAAACCAGCCGTGCCATTTGATGCTGCGCAACCGGGATGTTCCAATCGCCGTTAACCTGGCTGTCTACAACGCACCAGAGCAATATTATTGCCCTGCCGGTGTCTATGAAATCGTCCGAGAAGGGGAGCATGGCAATCCCCGTCTGCAGATAAATGCCACAAATTGTGTGCATTGCAAGACCTGCGACATCAAGGATCCGACGCAGAACATCAATTGGGTGGTTCCCGAAGGCGGCGGTGGTCCCAACTACACCAACATGTGACGTCACTCACAACGGGCACTGCCGGAAACGTCGCAGGGCGCTGCGCATTGCGCTGGTCAACCGCTATGCCCCGCCGGACGCCGCCCCGACCGGTATCGCCATGGCTGCCGCGGCTCAGGCCCTGGCTCAGGCGCTGCCAGAGGCGTCCATTCGTCTTTACGCCACGACGGCGTGTTACCGGCCCCAGGCGCCGGCCACGGATGTCGCCGTCCGATCCGTCACGCTTCGGCGCATCGCTGGCGCGCGCGGTCCGGCGGCGGGGTGGTTCAGGGTATTGATCGATGGCTATTTGGCTGTCCGTTTGGCGTGGGCCGCAGGCCGTTGGGCAGATGTGGTCATCTGCTTGACCGATCCACCCTTTCTGCCGCTCGCGGTGGCGGCCTTGCGGCGTCGAAACGGCACCTGTTGGGTGGAATGGTGCATGGATGTGTACCCGGCGCTGTTTGCGGCGGCCGGTGTGATTTCAGACCGCCATCCGCTCTTTCGCCTCGCTGTTGCATTATGGCGCCGGCTGCGCCCCGGAGCTGTAATCTGCCTGGGAGCCGGACAGGCCCGCCGCCTAGCGGAGCTGCGCGGCGGAATCGGCCCGTGCTTCCTGCTCCCGTCCGGGATGATCACGGCCGGCCCGGGTTCGGTGGGGCCGTTGTCACCGCGGCTTGCCAGCAGGGTGACCGTTGCCTATGCCGGCACCATGGGGGCCGCGCACGACGCCGAGCCGTTGGTTGCACTGGTGCGGCGGTCGACCGAACGCGGGCTGCCGATCCGGTTCGACTTCGCAGTGTCCGGCACCAAAGCTGAGGCGTTCCGGCGGTCGCTCGCGGGATGTCCGGACATCTCGTGGTCGTCCTGGTTGGCGGATGAGGACCTCCGTCAGGCTGATGTGCATTTCGTCAGCCTGACTTCGGCTGCTGCCGACCTATGCCTGCCGTCGAAGCTGGTGACGGCAATCAGTTTGGGCCGACCGTTCGTGTTCGCCGGTCCGGACTCATGTGATGCCTGGCGCCTGTTCGGCTCGGCCGGCTACCGTCTGACCATGGAGATGGCGGTCACCGCCTCGGATCGGGTCGCGTTGCTGGACGACGTGCTGGCTATCTTGTTGGATCGACGTTGGCATGAACAGGCTGCACGAGCCGCCCGACTGCTGGCGCAAGACCTTCGGGTCAACCAGGCAAGGACGTTGGCACGATTGGCTGCGTGGGTCGCCCGACGTGCTGAATCAGACGACGACGGACACCCGACCTGAACGGCCCGGTGTCGATGCGCCGGGTGCCGCACTTGCTGATCCGGCCGTGCCGGACGAGGAAAGCCGCGATGCGGAGACGAGCTCTGCCGCGCCACTGTTCGAAGGCCCGGTCGCTGCCGCCCCAGCAATCCTGCTCGGACCACCATCCGGAGTCGGGCCGCCGGCGGAAATGTTGGCCGGGATTGCCCCAAGGCGCACCGCTTCTTGGGTCGGCAGCAGAGCGGCCATTTCGGCAAGATCCTCCCGACCCGTCGCTCGCCGGAAGCCAGTCTGGCGGTACAGCTCCACGACCCGTTCCGATGGAATCTGTGTGGTTACCTCGCCGGTCTCGTCATCAACGAACTTGAGAACAGCAAGACCGGCCGCCTGGTCATATCGAAGCACCGGGCTGGTGACCGGCGCCGGTGCTGTCGTGGCGCGTATGATGGATGGCTGCCGTTCCGACGACTCGGCACGCCCGATCGGCTCGGCAGCGGGCCGACTTGTGATGTCTGGCGAAACGAGAGGCCGGATCTCCATGGGTCAACGAGTCCTGCCGAGTGCGGATCAGATGGCTAGACCACGATGTCGACGCGCTGCCCGCGCCCATCCGACACCGACTCCACCGGTTGGTTGGCAACCGGAGCTGGAGGCGTTTGTTCCGGCGGTGGCGCTTCGGCCGATGCGGTTTCGACCGCACCACCGCTAGGAACCCGAAAGGGCGCCGCGAACCCAGCGGACGCCTGCAGGCCGGACGCATTGATCTCCATGTTGGTCTCCAACACCAAGGGTGGACGGCAGAGACCCCGTCTCCCTCCTACATATTCTTACCGAGTTCTTAATCAACCACTGACAATAAAGGGACCACGCACGGTATGCAAGGTGCGGGTTGGCGGTGGCCGTGCGCCGGGCTGTCTTTAGAGAGTGGGGCGCCGCTTCGGCGCGGGTCGGTCGTCGACATCATGGTGGCACGCGCGACAGGCGCTATGGGAGTGGTAGGCGGTGAAGACTGGACCCATGCAGCCAATCGAGTTTTTCTTCGATTTCGCCTCGCCGTATGCCTACCTGGCGTCGGCGCGCATTGATGACCTGGGCCGTCGCCATGGGAGGCTGGTCCTTTGGCGGCCGATTCTGCTCGGCGCGGTCTTCAAGGTCACCGGCATGAAGCCGTCCATGCTCATGCCGATGCGTGATGAGTATCTGCGCCACGACGTCGCTCGGTGTGCCCGCGCGGCCGGTCTCCCGCTGGTGTGGCCCGACGCCATGCCGTTGAACAGCTTGATACCGGCCCGGGTGTTCCACTGGCTGGAGATGACCGAACGCAGCGATCTTGCCAGAACGTTGGCCATAGACGTGTTCCGCGCCCATTGGGGCCGCGGCGAAGCGCCGGAAACGGTCGAAGCCGTGGCTGATCTGTCGACGGCGCATGGCCTGAATCCGGGCGAGATCGATCAGGCCTGCCGAAGCGCCCCAGTCAAAGACCGGTTGCGCGCCGTCGTGGATGATGCCATCAGCCGCGGTGTTTTCGGTTCACCGTTCTTCCTTGTCGAGGGTGAGCCGTTCTGGGGCGCCGACCGACTGGCCGATTTGGACCGATGGCTGGCCACGGGAGGCTGGTGAGGTGGCATCGCGCGACCAAGTCGCCGTCGTCGGGCCGCAATAGGGTTCATGGGCGAAAGATAACTGTCTAGTCCCACACCGGCCTTTCGACCGACCCACCATGACCGAAACGGTGGCTTTTCGACGGCGTGCCCTCCTTTCGCCGTCCCGCAGAGGATGAACCTCTGGGCGGGTCGTGGCCACATCCCGGAGCGCCGACGCCCCGTCGGCCCGGCCCACGCCCCGCCGCCGGCCGCCAAGATGGCGGCGGGCCAGCCGGCAGGGATGCCGGCGCTCCTCGTTCAGCGCCGAAACCGAACCTGTCATCCATGCGGGCCATGGGTATCATCGCCCCGTGGCATCCGGCGCATAACGATGGCCTGTTGGATTTGCTGGAAACCGGCGACGGCGACAGCGTCGATGGACCTCTGGTGACCACCTGGTGGCCGATCAGCTTACGTCTGACGTACAGACTTGCACGTGTCGTCTTGACTCGGGCGTATGCACGGTTGCCGCGCCGCCGTTTTTGCGGCCATGCCGTTTCGGCTTGGCGGCCTCTGGCCGAACCGGCGCAATCATTAACAGGCCAGGCCGCGCCCCGTCACCGGATCGGTTGGTGCACGGTCACCAGCTTGGTGCCGTCGGGAAAGGTGGCTTCCACCTGGACGTCGTGGATCATCTCGGCAATCCCGTCCATCACCTGGCTGCGCTTCAGCACATGGGCACCCTCGGCCATCAGATCGGCAACGCTCTTGCCGTCGCGCGCGCCTTCAACGACGAAATCGGTGATCAACGCCACCGCCTCCGGGTGGTTTAGCTTCAGGCCGCGTTCCAGCCGCCGGCGTGCCACCTGCGCCGCCATAGCCACCAACAGTTTGTCCTTTTCGCGCGGGGTCAGGTTCATCAGGGTTCACTCCTGTCGATCTCCGAAGGGCGAGAGGGTCACGTCTGCCACACCCGGGGCATGTCTGCGCGATGGCCGAAAGCGGCATGCCGCAGCGCCGCGGTCAGGTTCGCGGCCAATGCTCGGGTCTCGGCTACCACGGGCGCGAGAATGCGCGCCAGCAGCAAACCGTGCAAGACCGTGGCCGCCGCCCGGCGGCCAGCCGGTGCCAGCACGTCGCGAGCCAGCCCACACCAGGTCCCGGCATCCGGGGCGACCAGTATGACCGTGGCCATGGCCGGAGCGCCGCCGAAGCCGGCAGGATGATCCAGGAGTGCCGGGATGTCCCCGTCCAGCCGCAGCGCATCGGCCCACACCGGCCGGTCGGCACGCGTGACCCGCCAACGGTCGTGCACCCGGCCGGACGCGAACCGTTCGCCATGGGCGTGCCGACCAAACACCAGCAGATCGACGGCCAGCAACCGACCCGTCGCGGCCACCGCCGCCGTGATCGTCCGGTCGAACCGGGCACCGTCGAACAGGATCGTCTCCTGCGGCAGATACTCCAAGCATGCCTGGGGCTCCACCACCAAGGCGGTATCGACCCGCGTATCGCCGTCCGGTCCGGCGCGGTACAGCTTCTCCGCCGCCTGCGCCGTCACCGTGGCCCGGGCGCCAGTCCCGGCGGCCACCGATACCGCCACCCGGTCGCCGCCCGTGAGGCCGCCGGTCGTCGTCACCAACACCGCTTCGGGCGGCTCACCCCGCGGCACGCGCGGAAACATCACCCGGCACGGTGTCCGTTGGTACAGATCGGTCAACCGCGTCGTGCCGTCGACGACCGCAAAGGCGAGCCGCGCCGCACCATCGGCGCGCGCCAGCCGCGGGCGCGACGCTGCCCAACCCGCCATCACACCGTCAGATACCGGCGCACCGCATCCTCTGCCATATCCTCGCGCCGACCCGACACCACGATCTCGCCACGATCCATCACGGCGAAGACCGAAGCCAGGTCGCGGGCGAATTCGAAATATTGCTCCACCAGTAGAATCGCCATGCTCCCCTGTTGCGCCAGGGCCCGGATCACCGACCCGATCTCCTGGATGATCGACGGCTGGATACCCTCGGTCGGCTCGTCCAGGATCAACAGCTTGGGCCGCATCACCAGCGCCCGCGCGATGGCCAGTTGCTGCTGTTGGCCGCCGGAGAGATCGCCGCCACGGCGGCGCAACATTTGTTTGAGAACTGGAAATAGAGAGAATACTTGATCGGGAATACACCGCTCGCGCTTTGGCAATGCAGAAAATCCGGTGCGCAAGTTTTCCTCCACCGTGAGCAACGGAAAAATCTCCCGGCCCTGCGGCACATGGGCGATGCCGGCCGCTGCGCGCCGGTGCACCGGCCAGCGGGTCACGTCGCGCCCCTGCCACAGGATGCGGCCCGCCAGAATCGGCTGCAGACCCACAATCGCCTTGAGCAGGCTGGTCTTGCCGACGCCATTGCGGCCCAACAGGCAGGTCACCTGCCCCGGTTCGGCCTGGAGCGACGCGCCGCGCACAGCGTGGCTCGCCCCATAGTAAAGATGTACCGTATCCGCCTGCAACATGGCTCAACGCCCCAGGTAAACATCGATCACACGCGGGTTCTGCTGCACCGCGTCCATGGAGCCTTCGGCCAGCACAGCGCCTTCGTGCAACACGGTGACCCGCACCCCCAGCGACCGCACGAAGGCCATGTCGTGTTCGACCACGACAATTGAATGCCGGCCGGCAATGCCTTTGAGCAGTTCGGCGGTTTGTTCGGTCTCGGCATCGGTCATGCCCGCGGCCGGCTCGTCCAAGAACAAAAGGTCCGGGTCTTGGGCCAACAGCATGCCGATCTCCAACCATTGCTTCTCGCCATGCGACAGGGCACCGGCGCGCTGATGCCGACGGTCGGTCAAGGCGATGATGGTCAGGAGTTCGTCCAGCCGGTCGCGCGCCTCCCCGGATAAGCGGGCGAACAAGCTGTGCTTCACGGTGCGGCTGCCGGCCAACGCCAGTTCGAGGTTGTCCAACACGGTATGGTTCTCAAACACGGTCGGACGCTGGAATTTGCGCCCAATGCCGAGCCGGGCGATCGACGCTTCATCCAGTCGGGTCAGGTCGACCCGACCATTGAACAGAATGTCGCCGGATGTCGGGCGCGTCTTACCGGTCACCACATCCATCATCGTGGTCTTGCCGGCCCCGTTCGGCCCGATCACCGCGCGCATCTCGCCCGGATCGATGGTGAAGCTCAGGTCGTTCAGTGCCTTGAAGCCGTCGAAACTGACCGTCACGGCGTTGACGTACAGGATCGAGGTGGACAGCTTGTCGCGCGTCGAGGTGGTCATTCACCGCCTCCCGCCGGGGCCGGAGCCACGGCGCCGTGCGAGCCTCGCTTCCGGTCACCGCTCGAAAACCTGCGGCGCAGCACGCCGCCCCAAAGCTGCAGCGTGCCGACGATGCCGCGCGGCAGCAGCAAGGTGACGGCGATGAACAGGCCACCGAGCAGGAATAGCCAAAGCTCGGGCATGGCGGCGGTAAAATAGGTCTTGCCATAGTTGACCAGGACGCCGCCCAGGGCGGCGCCATACAGAGTCCCGCGCCCGCCGACGGCGACCCAGACGACGATCTCGATGGAATTGGCCGGCGAGAACTCGCCCGGATTGATGATGCCGACCTGCGGCACATACAAGGCTCCGGCGATCCCGGCCAGCACGGCGGACACCGTGAAGACGAACAATTTGTAGTGTTCGACCCGGTAGCCCAAGAACCGCGTCCGACTTTCGGCGTCGCGCACGGCAACCAGCACGCGCCCCGCCTTGGACGTGACGATGAAGCGGCACAGAAGATAACCCACGCCGAGCGCCACGGCGCTGGCGGCGAACAGGGCGCAGCGCGTCGCATCCGCCTGCAGGGAAAAACCCAGGATATCCTTGAAATCGGTCAAGCCGTTGTTGCCGCCGAAGCCCATGTCGTTGCGGAAGAACGCCAGCAAAAGCGCATAGGTCATGGCCTGGGTGATGATCGACAGATAAACGCCGGTGACCCGCGAGCGAAAGGCGAACCAGCCGAAGACAAAGGCGAGCATGCCCGGCACCAGCATGACCATGAGCATGGCGAACCAGAACTGGTCGAATCCATACCAATACCACGGCAGGCTGTCCCAATTCAGAAACACCATGAAGTCGGGCAGGTCCGGGTTGCCGTAAACGCCGCGGTCGCCGATCTGGCGCATGAGGTGCATGCCCATGGCATAACCGCCGAGCGCAAAGAAGGCACCGTGACCGAGGCTGAGGATGCCGCAGAAACCCCAGACCAAATCGACGCTGAGCGCCAGAAGGGCAAAACACAGGTACTTGCCGAGCAGGGCGACCAGCCAGGTCGGCACGTGCCAGGGCGACTCCTGTGGCAGCATCTGGTTGGCATACGGCACGCCGATGCCGGCGGCGATCAGGACCAGCAGCAGCACCCAGCCGCCGGCATCGATGCGCAGCAAGAGCGGCGTGTAGCCGGACGAAGACCCGGTGGCCATGGCGGTCACGCCTCCACCGCACGGCCTTTGAGCGCGAACAAGCCGCGCGGCCGCTTTTGAATGAACAGGATGATGGCGACCAGAACGAGGATTTTCGCCAGCACCGCCCCGGCATACGGCTCCAGCAGCTTGTTGATCACGCCCAGGCTCATGGCACCGGCCAGGGTGCCCCAAAGATTGCCAACGCCGCCGAACACCACGACCATGAAACTGTCGACGATGTACGACTGGCCCAAGTTGGGACTGACGTTGTCGATCTGGCTCAAGGCCACCCCGCCGATGCCGGCAATGCCCGAGCCCAAGCCGAATGTCAGCATGTCGACCCGGCCGGTCGGAATGCCCATGCCGGCGGCCATGGGTCGGTTCTGGGTGACCGCACGCATCTGCAAGCCGAGGGCCGTGTGGCGCAGAACGAGCATGAGCGCAAACAGCACGATCAGGCTGAAGAGTATGATGTACAGACGGTTGTACGTGAGCGTGAGGCCGGCGGTGGTCTCGATGGCGCCCTGCATCCAGTCGGGCGTGCCGACCTCCCGGTTGGTCGGCCCGAAGATCGTGCGCACCGCCTGTTGCAGGATCAGGCTCAGCCCCCAGGTGGCCAACAGCGTCTCCAACGGCCGGCCGTACAAGAACCGGATGATGCCGCGTTCGATCGCCATGCCGACCAGGGCCGTGACCAGAAACGCGAACGGGATCGCCACCGCCAGCGACCAGCCGAAATAACCGGGCCAATAGGCACGGAACAGCTCCTGCGTCACGAAGGTGGCGTAGGCGCCGAGCATCACCATTTCGCCGTGCGCCATGTTGATGACGCCCATCACACCGAAGGTGATGGCAAGCCCGATGGCGGCCAGCAGCAGCACCGAACCCAGGCTGATGCCCTGGTAGATGTTGCCGACGATGGCCCACTGCTGCAAACGCCGGTCGATGTCGGCGATCGCCTCGGCGGCCGCCGCGCGGACCGCGTCATCCGGTTCGGCCTGGCGTCCGCCGCGTTCGACCAACAGGCCGCCGAGCAGACCGCGTACCTCCGGATCAGTGTAGGTGCCCAGATACCGCACCGCCTCCAGGCGGTCGGCTACGGTCTCGCTCGACAGCAACACCGCTGCGCGCGCCTTGCCGAGCAAGGTCTTTAGGTCCGGCTCGGTTTCCCGGTCGATCGCCGTGTCCAGCGTGGGCAGGAACGACAGGTCGGGCGCGTTGAGAACGGCGGCGGCGGCGGCACGGCGCTCGGCCGGGTCGGGGTGCATCAGCTTGAGCCCGCCCAGCGCCGACCGGATCGCCGCCCGCACCCGATTGTTGATGCGGATCTTGCGCACCGAGCGGCTGCCCGCGGTGCCCAGGTCGGCACCGGTGACCGCATCGGCCAGGCGCAGTTCTCTGCGTGACAGGTGTTCGCCGATGACGATGGACCCGCCTTCCCGCTGCGTGAACAACAGGCCCTCGAGCATGGCCTCCAGCACCGGCGCCGCACGGTCGTCCCCGGTTGCCGCCAGGGCCCCGACGGCCGTGACTTTGTCGTTGAAGCCGCCCTCGGCCAGGGCCGCTACCCGGTCCGCCAAGTCCTGCGCCGCGGCGGCAGTGACGGCGGCCATGCCGAGCCAGATCATGAGGACAACGGATGAAACAGTCGTGTATCGCAAGCTTTGGAACACCGCCATTCCTCTCCGTAGGTTGTGGCGATCTGCTGGCACGATCTTTGATGGACGAAAGGAGGCTGGGGCAGATCGCCACAACAGCCGGCCCTTCAGCTCATCGAAACGCCGGATGTTGGGGCACGGCGTTTCAACGGTCGCGCCTGGATGGCAGCCGTCGTGCGCGCCGTGCCCCAACCTACGAGTCAAACCGAACCGACGCCCAAAGGCTCTCTCATCAGAACCGCGGTTCTTCGCAGTTGCCGCACACCCAAGGATAGGTCCAGTCGGCGGTCAGCTTGGCGCTTTCCGGGATGTAGTCGGACCAGGCATCGCCAACCACAAGACCGTCGGTCTCCCAAACGGTCTCGAACTGGCCGTCGGCCTGGATTTCGCCAATCAGCACCGGCTTGGACAGGTGGTGGTTGGTGTTCATCACCGCCGTGCCACCGGTCAGGTTGGGGGCGGATTGCCTGTACATGGCCTGGCGCACGGCGTCGACGTCGGTGGTGCCGGCCTGCTGCACCGCCTGCGCCCACATTGTGAAGCCGATGTAGTGCGCTTCCATAGGGTCGTTGGTGACGCGGTTCTCATCGCCGATGAAGGCGTGCCAGGCATCGATGAAGTCGAAGTTCTCATCGGAGTCGACCGACATGAAATAGTTCCAGGCAGCCAGGTGGCCGACCAGCGGCTCGGTATCCAAACCCGCCAGTTCCTCTTCGCCGACCGAAAATGCCACGACCGGCAGATCATCCGCCGACACGCCCTGGTTGGCCAGTTCCTTGTAGAACGGCACATTGGCGTCGCCGTTGATGGTGGAAACCACGGCGGTGCGCTTGCCCTGTGAGGCGAAGTCCTTCACTTCGGCGACGATCGTCTGCCAGTCGGAGTGGCCGAACGGTGTGTAGTTTTCGAAGATGTCTTCGTCGCCAACGCCATTGGCATTCAGGAAGGCGCGCAGGATCTTATTGGTGGTGCGCGGATAGACGTAGTCTGTGCCCAAAAGCACGAAGCGCTCGGCACCGCCGCCGTCCTCGCTCATCAAGTATTCCACCGCCGGGATCGCCTGCTGGTTCGGCGCCGCCCCGGTGTAGAACACGTTGCGCGAGGATTCCTCGCCCTCATACTGCACCGGATAGAACAAGAGGCCGTTCAGTTCCTCAAACACCGGTAGCACGGACTTGCGCGACACCGAGGTCCAGCAGCCGAACACCACGGCGACCTCTTCCTGCGAGATCAGCTCACGCGCTTTTTCGGCGAACAGCGGCCAATCCGAGGCCGGGTCGACCACCACCGGCTCCAACGGCATGCCGAGCAGACCACCAGCCTCGTTCTGACGCTCGATCAGCATCAGCATGACGTCCTTCAGCGTCGTCTCACTGATCGCCATGGTGCCTGACAAGGAATGCAGAATGCCGACCTTGATCGTCTCCGCCGCCGATATGGCGGGCACGCCGGCCCCGATGACCGTCGCGGCCGTAAAGGCAAGGGTGGACTGCCGCAGCGCTCTCAAACCCTTCATCGCAAATCCCTCTTCTGAGACCGGGGTGCCTGGTTTCGTCGCTCCGGTATGAGCAGGAAGCATGCCAGGCTTTCGCGCCTGCAGCATTGTGCGACGAAACCGGTTCGTGCTGCTGGACAGCGGCACGGTGCACGCCCAAGCTGGCCTCGTCCGGGCGCCTAATGGTTGGGCAGACCCGGGCTTGTGCCTCGTTTGCAGGCAGCCGGCAGTCGGCGCCGTTTGCCCCCCTGATCAGGGAGTCCCTCCGCCCGTGTTTGACCCGACCCTGGCCGCGTTTAGTCTGCGTGGCGACATCTGGGCGGTATTTCCCGCCATTTTACTGCTGATCTATGTGGGCGCCGTGGTGCAGGGCGCGGTCGGCCTGGGCATGGGGCTGGTGGCAGCCCCGCCGTTGGCCCTCTTCGCACCGGAAATGGTGCCGGGGCCGCTACTGTTCCTGGGCGTATTGGTCTCCATGCTGGCGGCCCGCCGCGAATTTGCCGCCATGGACCGGCGCTTCGTCGTTCTGGGCAGCCTGGTGCGCGTGCCGGCGGCACTTCTGGCGGCAATGACCGTGGCGTTCCTGCCGCCGCAACAATTCGCCGCCGTGTTTGGCGCTCTGGTGCTGACGGCCATACTGTTGAGTGTGTCCGGCTGGCGCGTGGTGCCGCGCCAACGTACCCTGCTGGCGGCGGCCTTCGCCTCCGGCTACATGGGAACGGTGACGGCCATCGGCGGTCCGCCGCTCGCGATCGTGTTCCAACACCTGCCGGGGCCACGGGTGCGGGCCACCCTGTCCGGCTTCTTCAGCCTGGGCGGGGGCTTCTCCATCTTCGCCCTCGCCTGTTTCGGCCAGTTCGGCTGGGAACAGCTCATGCTCGCTCTGGCCGCCCTGCCGGCGCTGGCCCTGGGCTTCCTCACCTCCAGCCGTCTACTCGGTACCGTCGACCGCGGGTTTTTGCGCACCGCCCTGCTCACCACCGCCGCCCTATCCGCCGCCATGCTGATCGGCCGAGCAGTGTGGGGATGACCCAGTCCCGCGCAATAAATTCATGCTCCACAGATTATACCCAGGGCCCGCCTTGACGACAGGTTCGGTTTCGGCGCTGAACGAGGAGCGCCGGCATCCGTGCCGGTTGGACCACCGCCATCTTGGCGGCCGGCTGCTGGACG
>JANQJV010000016.1 GCA_028281465.1 Azospirillaceae bacterium | reverse complement strand
GTGCCGGGTTGACGGGCCGGGCCGACGGGGCGTCGGCGCTCCGGGATGTGGCCACGACCCGCCCAGAGGTTCATCCTCTGCGGGTCGGGCGGTAGCACGGTGTGGAACTAAGAAGCAGATGGAAATCGCGCTGCTCGCTTGCGTTTGTGTGGGTTGTGGCAGTGGGCCTACCGCCGCGGTGGCACCAACCCTGTCGTCCGCCGACCCATTGCCACGACAACCGATAGCTGCCTGGACTGCCACGTTGCTTGTCGGATCGATCGCCGTACAAGCCGCAGCCAACGGGGATGCGTGCGTCCGCAAACTCGACCACCACAAGATCACGCCGCTTCGTCCGCACCTGTTTCCCGCATGTCTTGCAGAAACTTGGCCACAACACCGCGAAGCTCGTCCGACCGGGTCGAGAGCTGGCGAGCGGACGTCAGAACCTCCTTCGTCTCCGTTCCCGCGGACTTGGTCGCTTCGCTCACCATGGCAACATTGTCGGACACGTCCTTGGTACCGCTGGCGGCCTGCTGCACGTTGCGGGAAATCTCCTGGGTCGCGGCTCCTTGCTGCTCGACAGCCGCCGCAATGGTCGTGGCGATCGTGCTGATTTCCCGGATGACCTTGCCGATGCTGCCGATCGATTCGGCGGCGTTTTCGGAGACCTGTTGAATTGCGGTGATCTGCTGCGAGATTTCGTCTGTCGCCTTTGCGGTCTGGCTCGCCAGGCTCTTCACTTCGCCGGCGACCACGGCGAAGCCCTTGCCGGCTTCTCCAGCTCTCGCGGCTTCGATGGTCGCATTCAAGGCAAGAAGATTGGTCTGGCTGGCGATGTCGTTGATCAAGTCGACGACATCACCGATCTTTTGTGCGGCTTCCACCAGACCTCGCACCGTGCCATCGGTCTGATCGGCCTTTTCGACCGCTTCGGCGGCGATCTTCGTGGATTGATTGACCTGGCGACCGATCTCGCCGATGGAACTGGACAATTCCTCTGCCGCCGATGCCACGGTCTGCACATTCGCCGAAGCCTCCTCCGACGCGGCGGAGATCGCCATGGCTTTCTCGGCCGTCGTGTCCATGGAGGTGGTCAGGGTTCCGGCCGTGCCCTCCAGCTGCGTGGCCGACACTGAGACCGACTCGATGAGCGTGGCGGCCTCCTCATCGAATCTCTGCGACAGTCGTTCGACGGATGCCGTGCGGCGGGATTGCGCGGCCTGGACGTTCGCGCGATCGGCGTTGAGCTGCTCGGTCCGGATCATCGCATCCTTGAACACGCCGACCGCGCGAGCCATGTCGCCAATTTCACTCCGGTTCTCGACGTGCGGGATGTCGGTCTTCAAATCACCGTCGGATAGACCGGTCATGGCGGTTCGCAGATTGCCAAGCGGCCGGCAAATGCTCCGTGTGATCGCCCAGCCGATCAGAGCCGCCAGCAGCATGCCGCCGATCTGCAGACCCATCAGCAAAAAGGTGGCTTGGTCCCGTTTCTCGGTCGCCGTGGCATTGAATTCGTCCGCCTTGTTCTCGGCAAAATCGACGAGACCGTCCATGAGACGGTTGATCAACTGCACGTGGGCCGCCCCCTTGCCCCGTGTGATCTCGGCTGCCTGGTCACGTTGACCGGCCCGCATCAAGGCGATGACCTCTTCGCGGATGGGACGCCAGTCTTCGATCGCCTGTCGGGCCTCGCGGACCTGCCGCTTGTCGCCCAGAAAACGCTCTTCGATGACATCGAAATTCTCGAAGACTAGCCGTTCGCTGGCATCGACGGCCGCAACCGCGGCAGCCATGGCAGCCTCCGATTTCGCCAGCGCCACGTCCTTCATGCTGCGATGAATGGCGATGATGTTGCCATCGGCTTTGAGCGCCGCATTGCTGACGGCCAGCGGATGGCGATAGAGCTTGTCGGTGAGCGCCGACAACGACCTCATCTCCACGAGCGCCAGCACCGCCAACGCCGTGAAGACCCCAAGGACCAAGCCGAACCCGATGACCAGGCGCATCGTGATGGGAAGATTTTCGATTTTCATTCTCTTATCCTGACGTTTGGCTCTTATCCTGACGTTTGGCTCTTATCCTGACGTTTGGCGTGCCTGGAGGCTTCTGGCCCTCATCTGAAACCGGACCCTTTAATTGCTCACAGAATATTTTTCATGGCCAAGCACAAGGCAACGAATGCCAAATGAAGACCAGTGATCCACTCTCATCATCATTGAAAGAGGAGAGTCCAATCACGTAAAAACACCTGGATTCTGGGCCATTGATCCTGTGCGGGCAGTCCATGACCTCGGTTCGCCTGAGGTCCTGCCCAACCACCTCTTTATCTACTATGCAGTTCAGTGTCCAGTATAAGCCCTCAGTTCGACCTTCTCAACAGATTTCTGAACATACTAGACCAGGCCAAGAGGGTCGACAAATCGCGTCACTGAATGCATAATGAATTATATATACCCCGTGGATTTTTGCGCCAAATTGCACGAATTCTGCTCTTTTTGGGCCCATATCATAGGAATTTATAATTATCAAAATGTCGAAAATGGACACTTTATGTTGCTTTCTTACATGTCTATCGTTCATGCGCCGAGGTTCCCAACGCCAATCGACGACGCAGTCAACCCGCGAGATAGGACGGTGCGCCGGTTTCTTGGAGAGCCGGAAGATCAAGAAATCCAGTCGTCAATCGTATTTTCCGACTGTCCATCACGCCGCAAGATAGAGCAAATCCGGAGCAGATTGAGTCGATCTGTGACGACGATTTGCTTCAGAAAGAAATGTCTAACAAGAAACGAACGGTGCCGTTGGGCACAAACGGGTCCATCCGGGGAGGCCTTTGTGGGAGCGCCGACGCCTCGTCGGCCTCGTGTGCACGCCGG
>JANQJV010000009.1 GCA_028281465.1 Azospirillaceae bacterium | reverse complement strand
GAGCGGAAGACGCTCTGGGGCGCTGATCCCGGCCGCGGCCTGCTGAAGCAGGCCCTACGCGGGTGCGCCGCGTCGGTCAAAACTTCCGTTCATTGGTATTATTCGTTGTCCATGCCAAGCGGATGACCATCGTTGGGTGACTGTCGCTGCCGATCGGCCAGCGGTCCGAATCGACCTCTTGCGAGCTCGGGCGGATCGGTAGACATGTCCCAGGAGAGGGAACACCTGGACCGGCCGGCACAGCTGGCCGGTCCGGCCATAGCGAGGAAACGCCATCATGCCGATATACCGGGCGCCATTGCGTGACATGCGTTTTGTCTTACACGACGTCCTGCGCAGTGTGGCCCTGGCCGATTTGCCGGGCTATGAAGAGGCGACCCCGGACCTGCTCGACCATGTGCTCGAGGAAGCGGCCCGCTTTGCCGAAGGGCAATTGTTTCCACTGAATCAGACGGGTGATGCCGAGGGGTGCACCTGGGATGACGGGGTGGTGCGCACACCCAAGGGGTTCCGGGAGGTGTATCGCGACTATGCCGAGGCCGGCTGGATCGGGCTCGCCGCCGACCCGGCGCATGGCGGTCAGGGTTTGCCGCAAGTGCTGCACACAGCCGTTGATGAAATGCTCTGTTCCGCCAATCTGTCGTTCAGCACCTATCCAGGCCTGTCCACTGCGGCGTCCAACGCCATCGCCCAGCACGCCGAACCTTGGCTACAAGCGCTCACTCTGCCTCGTCTGGTCGACGGCTCCTGGTCCGGCACCATGTGTCTGACCGAAGCGCAATGCGGCACCGATCTGGGGCTGATCAAGACCCGGGCCGAACCCGACGGGGCGGGGCGGTATCGGCTGACCGGCACCAAAATCTTCATCACAGCGGGCGAACATGATCTGACCGAGAACATCGTCCATCTCGTTTTGGCACGTCTGCCCGATGCCCCCGCCGGCACCCAAGGAATCAGCCTATTCCTGGTGCCGAAGTTTCTATTCGCGGACGATGGCAGCCTGGGCACGCGCAACAGTGTCACATGTGGCGGCGTCGAACGCAAAATGGGCCTGCACGCGTCGAGCACCTGCACCATGCATTTCGACGAGGCCATCGGCTGGTTGGTGGGTACGCCGCACAAGGGCATGCGCGCCATGTTCACCATGATGAACGCGGCCCGGCTCGCCGTGGGTGTGCAGGGGTTGGGCATCGCCGAGGTGGCGTATCAAAACGCCCGAGCCTACGCCCGCGAACGTCTGCAAGGGCGGGCGCTGACAGGGGCTGCGGACCTGGACCGGGCGGCGGATCCGCTCATCGTGCATCCTGACGTGCGGCGCATGCTGCTGACCATGAAGGCGTATACGGAAGGCGCGCGGGCCTTGGCATTCTGGGTCGGCCTCAGCCTCGACCGGCACGTGTGCCACCCCGATGCCGGGCAGCGGCGCGAAGCTGGGGACTTGGTGTCGCTGCTCACGCCTGTGGTCAAGGCCGTGCTCACCGATCTGGGCAGCGAGGTTGCCAACCTGGCCGTGCAGGTTTGGGGCGGCCACGGCTACGTCCGCGGCAACGGTCTGGAGCAATATGTGCGCGATGTCCGGATCGCGCAGATCTACGAAGGTGCCAATGGCATCCAGGCGCTCGACCTGGTCGGTCGCAAAATGGCCGAAGACACCGGTCGGCTTCTGCGCCGCTTCTTCCATCCGGTTGCCGAAGAGTTGGAAGCAGCCGGCCGCGAACCGGCCCTGGACGTGTTGGCAGGGCCGCTGGCAAAAGCGTTCGGCCGGCTGCAGCAGGCGAGCCTGCATATCGGCTCGCGCGGTCTGGCCGACCCGAACGAGGCCGGGGCCGCGGCGACCGACTACCTGCGCCTGTTCGGTTTGGTTGCCATGGGGGCCATGTGGCTGCGCATGGCAAAGGCCGCTCAGGCGCATTTGGCCGCTGGCACAGGAGACGAGGCGTTCTTTCAAGCCAAGCTGCACACGGCCCGGTTCTACATGACAAAGCTGTTGCCGCAGGCCCAGGCACTCGCCCTCACGATTTTCGCCGGTGCAAAGCCGGTCATGGTCATGCCGGAGGATGGATTTTGAGGTGTGACTCCACGGTAGATCGTTTGTCGCCGGGCGCTGGCCCCGGCATGGCGGGGTTTTGTTTGATCGGTTCGCGCCGCTATGACGGCGTGGCGTTGCATCTTGGTGGTACTCCGCTATGCTCGCGCCTCCACACCCCTGGCTGATCGCCGACACGCCCGCGGATGGCTGCGGGCCGCTCCGGCGTTCGTTGACAGGGGGGCCCGACGGTCCCATGTCACAGCGGTTTTGACGACCCGGCTCCCCATCATACTTTGAGGTCTCCATGTTCGGCGCCATTGCCCGCAAAATTCTTGGCTCACGAAACGATCGCGTTCTCAAGACGCTGCAGAAAACGGTGGATGCGATCAATGCGCTGGAACCAGGTGTGGAAACCCTCTCAGACGACGCGCTGAAGGCACGGACACAGTGGTTGCGCGACCGACTCGATAACGGCGAAAGCCTGGACGCCGTGTTGCCAGAGGCCTTTGCCACGGTGCGCGAGGCCGCCAAACGCACCCTAGGCCAGCGCCACTTCGATGTGCAGCTCATGGGTGGTATGGTTTTACACCAGGGCAACATCGCCGAGATGAAGACCGGCGAAGGCAAGACCTTGGTTGCCACCTTGCCGGTCTATCTTAACGCGTTGCAGGGCAAGGGCTGCCACATCGTCACCGTCAACGATTATCTGGCCAAGCGCGATGCCGCATGGATGGGGCAGATTTACGAGTTTCTTGGCTTGACCGTTGGGTGCATCGTGCCCGGCCTGGACGATGCGGAGCGGCGGGCCGCCTACGCCTCGGATGTGGTCTATGGCACCAACAACGAGTTCGGTTTCGACTACTTGCGCGACAACATGAAGTTTCGTCTCGATGACATGGTGCAGCGCACGTTCAATTTCGCCATCGTCGATGAGGTGGATTCGATCCTGATCGATGAGGCACGGACACCGTTGATCATTTCGGGACCGGCACAGGATTCCTCGGAGCTCTACACGGCTGTGGACAAGCTGATCCCGCGACTGGAGGCGGAAGACTATGAGAAGGAAGAAAAACACCGCGCCGTATCGCTGACCGAGACCGGTACCGAGAAGATGGAGGGATGGCTCGGCGAGACCGGACTGCTCAAGAGCGGCAACCTCTATGACATCCAAAACGTCGCCCTGGTGCACCACGTCAACCAGGCCTTGCGCGCCCATACTTTGTTCACGCGTGACAAGGACTACATCGTCAAGGAAAATAAGGTCGTCATCATCGATGAGTTCACCGGCCGTATGATGGAAGGCCGGCGCTACTCCGAGGGTCTGCACCAGGCGCTAGAAGCCAAGGAACGGGTGAGCATCCAGCGCGAAAATCAGACTCTGGCGTCGATCACCTTCCAGAATTACTTCCGGCTGTATCCGAAATTGTCGGGTATGACCGGCACCGCGCTGACCGAATCCACGGAGTTTATGGAGATCTACGGTCTCGACGTCGTCGAGATTCCGACCAACGTCGCCGTAACCCGCGCCGACCACGACGACGAAGTGTATCGGCGTGCCTACGAAAAGGAGAACGCCATCCTGGAGCTGATCGCCGAGTGCCGAGAGCGCAAGCAGCCGGTTCTGGTGGGCACCGTATCGATCGAAAAGTCCGAACGTTTGGCAGCATTGTTGAAGAAGCGAAAAATTCCACATAGCGTTTTGAATGCCCGGTATCACGAGCAGGAAGCGTTGATCATCGCCCAGGCCGGTCGGCCCGGCGGGGTCACCATCGCCACCAACATGGCCGGCCGTGGCACCGACATTCAACTTGGCGGCAATTTGGAGATGCGCCTCAAGAACGAGGCGTCTCCGATTGCCGACGCTGGCAAACGCGCGGAGAAGGAAGCAAAGATCCGCGCCGAGGTGGCACAGGAAAAGGCGGTCGTCCTGGAAGCCGGCGGTCTTTACGTGATCGGAACGGAACGTCACGAGGCTCGTCGCATCGACAACCAGTTGCGTGGCCGGTCTGGTCGCCAAGGTGACCCGGGGGCGTCCAAATTCTTCCTGTCCCTGGAAGACGATCTGATGCGCATTTTCGGCTCCGAACGCATTGACGGCATGCTGCAGCGCCTGGGTCTGGAAGAAGGGGAGGCGATTGTTCATCCCTGGATCAATAAGGCGTTGGAAAAGGCACAGCAGAAGGTCGAAGCGCACAACTTCGAGATCCGCAAGAACCTGCTCAAGTTCGACAACGTCATGAACGACCAGCGCAAGGTCATCTACGAACAGCGCCGGGAGATCATGGCGGCCCATGACGTGTCAGATACGGTGGCCGGCATGCGCCACGAGGTCCTCGGCGACATGGTGCGCCGGTGTATTCCGTCCAATGCTTACGCCGAGCAGTGGGACATGGCCACGTTGCACGAGGAGGTGCGGCGGGTCTTCGGCCTCGACCTGCCTCTGGTCGACTGGGGTAAGGAAGAGGGTATTGCCGAAGAGGCGATCGAGCAGCGCGTGCGGGAGGCGGCCGATCGGCGTATGGCGGAGAAAGCGGCCAATTTCGGTCCTGAAGTGATGCGCATGGCTGAGAAGAGCCTCTTGTTGCAGTTGCTCGACCAGTCCTGGAAGGATCACCTGCTGCAGCTCGACCACCTGCGCCAAGGCATCAATCTGCGCGCCTACGCGCAACGCGATCCACTCAACGAGTACAAGCGCGAAGCCTTCGAGCTGTTCGAGACCATGCTGACCACCCTGCGCGAGACGCTGACGCAGGTGTTGATGCATATCGAAATCCGCGTGCCCGAGGCGGCCGACGTGCCAGCCGTGGTGTTCGGTCGCCGGCCCGCGGCGCAGATGCAGGAAAGCCGCTACGATCCAAGCATGATGCTCGGTGCGGAACCCGACGCGCTTCCGGCCACCGGCACGGACGGCGTGCCGTTGCCGCGTGGCAGCCGGCCCGCGGCGGCCGGGCAGGCGCGCCGGCGGGTCGCCACCGTGATGACCAACGCACCGTCACCGCATGGTGTCGACCCGAATGATCCAGCGACCTGGGGCAAGGTGCAGCGGAACGCGGCCTGTCCGTGCGGCTCTGGTAAGAAATACAAACATTGCCACGGCAAAATGGACTGAGTGGTTCAGGCGCTCCCGCCATCACACCCACCCAAGCAGGCGCCACCATAGGAAGTTCAGCGGCAGCAGCAGCACAACGGTGAGAGCGGACGTCCACAGGCTGACCTTGGCCGCCTCGGCGAGGGATTCGCCGGCGAGACGGGTCGCCACCGTGAGCGGTGGCGACTGGTAGGGCAGCACCACGGTGGAGAAGCCGATCACCTGTGTCATCAGCACGGCCGCCAGCGAGAGACCACTGGCGGTCGCGATGTCGTCGGCCAGCGGGGTCATCACGGCCGGGATACCGGGCAAGGTGGTCACCAGTCCCAACAAGATGCTGACGCCCCCTAGGGTGGCGTAGGTGGTGGCGGGCTGACCGGGTGCCAGCGGCAGGGTATCGAGCGCGAAACCGGCCATCAGCGACCCCAGGCCGGATTGGCTGATCAAGCTGCCCAGGCTGATGATCCCGGCCACGTAGAACATCGGTGCGAAATTGATCCGGTTTCGGAACGTATCCTCGGGGACCAATCCGGACCGAGGAAACAGGCAGATCACCACCATGGCCAGACCGATCCAGGCGGGGGAAATGTGGTGAAGAAAATCGGTCACCCAAAGCCCCAAGCCGAGGGCAAGGAGTGCCGCGAGTTTCCATTCCGTAGCCGAAAATGGCTTTGTATTTGTTGGCTCGGGCCGATGCCGCGCCGGTTCGGCATAGAGCCATGTGACAACCGCCCACAACAAAACGGCCTTGGCCAGTCCGAGCACGGGAAAATGCAGGAGGAGATACTCGCCGTAGGTCGGCGGTGTGCCGTACAGCGACTCGGCCGCGCCCGATAACACCATGTTGGGCACGTTGGACGGCAGGATGCCGAAGGCGGGCAGGAAGGTGCCGAAGGAAAAGGCGAACACGATGCCCGTCCGCCCGCGGGTGCCCGCTGCGAAGCCCAGGCGCCCGGCCAAGGCGGTCAGAATCGGGATCATCAGAATGACCCGACCCATGGCCGCCGGCATGACGAAGGACAGCAGAATCGCAAAGGCGATCACACCGGCGATGACGCCAGCGTAGGACGTACCGGCCATGCCGGCCATGCCGTCCGCGATTCGTCCGCCCAGCCCGCTGTGCTCGATGGCCACGCCGAGCACCAGCCCGGTGAAGACCATCCACAGGGCGGATGAGAGAAATCCCGCAAATGCCACGTCCGGTGTGGCCGTGGCAGTCAGCGTGACCAACGTGAAGAAGATCAGCGCCGTCAGATGTTCGGGGATGACGCCGGTCGCCCAGCAGGTCAGGCAGATCAGACCGATGCCAAGCGCACCGTTGGCGGCGGGGGGATCGAGCGGCTGCAGCGTGGCGACCAAGGCCGCGATCGTAGCGGCCGCAAGCACCGGAAGGGTTGTGACGGTCAGGCGGAGGGGCATGGCTTGGCGCGCGCGGGTGACGGGGTGGGCCGGAGTCGGGACCAGAGCCTGCGTAGGCGTCACGGCCGGCGAAGTCGACCGGTTTTGCCAGCATGGGTGGGCATGGCTGCAAAGGCCTTGTCACGCAGGTGACCGATCGGATTAGGTCGGGCTCGCGGACGAAAGACGGGGGATGGGGCATGATCGGGGCGCAGGCGAACGGATGGCGGTTTGCTGCCGTGTTGACCGGCTGGTTGGCAGTGTGGTCAGCCGCGGTGGACGGAGCGGTGGCCGAGACCGTGCTGCATCGCGGCAGTCTGGGCGAACCGGCGTCGCTCGATCCGGCTCTGATCACCGGTGCCTGGGAGAACCACATCGTCGGCGACCTGTTCGAAGGCCTGTTGACGGAGAATGCCGCGGGCGAACCAATTCCCGGCCAGGCGGCGCGGTGGGATATCAGTGGCGATCGCCGCGTGTACACGTTCTACCTGCGCAACGATGCTCGGTGGTCCAACGGCGAACCGGTGACGGCGTTCGACTTCGAGTTCGCCTTCAAGCGTTTGTTGGACCCGGCGACGGCGGCTCCCTATGCCTCGCTCCTGTTCCCCATCTCCGGTGCGCGCGACGTCAACACTGGTGCCAGTCCGGACGCCGACCGGCTCGGTGTGATCGCGCTCGACGACACGACCCTTCTGATCATCCTCAACCATCCGACGCCGCATTTTCTCACCCAACTCAAGCACACCACGGCGTTTCCGGTGCCGCGCGCCGTGGTCGAGGCGCATGGTGCCGACTGGTCGACACCGGGCATCATGGTGTCCAACGGACCGTATCGGCTGGACACCTGGCGGCCGCAGGGCCGCATAGCGCTGGTGCGCAACCCGCATCACTACGCGCAGGCCGACATCGTGATCGATCGAGTGGTTTTTCACACGATTGAGGATGCGGCGGAGGGCGTGAAGCGATTCCGGGCTGGCGACGTGCACATCTATCCCAATTTCCCACCGCGCCAATACGACTGGCTGAGACAGAACCTTGCCGCGGAAACCCGGGTAACGCCGTTTCTGGGTGTGTATTACTACGCCCTCAACACGCGTCAGGCTCCGTTCGATCACCCCGACGTGCGTCGGGCCCTGTCCATGACCCTGGATCGGCGTATGATCACTGAGGATTTGCGCGGTATCGGCGAGCCACCTGCTTACAGCTTTGTGCCGCCGGGCACCCGCGCGTATGAGCCGGCCTTGATTGACTTCCATCATTGGCCCGTGGAGCGGCGCATTCGGCGGGCCCGTTTGCTGTTGCAGTTGGCTGGTTATGGGCCGGATCGTCCGCTGACCTTCGATCTGCGGTACAACAGCGGGACCGGACATAAGGAGATCGCGGTGGCCGCCGCCGCCCTGTGGAAGGAGCGTCTGGGTGCCGAGGTGACGCTCACGCAGGCCGAGCCGGTGGTCCACTACACCGCGTTGCAGTCTGGAGATTTCCAAGCGGGTCGTGCCGGATGGAGCGCCGACTACAATGACGCGCAGAATTTCCTCTTGCTCGGCGAATCGGCGACTGGCGGTATAAACTATGCGGGCTACAGCAATGCGCGTTTCGACCTGCTCATGGACGAGGCTGCGGCCGCCACCGATCCGACCGCGCGGGCCGGCCTGTTGCAAAGGGCCGAAGCGCATCTGTTGAACGATATGCCGTACGTTCCGATCTTCTTCTATACCTCGCAGAACCTGGTGGCGCAGTCGGTCCAGGGCTTCGTCGACAATGTGGAAGACATTCACCGCACACGCTGGATGAGCCTCGTGGAGTAGTCTGCGGCGCCGATTCAGTGGCGTGACGGTCTCTGTCCATGGAGGCCCTAATCCGACCCCAGAGTCCCGTTGCGTCGCTGTTTGGCCCGAACCAGGGCGGTGTGACATGGCGATGGATCCTGGGTCATGCGCTCCCAGACCGCTTCAGCCAGCAGCGAGGCACCGCTGGTCGCCACCGCCGCGGCAATGGACGCCGCCGCCCTGGCCAT
Source organism: Azospirillaceae bacterium (assembly GCA_028281465.1). Classification (GTDB taxonomy): domain Bacteria; phylum Pseudomonadota; class Alphaproteobacteria; order Azospirillales; family Azospirillaceae; genus JANQJV01. Next base: position 14,986 of record JANQJV010000009.1, on the reverse strand, counting down.
GCCGTAGGTGTCGATGCCGACATTGGGCGCGCTCAAGGTGCCCTCTAGCCGGATCAACCGCGCCAGCAGGCCGGCACTGACGGAGAATCCACCCTGCGACTGCGTGCGCACGGCGATGTCCAAGGTCTCCGTATCCAGGTCGACTTCGCCGCCGATCACCACGCTGGTCTTCTCCGTCTCCACGGCGACGCTGCGGTCGATCTGCAACTTGCCGTCCTGGATCACGAAGGCCCCTACGCCGCAGCGCAACACGGAATGGCTGTGGCTTTCGTCGAATGGGTTGAGAAAGCTGACGACTCCGTTCAGCAGGTCGCCACCGATCAGATCTAAGTACGTGTTCTGGATGCGGCCGTCACCAAGGGTGACCAGCACGTCGCCGGTCAGGTCGGTCACCAGATCGCGCAGCGTGGCGCCGGCCCCGGCCAAATGCAACTCGACGTCGATGGGCGCGCCTTCAACCGTGTCGTCGGCGCCGGCATCGCGCAGCACGGAGCCGAGTTCGATGCCGTCGATGGACAGACCGGTGTGCAACGAGGCCCGGTCGCCCTGCCGGGCGTCAACGGTCAGCGACCCGTCCAACCGGCCGCCGGCCACGCTGCCGCTGGCCTGGGTGACGTGGAAGACGCCGCGTTTCAGGAACGCCCGGAGCTCGGCATTGCCAATATCCAGACGGTTGGCGACGATCCGGTCGGCTTTCAGATGAATGTCGGCGCTGATTCTGCGCAGTGCGTTCAACGGTAACGGTGTGTCGGGCACCAGCCGTTGGCCGTTCGATCCGGCGGTTTGCAGCGTGGCATCGTCCGGTGTTGCCGCCGGGTCGGTCGCCGCCCGCCCGCCGGAGGATGCGGAGCCGGCTGCGGGTACGACGTCGACCAGATCCAGGAGTGGGGCGGTCAGATGTGCGACGACTCGGATCGGTCGTTCCGCCGGCGCAACACTGATCGCTCCTTGCACGCGACTGCGTCCGACCGACAGGTCGAGGGATTCGAGACCAAAACTGCCGTCGGCGCCAATCACACGGCCGGTCACCTGCGTCGGCGGCAGCGTCGGCGGGAGGGGCAGGTTCAGCGCCGTCAGAGGTGCTGGGTCGGCCAGTGTCACCGACAGGGCGATGTCGACCCCGTCGACCGGCCAGAGGGTGCCGACGCTACCGGCCAGGGCCAGAGCGACTCGGTCGGTGTCGCCGATGGCCACGTCGAGGCTGCTCAGTCCTGGCGCGGCGGCGTCGCCGTCGACGTGCAGGGTGAGCCGATAGGGTCCGAGAGCCGGAATCGAAACCGGCCGCTCCACGGCGGCCCGGGCCAAGGCGGCCAAACCACCGGTCTGTTTACCGGAGAGCGTGAGCGTGAGGGCCAGTCCGCGGCCTTGCCGGGGTGCTGTGACGATGCCGTCGGCGGTCAGTGTGGCACCGGCCGTGGTGATCTCCAGGTCGACTGGAACCGTCTGATCGGCCAGGATATCGGGCAGATTGCCCACGTGGCCGGTGATCGAAATCGGAATGTCATCGTAGATCAGCGCAGCGAACAGGTCGATTGGGCTGTCGTCGCTCGCCATCAGCCCAACCACATGTTGGATGCGCAGCTCGTCGCGACGGCCGGTGCGTGCGTCGAGGAAGCGGACAACGCCGTTTTCGAGCCGCAGGTTGTCGAACACGAGGGCAGGCGGTGCGCCGCTGCTGCCGTCTGGTGTCGGCGAATCCGGAGCGGCGTCCGGTCGGTTTGGTGGCAGGGACCAATTGCTCCGTCCCGTCTCGTCGATTTCCAGGAACACTTCGGGCCGCACCAACACCAGGCGGTGCACATCGATTCGGCCCATCAGCAAGTCGAACCAGTCGACCGCCAGTTCCAGCCGCTCCAGACGCAGCATGTCCGGGGTACTGGCCCACGTGGCATTGGCGAAGCCGACGTCGCCGACCAGGATTCGGGGTGCGGGCAACACATCCACGTCGAGTGGGCCGGAGATACGGAGCTCTCGCCCGGTGGTCATGCGCACCTGGTCGACGACAAGGCGACGCAGGCGCGCTTCGGTCAACCAAAGCTCGGCCAGCGCGAGCACGACGATCGGTAGCAGCCCGATGGCCGCGGCGACGATACCCAGGATCTTGAGGCGCATGCCCCTCACTCTCCCCCAATATCGGTTCGATCAAGCCAGACTACCGGAGCTGTCGGAAGACGGGATTGAGAAAATCCGCCACGACCCGATTCGATTGGGCCCGGATCGCATCGTCGCGCCCGATCAGATAGCCGTCGCTGTCCGAGCAAAGCCACAGAATCAGTTTGCGTGTGAATGGACCGGCCATGGGCAACCCCGTGCGCCCATCGTGTACGCGTCCATCGGTCCCGACGCGGAAGCGGCATGGCGCCAGGTTGCGCCCGATCGATCGCGGGCCAGGAAATCGGCCGTCCCACTGGTGATAGGCGCCGTCAAAGGCGACGCGCGTGACGGGGGATCCGCCGGCTTCAAGGGACCGCTCGATCTCGGCGCATCGGTCCGGATCGACGATGGCGTCGCCCGTTCCGTAAAGCATCAGCACGGGCGCTCCGGTGCCGCGGCCATCGTCGAACTGTGCGATGCAGGGCCCATAGAAGGCGATATGGGCCGCGAACCGGCGACCCGCGGAGGCCAACGCTTCAGCCACCTGGGCATGGGCGGCCAAGAGCGTGGCGATGCCGCCGTAGGAGAAGCCGATCAGCGCTACCCGGCTGGCATCGACCCGAGGATGTCGGTCGAGGAAGGCGAGGCCGGCGAAGGCGTCCGCCAGGACCATGGATTCAGTGATCCGCATCAGCCGATCGATGAATCGGCGGGCCCGGTCGCGTCGGGCCGCGAACGCGTCGATCACCAGGGCGGCCATGCCCATGGTCGCGAATTGTCGGCCATAGGTCAGTTCCCGCGCTTCCAGAACACCGGCGGAACCGTGCAGCAGCACCACGCCAGGGACGGGTCGGGTGCCATGGGTTGCGGGTTGAGGCAGGAACAGCCAGCCTTGGGCGGTCGTTGGTCGATCCGCGTCGGTGCCGACATCGGCCAGAGTGAATGGACTGTGGCTGGCAAACCGCACCTCCCGACCGTCGACACCGGTCAGTGCGGCCGGGTCGGGCCAGACCGCTGGCAGCTCTGCGGCGGTGGTATCCGGCCACGCCTGAAGCGCGACCAGAACCAGCCCGCTGGCCAAGAGAGCCCACCGGCGCCGCGCCGGACGGGCCTGGCACGGAATTTGGTCTTGCGTCATGGCGCGCCTCGGCGACAAACCGTCACGAGGCCGTCCGCATGACCCACTGTCCGGGTCAAGGTCAAGCACGGCGACACCTCCTTCGGTGACCCCAGGAACACAGCGTCTCGAATCCGGGTGGGCTCTCCGCCGCCCGACTTTCCCTGATCCGCCGTCGATGCAATCTTGACGAACGTCGCTCAGGTCTCGTTCGGTCGGCATCGTCCCGCGTCGCAGATCAATCCGGAGTCCCCATGTCGCTCGAGGTTCTTCAGTGTCAACCGGCTGAACCGACCGGCCGGCTGCCGGTGTTGTTCGTCCATGGCACCAACTGTGGCGCCTGGGTTTGGCAGGAGCATTTCCTGCCGTATTTCGCGTCGCAGGGCTATGCTGCCTACGCCTTGAGCCTCAGTGGGCATGGCGGCAGCCACCGTCGAGAGGATCTTAACTGGCTGGGCCTGTCGGACTATGTCCGCGATCTGGCCGATGTTGCGGCCCGCATCACGCCGCGGCCGGTTCTCATCGGACATTCCCTCGGCGGCTTGGTGGTGCAGAAGTTCATCCAGTCGCAGAAGGTGCCGGGGGCTGTGCTGATGGCGTCGGTCCCACCCAGCGGCCTAGGACCCGTGGCGTGGCGCATGGGGCTCATCGAACCATTCTTCCTGCAGCGCGTAACCCTGGTTCAAAGCTTGTTCGATCAAGCGCCTGGTGCGTTCGAAACGGTCAGCGAGATGCTCTACTCCGACGACATGCCGCAAGCGGCGATCCGTGCATACTTCGACCGTTGGCAGCCGGAGTCGAAGCGCATTGTCACCGATATCATGTGGCAGCCACTGCCTTTCTTTCCCAAGCGCCTGGGCTTTCCCGTGCGGGTGGTGGCGGCCGAGAAGGATCGTCTGGTCGATGCCCTGGCCGCACGCGAGACGGCCCGATATTATCATACCGACGTCGAAATGGTACCCGGTATTGCTCATGCCATGATGTTGGAGCCGCGCTGGCGGGACGTGGCCGACCGCATTCTCGCTTGGCTCGACCGCTCGATTGGCGCTCCGCGGTCCTCGGCGGCATGATCGATTTGGCTTCCCGGGGTGGCGTCGGCGAGCGGCCGCTCCCTTGTGGCACCCCTCCCTTGACAGTCCCCCTTGACAGCGTCGTCTTGGGCGTCATGCTCGAAGCGGCAGACCAGCCGGCCGCTGTCGCGGCTGTCGTTTTGGCCGATCAAGGGTGCGCGGGCGTGGCGGAATGGCAGACGCACCGGACTTAAAATCCGGTTCCCTTTTGGGAGTGCGGGTTCGACCCCCGCCGCCCGCACCACACCGCCCGAACCACACCGCCCGAACCACACTGGGCCATGGCCCACATGAGCCATGGCCGACAACGGGGTCATGGCGTTGGCCGACGCGCTGGATCGGTCGTCTCAGGGTAGGCTCACACGGATCGTGCCATCGATGATGCCCTGGCGGGCGCTTTCGACACGGCGACTCATCTCTTCCGTTATGAGCGCCGCGTTGTGTTCGTCCACGGCATAATCGACTCCCTGCTCGGCCAGTCCGAGGGACCGCACGCCGCCGTTCCACGTGCCACTGGCGGCTTCCCGGAAGGTGTCGAACACCACCTGGTCGACCCGCTTCAGTTGGGATGTCAAGATGGTTCCGGGATGCAGATAATTCTGATTGGCGTCCAGGCCGATGGCATAGATGCCGAGGTCGACGGCGGTCTGGAACACCCCGAAGTTTGACGCACCGGCGCCGGCGAACACGACGTCGGCACCACGCTCGATCTGACTGCGCGCCACTTCGCCGGCTCGAGTCGGGTCATTGAACGCGGCCGGTGTGGTACCGACGAAGTTGACGATAACGGAGGTGTCCGGTCGGACGTGGCCGGCACCCTGCCGATACCCAGAAACAAAGCGACGCACCAGCGGAATGTCGAGCGCGCCGACGAAGCCGATAGTCCCAGTGGTCGAGGCCATGGCCGCCAGCATGCCGATCAGAAACGCTCCTTCCTGTTCCCGATAAACGATGGAACGAACATTGGGTTGATCGGCGACCGTCGCATCCACGAGGGTAAAGCGAACATCCGGATACCGGGGGGCGAGCTGGGCGAGCGGTGTCGCGTAGTAGTAGCCGACCGCGACGATGTCGGTGACACCATGGCGCACCAGCAGGCGCACCGCACGGGTGAATTCGGCCGGGTTCTGTGGTTGGAACTCACGGTAGACGGTTCCGGTTTCGGCAGCGAAACGTTCGGCACCAGTGTAAGCGCCTTCGTTGAAGCTTTTGTCGAATTTCTGTCCGACGGCATAGATCACGGCCGGACGGATGTCGGCGGCGACGGCCGTCCCCGCCGCCAGGACGAGGGCGGCAAGGGCGAGTCGCGCGATGGCGAAGATGGTGTGGGGCGTTGATCGGCAGGGCATCGCAATCACCTGGATAGCGGGAGTGGTGAACCAGCAGGTTTTCGGTAGCCAAGGCACGGGACATGCAAACGGGTGGAGGCGTCAGCAAGGTCGCACGGCCGTCACCGCCAGCCGTACCGATCGGCAGCGGCTTCCACCAAGCGGGTGTGCCGTCGTTGCAGCAGGGCCAGTTCGGGCAGCGATACGGAGTCGACCGTTCGCAGACGTTGAATATAGGCACCACCGTGGGGATCGGTACGCCAATCGTTGGACACGGCGCGCACGTCCGCCGTGCCACCGGCTCCGACGGTGACGTCGATATCCTCGAACAGGGACGCTGCGGTGGCCAGGGTGTTGACGAACACGGCGTCCTCGAGGCCGCTGTGCGGGCGTCCATCGTCATCCCGTAAATTGATGAAGAACATGACGTCGCCGAACGCGCTGAATCCGATGCCCAGCGCGTCATGGACACCGGCGGCGTGCTGATAGAAGCGATCGGCCAGTCGCGGGCTCAGACGGCCGGAGGGAAAGTGCGCGGCGGCATAGCCGGCGTTGCCCGCCGGATTGCCGAAGTCCGACACCATGATCCAATACTGACGGAAGACGAAACCGATGGCGGCCGCGAGAAGTTCCGCATCCGGTCCGGTTCCCGAAAGTTCGGATTGGGCGCTCGCCGTGGTGTTGCCTGCGTAGCCGCCCGGGCTGACTTCGGTGGCCAGTCGGGCCGGGTCGATGCCGGCAGCGGTGGCCACAGAAGCCAACAGCACGTCGACCACCTGCTCGGAGAACCGTGCCACATCGGCGTAGGCCGCTGTGTGAAATTCGGGGAGATCGACCTGTGCGGATGGTACCGCGTCGTAAGACAGAAGCCACAATCCGCTGCCAGCGCCGCCAAGGTCCGACGCGGCGCCGACCCTGACGACCAGGACAAGGCACAACAGACCGGTGATCCAACCAACGATGCGGGCACTTCGTGGCACGGCAACCTCCTTGAATTGGTGATCAGTGCTATGGGGTGTCACGGCGTCCCAAACCAATGGACTTTAGCAAAAACCGATGCCGCTGGGGAATTCGCCCGCGCGTGGCACCGCGGCGTCCGTGACGGCTGGTCGCCGCCCGTGCCGGCTGATAGACGGGGGCGGACGGATGAACCGGAGAGCGGGGGTGGGCGGTGAGCGTTGGCTTGGCATGGGTGGGTTTGGGGGCTCTGGCTGCCGCGGCTGGGGGCGTGGCGATTGCGGTGCACCATGCGGACGAGCCCGGGTGGTCGCTGCTTTGGCTGGCCTACGGCGCGGTTGGGCTGGGCCTGGTGCAGATGAGCAGTGGGCTATGGTCGATGCTTACGGCGTGGCGGCGCGGCCGCCGACAGGATGGACCGGAGGTGCATCCGGTCCCGGTTCGAGCCATGGTGGAAGCCATGATCGGCATGGCCTTGGCTGACGGCAGGGTGGTGGCGGACGAAGTGGCGACCATTGGCATGGTCTATCACCGCCTGACCGGTGGCACGCTGGAACCCGACCTGGTGTTGGCCTTGGCGGCGGCCATGCAGCGTCAGGGCATCGGCGTGCAGGCCGCTTTGGCCCGGCTCGAACCGGCGCTCAGCGCCGAGGATAAGGCGCAGGTGGTGCGCGCCGCTTATCTCGTGCTGCGTGCCGACGGCGTGGTGGACGCGGCCGAACGGAGCCGGCTGATCGAGATCGTGCGCGGACTGGGCTTGTCGGAGTCGGCGGTTCTGGCCATCGTCGACGGCTTGCAGGCGGATCGTGACGGCACTCGGGTCTGACCCAAGCGCGTTGGAGACCATGGCGCGATCTGGTAGGTTGCGCCACTTTCTCAGCATGCGCCAAGGGAGCGCACTGGCGCCGCCGGCCCGTGCGGCCGCCGGGCTTTGGGTATGGAGGACGAGGTGACCACGTTTACCGGACACGACAGCCTGAGGACGCGCGCCAGTCTGCGCGCCGCCGGCAGGAGTTACGACTACTTCAGTTTGAAGACCGCCGAAACGCAGCTAGGCGACCTGTCCCGGCTGCCGTTCTCTCTAAAAATTCTCCTGGAGAACCTGCTGCGGTACGAAGACGGCCGCACGGTGGTGGTCGACGACATCAAGGCGATTGCAGCTTGGCTGGAAAGCCGATCGAGCACGCGGGAAATCGCCTATCGTCCGGCGCGCGTGCTGATGCAGGACTTTACCGGCGTGCCCGCGGTGGCCGACCTCGCCGCCATGCGCGAGGCCATGCAGCATCTCGGTGGTGATCCGAAGAAGATCAATCCGTTGACCGCGGTGGATCTGGTCATCGACCATTCCGTGATGGTCGATGAATATGGCACGCCGGGCGCCTTTCAGCGCAATGTCGACCTCGAGTTCCAGCGCAACCGGGAACGCTACGCGTTTCTGCGCTGGGGTCAGAAGGCGTTCGACAATTTCCGTGTCGTACCGCCGGGCACCGGCATCTGCCACCAGGTCAACCTGGAATATCTGGCCCAAGCGGTGTGGATTGATACCGACCAGGCCAACGGCGCGGTCCTGGCTTACCCCGACACCCTGGTCGGCACCGACAGTCACACCACCATGATCAATGGTCTGGGCGTGCTCGGTTGGGGCGTCGGTGGCATCGAGGCGGAAGCGGCCATGCTCGGGCAGCCGATTTCCATGGTCATTCCGGAAGTGATCGGCTTCCGCATGGTTGGGCGTTTGCCCGAAGGGGCGACCGCCACCGATCTGGTGTTGACGGTTACTCAGATGCTGCGCAGGCGGGGCGTGGTCGGCAAATTCGTGGAGTTCTTTGGTCCGGGTCTCGATCACCTAAGCCTGGCCGACCGGGCGACCATCGGCAACATGGCGCCGGAATATGGGGCGACCTGTGGCATATTTCCAATCGATAGCGAAACAATCAAGTATTTGTCGTTCACGGGGCGGGACGCTGACCGGGTCGCCCTGGTCGAGGCCTATGCCCGATCGCAAGGCCTGTGGCGTGATGCCGAGTCGCCGGAACCGGTTTTCACCGACACGCTTGAACTGGACCTGGCGACCGTGGTGCCGTCGCTGGCCGGTCCGAAACGGCCGCAGGATCGTGTGGCGCTCACCGATGCCGCGGTCGCCTTCGGACGGGAACTGGATGATGGCTTCAAGGTTGCGGCGGCCGACAGGGCCAAGACCGTTCCGGTCTCGGGCAGCGATGTCTCACTCGGCCATGGTGACGTGGTGATCGCCGCGATCACGTCCTGCACCAACACATCCAACCCGAGCGTCCTGATCGCGGCTGGTTTGGTTGCCCGCAAGGCGCGGCAGCGCGGGCTGGTTAGCAAATCCTGGGTCAAGACCTCGCTTGCGCCGGGGTCGCAGGTCGTGACCGACTACCTGAACGCCACCGGTCTGCAGGAGGACCTGGACGCCCTCGGCTTCAATCTGGTGGGCTACGGTTGCACCACCTGTATCGGCAACTCGGGGCCATTGCCGGAGCCGATTGCCCGGGCGATTGAGGAGGGCGACCTCGTCGCCTGTTCGGTGCTGTCGGGCAACCGCAACTTCGAAGGTCGGGTCAATCCGCATGTGCGCGCCAACTACTTGGCATCGCCGCCGTTGTGCGTCGCTTATGCCGTGGCGGGCACCATGTGCCTGGACATCACGCGCGAGGCCTTGGGCCTGGGCAGCGACGGTCAGCCGGTGTATCTGCGCGACATCTGGCCGAGCAGCCGCGAGATCCAAGACACGATGCTGCAGGCGTTGACTCCGGAGATGTTTCGGCAGCGATACGCCAATGTGTTCGAGGGGCCGCCGCCGTGGCGGACCATCGAAACGGCGGACGGCTTGACCTATCACTGGCAGGACGGGTCAACCTACGTCAAGCTGCCCCCGCTGTTCCAGAACATGCCGCGCGAGCCGCAGGCGGTCGAGGATGTCGTTGGCGCCCGGCCGTTGGTGGTGCTTGGCGACAGCGTCACGACCGACCACATCTCGCCAGCCGGATCGATCAAGAAAGAAAGCCCCGCCGGCGATTATTTGCTCGGTTACCAGGTGCGTCCGTCCGATTTCAATTCCTACGGGGCCCGGCGCGGCAATCACGAGGTCATGATGCGGGGCACCTTTGCCAACATCCGCATCCGAAATGAACTCGTGCCCGGCGTTGAGGGCGGGGAGACGCGGCATATGCCGAGCGGCGAGCGCATGCCGATCTATGCGGCGGCAATGCGCTACAAGGATGAGGGAGTGCCGCTGGTGATCTTGGCCGGCAAGGAATACGGTACCGGATCGAGCCGGGACTGGGCCGCCAAGGGGACGCGTCTGCTCGGTGTGCGCGCCGTGATCGCCGAAAGCTTCGAGCGTATTCATCGGTCGAATCTGGTTGGCATGGGAGTCTTGCCGCTGCAGTTTGTGACGGGCACGACGCGCCACGACTTCAAGCTCGACGGTTCGGAACGCTTCGATATCATCGGCGTCGACGCTGGTCTGACGCCACGCATGACGCTGACCATGACCATCCACCGAGTGGACGGACACACGGAAACGGTGCCGTTGTTGTGTCGCATTGACACACTAGATGAGGTCGAATATTATAAGAATGGTGGCATTCTTCAGTATGTTCTCCGGAATATGATGAAAGACGCGGCCTGAGTCACTAACGTCGGCCGGTCGGTCGGTCTGCCCGCATGGGCGGGCCGGCGCCCGTGGTCCTCCGGGGGCCGCACCGCTCGGCCGGCGGAACTCGACGGATATGGAGGAAAGTGCCATGCGCGCGCGATCATTTCGTGGTGTGGCCGTGGTTCTGGTGGCCCTCGGCGTTTGGTCGGCGGTCGAGGGGCGTGCGGCAGACTCGATCCGGTTCCAGCTCAACTGGAAACCGGCCGGGTCTTTCTCCGGCTACTACATCGCCGAGGATCGGGGCTATTACGATGCCGAAGGACTTCAGGTGACGTTGCATCATGGCGATCACACCACCGATACCATCGCGTTGGTGTCCGACGGTACGGCCGACATCGGTCTGACGACGGCGGACGAACTGGTCAAAGCCCGCGCGGCCGGGCGGCTGGTCAAGGCCGTTTCGGCTGTGCACCAACGCAGCCCGATCGTCTTCTTCGCTTTGGACGAAACGGGCATTGCAAGGCCACACGATTTCGTGGGCAAAACGATCCGTGTCACGCGAGATGTGGCCTCAACTCTGCACACGATGATGGGATTCTTGGGAATTGATCACCAGAGTTATGATGTCGTCTCCTTGCCATCTGACCCCGCGCTTTTTCTCTCTGGATCGGTGCCGATTTGGGGGGCGCACATCTCCGGCCTCGCCCTTCGATTGCAGTTGGCCGGGCATCGCCTCAACCTGATCTTTCCGCATGAGTATGGAGTGGTGTCCTATTCCCAGGTGATTTTCACGACGGATCGGTTCCTCGAGACCCGGCGCGACGCTGTCAGCGCCTTCCTGCGCGCCAGCTTGCTCGGGCTGCAGGATGTGTTGGAGCAGCCGGGGCTGGTACCGGCCTTGATCGCTGCCCGCGATGCGTCGGCCGATGCCGCAATGGAACGGGAGCGGATGCTGGCCGTCACGCCATTGATCGTCACCGGCGAGGCGCCGGTCGGCTGGATCGACCGTGACGTCTTCGCCTACATCATCCAAACCCTCGTGGAAAGCGGCGAGGTTTCGGCTCCAGTTGCTGTGGAAGCGGTCATGGACGATGGTCCGATCCGGTCGGTGCACGGATACCATGGTTGACTCCGGCGGAACCGGACCGGCGGTGCGGCATACCATCTTGTCGCCACGCAGTTTTGTTTCCAGCATCTTTGTCGTGTTTCTTTCGCTTGCCCTCATATTGCTGGGACTTCTGTCCGGTATTGCCTATTTCATCCTGCGCGACGACTTGACACGCTCGGCCCAATCGGAGATGGCGGCCCTGGTGGACGAGAAAGCGGCGGCGATCCAACGCTGGATCGGCGAGCGGGTGACGCACCTGGACGTTTTGGCCACATGGTCGCGCTTCGACGCGCTTGGCCCCTGGCCGGCCCGTGGCCAGGCCTCGACCCCGACGCAGGAGCGGTTGCTCGGCGAATTGCGGGCGGATTTGCGTCGGTGGACCGTCGCGCCAGCATCGGTGTTCACCTCCGTCATGCTGCTGCATCCCGAGAGTGGTCGGGTTCTTGCCAGCTCGGAACCCTTGGACGAAGGAAAGATCAAGCGTTTTCGCCGTTACTTCATCGAAGGGCGACACGCACCGTTCATCCAGAATCCGTTCTATTCGCTCTCGCGCAATGCCGTGATCATGGCGGTGTCGGAACCGGTTTGGCGCAAGGACGGGTCGCTGCTCGGGGTTCTGGTGGGCGAGGTCGGTCTGCAGCCGTTGGACGGCATCGTGCGCCGTCAGTCGGGTCTGATTGCCTCGGCCGAAGCCTATGTGGTCAACAACGCCCGGCTCTTCATAACACAGCCGAAACATATCAGCAATCCTGCCGTTCTGCGCCGGGCCAACTACACCGACATGGTGTCCCGCTGCCTGATGGGTGGTAGTGGTGTGATCACGGCAGATGATCACGACGGTCGCAGCGTGATTGCGGCCTATCGCTGGATCGAGGCTCGCGCATTCTGCGTCGTTGCTCAGGCGGAACGGCAGGAGGTGCTGCGGGGCGTGAACCGACTGATCTGGTCGCTCCTGGTGGTGGCGGTCGGTGCGCTCCTGGTTGGCATGGTGGTGGCACTCTTCTTCGCGCGCACGCTCGCCCGGCCGGTGGAGCGCATGGCGGCGGCCGCGCGCCAGCTCGGGCAAGGCGATCTTTCGGTTCGATTGGCGGAGACGGAGCGCAACGAGTTGGGCGAGCTGGCGACGGAATTCAACGCCATGGCGGATCGGCTGCTCGAGCGCGACCGGGAATTGCGTCGGTCCAACCGGGAACTGGAGCAATTTGCCTATGTTGCGTCCCATGACCTGCAGGAACCGCTGCGCAAGATCACGTCGTTCGGCAATCTGATTCTGGAAGAGAAATCCCAAGCATTGGATCAAGAAGGGCGTGAGTATCTGAACTACATCATCGATGCCGGACGGAGAATGCGCAGTCTGATCGATGACCTGCTTGCGTATTCGCGCGTCGCCACCCGTGCCGCGCCGTTCGAGCCCGTCGACTTGAGTGATCTACTGACGTCGGTGCGTGAGGACTTGGAACTGGCGATTCAGGATGCTCGTGCCGACATCAAGGCCGCGCCCTTGCCGACCGTCATGGCGGATCCGGGCCAGATGCGTCAGCTACTGCAGAACCTGTTGAGCAATGCCCTGAAGTACCGGAAACCGAATGAATCGGCGCGGATCGATGTGACCGCGGCCAGGGATGCATCGGGGAAAGGTTGCACGCTTGCGATCGACGACACCGGCATCGGATTCGATCCAGCCTATGCCGAAGAAATCTTCAAACCGTTTCGCCGCCTGCACGGCCGCAGTACCTATCCGGGAACCGGCATGGGCCTGGCCATTTGTCGACGGATCGTCGAGCGCCATGGCGGGACAATAGAAGCACGCGGGATGCCGGGCCAAGGGGCAACCTTCCTGGTCCGATTGCCGCTGGAACACGTGGAAGGCGCACCCGCCCATGAGTGATGACAAGAAACACGAGCCCATCTGCATCCTGATGGCGGACGACGATCCGGCTGATGTGCTGCTGACCCGTAAAGCGTTTCAGGCCAATCGGCTGCGCAATCCCTTTCGGTCGGTGTCCAGCGGCGACGAGTTGCTGTGCTATCTGCGCCGGGAGGGTGACTATGCCAACGTCGATCTGTATCCGTGGCCTGGCTTGATCCTGCTTGATCTCAACATGCCGGGCAAAGATGGCCGCGCGACGCTGAAAGAGATCAAGGAGGACGATCTTCTACGGACGATTCCGGTGGTCGTGTTGACGACTTCGAAAGCGGAACGTGATCTCCTAGAGACCTATAACCTGGGGGCGAATTCTTTCGTCACAAAACCGGTGACTTTTTCGGAATTGGTGGGTGTGATCCGTAGTTTGACGGAGTACTGGATGGAGATCGTCTCCCTACCTTCAACGGCGGCGACATAGGGTCATTCACGAACGGTTCGATGCAAGCCGAGATTTTTGTCTGCTGCATGAACGACGGGCTCGGTCGTCGTGCCTTGGCGGCACGTTGGCCCGGTGCCTGATCAGGTGACGGCGGAAAGGAAGCGGAAACGCATGCGCCTCTTGCTGGTTGACGACGACGAGGTCGACCGCATCCTATTTTGCCGCGCCACTCGCCGGGCAGACCTTGAGGCGGAAATCGTCGAGGTCGGCAGCGGCCGAGAAGCTCGGTCGTTGCTTGCGGCCGAGACATTCGACTGCATTGTGCTGGACTACCAGCTTCCCGACGTGACCGGTCTCGAATTGTTGAAGGACGGGCATCGTCCGGTCGTGATGTTGACGGGCCAGGGGGATGAGGCCTTGGCTGTGGAGGCCATGAAGTTCGGCGCTTACGACTATGTGGCCAAGGAGACAATCCATCCGTTGCGCATCCGTCAGGCGATCTTGGGTGCCATGGAACGCCATAGCCTGGAGCGCGCCTTGGCCCGTTATCAGGCCGATCTTGAGGGCCGCAATCGGGATTTGGAGGCGCTGAATCAGCAGAAAGACCGGTTCTTCTCGATCATCGCCCACGACCTGCGCAGTCCGTTCAATGCCCTGCTCGGGTTGACCAGCTTGCTTGACGATAGCTTCGACAGTTTCGGGCCGCAGGAGGCGCGGGAGTTCATTTCTGGCATTAACGAGACGGCCAATAAGCTCTATGCCCTGGTTGAGAATCTGCTCAAGTGGTCCCGGTTGCAGATGAATGCGGTCGAGTTCGAGCCGCAGGTGTTGGATCTGACCGAGGCGGTCGAGCGCACGCGGGCACTGCTTGACTCGGCGGCGCGGAACAAGGGTATTGCCTTGATCAATGCGGTGCCGTCCCAAGCTGTTTGGGCGGACGGGGACATGCTCGACACGGTTTTGCGCAACCTGGTGACAAATGCGATCAAGTTCACCGACCGCGATGGGCGTGTCACCATTTCGGCCAGCAGCGTCAGATCCGGATGGTGTGTGGTGTCCGTAGCGGATACCGGGGTCGGCATTACCGATGCGGACCTGGCGAATCTGTTCCGGCTCGACCGCAAGGTTTCTGCCATCGGTACATCGGGCGAGCGCGGCACCGGCCTTGGACTCCTGTTGTGCAAGGATCTGGTGGAACGGCACGGCGGCCAGATTACGGTCGAGAGCCGGCAGGGCGAAGGGTCCAGTTTTCGGTTCTCGTTGCCGCTCGAGCCGCCTGATACCGATGGCCCGCCTTGACGACACGGTCGGTTTCGGCGCTGAACGAGGAGCGCCGGCATCCCTGCCGGCTGGACCGCCGCCATCTTGGCGGCCGGCTGCTGGG
>JANQJV010000385.1 GCA_028281465.1 Azospirillaceae bacterium | reverse complement strand
AGCGACAACACCTCCATCGACAGCATCACCGTCAACTCGTAAACGAAACGCCAGCACGGAAGACCCGCGGACCGCGTGGCCGGCACCACGCGGTCCCGCTGCATTTCGGCCTCTCTCAGCGCGCCAGGCGGACGTAGCGCAGGAGGTTGCCGCGCGGCAGCGCGATCAGCGTCAGGTGGTCGCCCGGGACGGCGTCGATGCCGAAGCATAACGGTTCCGGATCGCCGAGTATGCCGGTCACCAACACCGTTTCCCCGGTCACCGGCCCACCGGGACAGCGGTCGGCGACGTCGAACCAGCCTTGTTCGAGCAGATCCCCGGCATGGTAGCTTTCGTAGCCGCCACCCGCGATGAACGCGATGCTGCCGGCGGGATCGTCCAGGCTTTGCCAAGCGCCGATCAGAGCCGTGTGCAGGCCGGCCGACGGATTGCCTGTGTGGCCGACGACCTCGATCGCCCGTGCGGTCACCTCGATCGTCACATCTCCCTGGGTGACCAGATCCCCCTGCAGATGGACCCGCTGGTTCATCGGCATACGATCGAGGCGATGGAGCAGGCTTTTCGGCGTGCGACCGTCGTCGACGACAGCGTAGGTCCAGCCATCGGCTTCGATAGAACACGACAGAACGCCGTCGACCCGGCCGCAGCCGCGGAAAATCCCGGTGACGCTGAGCGGTTCACCATGGGTGCCGGGCCGCGCTGCCGCGGATTTGGAAGCCGACTGCGCACCGTCCGCTGCCGTCATGGTGACGGTAAAGGCGCGGGCCGTCGGTCCGGTGTCGATCTTGCGGAAGCTTTCGCGCCGATAGCCGCGCCGGGCACAGTCGTCGTCGCCGACGATCGTGAAGGCCTGTCGGTCGGTGCAGAACATGTAACCTTCGCCATCGAAGTCGCCACTTCGGTCTGTGGCACGATAATAATAGTATCGGTTGGACAGGTCTTGCGAGATCACCCGCTGGCAGTCGCCGACCGGGATGGTCCACCAACCCTCGGAGACCCAGGTACCGTCTCGGCCATAGCCGATGGCGACGCTGCGGCTCGTGCCGGTTTCGTTGCACAGGACCAGTTCGGCCCTGGCGACCGAGGTCGGCAGCCAGACCAGCACGGCCAAGGCAAGTGGGATGACCGCAAGGGGGTGACCAGCGCGCCGGGCGCAGTGCAACGGCTCAATCAGCATTCTCCAACCTCCCTCTCAGGGCATCCGGGTCAGGACACCGTTGGCATGCGTGATAAGCCAGAACGGGATACCGGCCATCGTGTTGCTGCAGGCATCGACCGACCGGTGGTTATCGGTCATCGGCCAAACGGTTCAAGGCTGTGCGGATGGACGCGGCCGTGACTGCAAGCGCGACCCAACCTTCGCCGGTCGGAACGACGGCGGTCAGGATGCCGGCCACCGCCGGTTCACCCAGCTTGGTTGTCAGCAACGGCGAACCGGAATCGCCGCGTGTAACACTGCAGCCGTGCACGGATGCGACGCCGTCACGACCCGCCCGGGTCAGGCGACAGTCCCGGTCCACCGTGAGCACATGGGCGCGATCCCGGCTATAGCCCGCTTGGACGACACGGCCGGTCGCTTCCGCCGGTGCCAGCGGCACCGGGCGCTGGCCGTCCGGCACGCTGGACAGGCGCAGAAGAGCCCAGTCCTGCCCGGGTCGGATGTGGCGCAAATCCGGCTGTTTCGCCAGTTCGGAGGAGAGAACGATGGCGTCGGCCCGGGCATGCCATAGGAACCGTCCGCGGTCCCAACCAGCAACGAAATGCACCAGATCGGCCGGCAGCGGCCTGAAAGTGCGGGCGTTGACCAGGCAATGGGCGGCGGTCAGCACCACTTTGGGCGCGACGAGAGTTCCGGTGCAAAAGCCTGATTGGCCGCGGCCGAGCGTGCCGCGGTTGACCCGCCCGACGGCGCGCCAGGGCCAGTCGTGCGCGGCGACGGTTTCCCGGCCATCCGGCCCGGCGAGGCCGGGACGCAGCAGGCGGTCGGTCTGCGCCAGAGCGGGCCCGGCCAGAGCGATGCCGAGCAGCACACACGTGATCCGCAGCATCCGACGGCCCATCCGTACGTCTCCCAACCACGCCGCCAGCCCTAGACCGCCGGCCCCATCAAGGTATTGGGCAGCCAGGTGGCCAGGCCAGGGAAAAGGCACAGAATCAGGATGGCCAGGATCATGCAGCCGACGAAGGGTGCCGAGCCGGCCAGGATGGTCTTGAGCGGAATGTCCGGCGCGATGCCGTTGATGACATAGAGATTGAGGCCGACCGGCGGCGTAATCAAGCCGATCTCCATGTTGATGGTCAGCACCACGGCGAACCAATAGGGGTCGAAGCCGGCGGAGATGACGATGGGCAGGAGGATCGGCGCCACCATCAGGATGACAGCCACCGGTGGCAGAAAGAACCCGGCGACCAGCAGGAACAGGTTGATCGCCGCCATCACCACCCAGCGGTTGGCGTCCAGCCCGGTGATCCACTCTGCGATCGCTTGGGTCACGAACAGGCTGGACAGCATGTAGGAGAAGACGCCGGCCGAACCGATGATGAACAGGATCATCACGCTCTCGCGCGTGGTGTCGCGCAGCACCACCCACAGCTCGGCCGGGCTCCACAACCGGTAGATCACCATGGCCATGAGCACGCACAGCAGCGCTCCGACCGCCGCAGTCTCTGATGGTGTGGCCACACCGCCATACAACGCGTAAAGCACGCCAAGGATGATGGCGATGAACGGCAGCACGCGCGGCAGCACCTCCAGCTTCTCGCGCCAGGAATAGCGCGCGGCGCCGAGCGCCACGCCGGCGGCGCCGCGCCGCCAGGTCGAGTACACCGACCAGGCCATGAACAGCGCCACCAGCAACAGGCCGGGCACGACGCCGGCCAGGAACAGCCGGCCGATTGACGTTTCCGTGGCGATGCCATAGACGATCATGGTCACCGACGGCGGAATGAGTATGCCCAGGGTGCCGCCGGCGGCGATGGCACCGGACGCGACCGTGTCCGGATAGCCGCGCTTGCGCATTTCCGGAATGCCCATCTTGCCGATGGCGGCGCAGGTGGCCGGCGACGAGCCGGACATGGCCGAGAACAGGGCGCAGGCGCCCAGGTTGGACACCACGAGGCCGCCCGGCACGCGGGTCAGCCAACGCTCCAGTGCCTCGTACAGGTCGGCGCCGGCCCGGGTCGATGCGATGGCAGCGCCCATCAGAATGAACATGGGGATGGACAGGAGCGCGAAGTTGTCCAGCTTGCCGAAGAAAATCTCCGGCATCAGTTCGAGCGAACGGATGCCGTCGAAGACGATCAGGAAACCGGCCGAGACGATCAGCAGCCCTTTGGCCACCGAGACGCCGGAAAACAGCACCAGCACGGTGGTCAGGGCCACCACGCCGCCCAGGGTGATCGGGTCCATCACACGTCCTTCCCGGCCAGCGCGTCGATCAGGTCGGCGATGAGCTGCAGCAACAGGAGGCCAAAGCCGATCGGCAGGGCCAGATACGGAATCCAGAGTTGCGGCCCCCAGACCGTGTCGGAGGTCCAGCCGCGCACCCAGGCAATGTGGAACATCTCCCAGCCGTACCAGAGCATGACACCGACGACGGCCATGCCGGCCACCGACACCAGTGCCGCCAGGCCTCGGCGCAGCACCGGCGGCAGCAGGCCGGGGATCAGGTCGACGTTCACATGTCCGCGTTGTTTTTGCACATAGGGCAGGCCGAGCAGGGTGGCGCCGATGACCAGATAGGTGACCGCCTCGGTCTGCCAGATGGTGGATTGGTTGAGCACGAAGCGCACGAAGATCATCTGGCAGGTGATGCAGACCCCGGCCAAGATCATGGCGGCGGCACACCAGCCGCACAGGGTGGACACGGCGCCGATGGCCCGGCTGATGGCGGTGCGCCGCGCCGCCGTGCCGGGGATTGCCTGAGCCATGGCGGCCCCTTTTGTCGTCGGGTGGCGGGGCCACCGTGTCGGCCCCGCCGGATCAGCCCGGTGATGGGATTACTCCACGGCCAGTGCCAGGTCGAGCAGCTGCTGCCCGTCCGGGGCGCTTTCGACGAAGGCCTTGTAGGAGGATTCCTGAGCAATGGCGCGCCAGGCGGTGAAGTCCTCCTCGGTCATGGTGGCGATCTCGACCCCGGCGTTGGCGAACACCTCGACCGCATCGCCGTCCTGCCGCTTGGCTTCCTCCAGATAGTAGGCTTCGGCCTTCGCCGCCGCAGCGCGCAGGGCCGCCTGCTGGTCTTCGGTCAGGCCCTCGAAGGTCGACTTGTTGACGAGCAGCGGCTGATACATGAACCACAGCGCATAGTCGCCGGCCGGTGTGAAGCACCTCACCTGCTCGTAGATGCGGTAGGAGACGAAGCTGCTTGAGGAGGTGTTGGCGGCATCCAGCACCTGGCTCTGCATGGCCGAATAGATTTCCGACGACGCCATGGAGGCGATGGAGGCGCCGGCAGCCGCCAGCATCTGCTCAAACGCCCGGCCGGCGGCCCGCATCTGTTTGCCCTGCACGTCCTCCGGGGCGGTGATGCAGGCGTCCACACCGGCAAAACCGCCGGCCAGATAGCCGTGCACCAACACCATGACATCGTCTTCGGCCATGATCCGTTCGATTTCGGTCATGAACGGCGACGCGCTCAATCGGGCGGCGTGGTCGTGGTTCTTCACCAGGCCGGGCATGAGCGTCAGGTTGTAGGCCGGGCGCTGTCCGCCGGCATAGGACAGCGGCAGCACGGCCATGTCGAGTTGGCCGCGGCTCAGCGGCCGGTATTGCTCTCGTGCCTTGAACAGCGACTGCGACGGATAGATGGTGATCTCGACGCCGGAGGCCTGAACCGCCGGGTCTTCGGCGATCATCGCCGCCACCTTGTGACGCACATCGGCGGTCGACCACTGATGACTCAGCCGCAAATCGGCCGCGGCCGCCATGCCGGCACCAACCATCATCGCCAGCGCCGCCGCGCTGGCGATCCCCGCACCCTTCGTCATGTCGTCCTCCCCAGAGTTTTTGTGCGCACCGGCCGTCGTTAGGAAGAACAGCCAGTGCATACTGCACAATTGCCATGCCCGCCGAACCTGTCAAGCACCGCCGGTCGCGCCTGATTGGGGCCGGTCCGGCGCGGCCTGCCACGGGTCGCGGTATCAGAAGGGGCCGCATGCCGCCCCGACCGAAAAGCCACCAACTTTGTGGACTCTAGCGAAAAGCTGGGAATGGCGGTCTGTTGTTGGTCTGAGGCCGGACGTCCATCGGCGAACCCTCGTCACCGTGCCCGTATATCAGGAACTCTGGCCCGCCCATGGGTGCCAAGGGCGCTCCAGTCACAACGGTCCCTGTGTCGATTTGTTGCCGGTTCGAGGTCAAACCGGCAGTGCGCATCCGACGCTCTGCATCAATAACGCAATTGCTTCAAGCAAGACATCCGGCCACGGCGAGCCGCCGTGGCCGGACGCTATTTTGCATCGCTATGAATAGCGTTTACTGTAGCCGCTCTCCCAAACAGCATATAGCATTATGGGCCGATCGTGGTGTCGCTGTCAATAGTCGATCGCCGATGTCATATCGTTGGAATGGAAGAGGGGCTCGGCAATGGCGCTAGCCTGGGGAATCGATATCGGTGTTGGCTCCGTAGCCTTGGCCGTGATCGAGCTGGATTCTAACGGACATCCACAATCCCTGAAAGACGGGTCGGTGGAGGTTTTTTCGTCGGCCATCAGTGGCGAAGAGCGTCGGCTCAAGCGAACTATGAGAATACAGAACAGGCGTCGATGCCGGCGGCTCCGCAGGCTTCGAAAGCTCTTGGTGGAGCAGTTCGGGCTTTCCGACGGTTTTGATCGCCTGTCTGCGGACCTGCCCATCCAGGGGCAGACGACAGCGCGAAACGGCTCTGGAGGCACCACGAGCCGTGTCCATCTTCGAGCGCGCGGCTTGTCGGAGGCGCTCACGCCCGGCGACCTTGGCCGCGCCATCATGCACGTGGCGCAGAACCGTGGGCGGCGGTTGACCCGTGCCGTCACGGTCACTGCAAGGAAGGCGGATCAAGAGGATCAGGAGGATGCGACGGTTGGACATCGGGCCATAGCAACCCAACAGGCCCTGCAGGACCTGGGGCGAGCCTTGGGGCACGATGAACCGGCAACGCCAGGGCAATTGCTTTATCGCGATGTGCTGGCGGGAAAACCGAGCCGTTTGCGCAAAGATCATGCCGACGCGCCGGTCTTCACGCGCCACCAGGTGGACGACGAACTCGCCCGACTGCTTTCGGCGCAGCAACCTTTTCACCCGGCCCTGGCGGACGCTGTGGTGACGGACATCCGCACCGCATTCGCCTGGGAAAAACCGGCGAGACAAGCCAGGATCGGCTTTTGCCGATATGGTGTCGAACGGTCCGGCGGGAGCGCCGGCGAAGTCGAACGGCGACTGCGCAAACTTTCCCATCTCGCCGAAACCAAGCGCCTTTACGAGAGCATTAACAACCTTCGTCTGCGCGACCGGATCACGGCGCAAACACGCTGTCTGACGATGGCACAGCGGGACTGTGTCGTGGGCCATGCGATGGCCGGTGAGACGGTTACGGCTGCAAATCTGCGGACATGGCTGCACCTCGGCAAGGCGGCCACGGCGCCGCTGACGACGCTGGATGAGATCAAGACCGGCCGCAGTGGGCGCAAAGAGGGCAGCATTCGGGGGCATGCGATCGCGGCGGCGATGACCGCGTGCGACGTCGCCGATGTCTGGCAGCGGGCGACCGACGACGAACGGGAGGCGATTGCCGGTTTGCTTGCCGGTTCCGACGATCTGGACGCCGTCACCGCCGGGCTCCGGAACCAATTCGCCGTTCCGGAGGCTGCGGCGGAGACATTGGCGAAGATGCCCATGCCGTCCGGCTACACCATGGCCGGCCCCACGGCGACCGCCCGATTGTTGGCCGAACTGCAAGCCGACGTTGTCTCGCTGCACGAAGCGGAACGCCGCTTGGTCGAGGCCGGGCGCCTTGTCGATCCGGATGGGGAGACGGCGCGTCCGACCGGCGGTGACCCGCTCCCGTATTATGGCGCGCTTTTTCCGTTGTCGTGTGTCGGCGGCACCCGGAATCCCGCGGATCCGCCCGAAGTCCGGTTTGGCCGTGTGCCCAATCCGGTGGTCCATCTGGCGCTCAATCGTCTCCGGAAAGTTGCCAAATGCGCCCTCAAGCGGCACGGACGCCCCACCCGGATCAACATCGAATTGGCGCGCGATCTCAATCGGAGCCCTGAAGACCGTGATTTGGCCGAGGCAATCAACAGGTCAAACAGACGGAAGAACGAGGAATGGTCAAGGTGCCTGGCGTCAAAGGGATTGGCGATCAATCGGGACAACCTCAGAAAACTGAAGCTCCACGAGCTTCAAGGAGCGGTGTGTCTGTATACCGGCGATCCCATCTGCATGGACCATATTGCCAATGGAGACGTGGATATTGATCATATCCTGCCCTGGGACGCCACACTGGATGATCGCCTCGGTAATCTGGCGCTTTGTTTCACACAGGCGAACCGAGAGAAAGGTAAGCAAACACCCTATCAAGCGTTTTCAAAAGGCTATAGGGGGCAGGATTACGCTGCCATACTGAAACGCGTGAAGAAACACCGTACGCCAAGCCTGTGGCGGTTTGAAGAAGGCGCTTTGAAGAAGTATGAAGAGAAGGGATATCTGCCGAGCCGATTTCTGTCGGATACGCGGTTCATTGCCAAAATGGCCCGGAGATATCTTGAAGTCCTGTTGGCAGTTCCCGATGACGTCCGGGGGGATTGGCGGGATGTGGTTTGCCTGTCCGGCGGCATCACGGCCATTCTTCGCCGGAGATGGGGGTTGGGATCGGTCATCAAAGACATCATGGTTGCGGAAGGCCGGCTCGATCCGAGCATTCTGGAGCCATGTCCGGACGTCGATCAGGAGATCGAGCGGCGGAGGGTGCTTGAGAAGATCCGTTGGGATCACCGGCACCATTTGCTCGATGCGATCGTTGCGGCCTGTACGCAGCGTAGCGACATTCAACGCATCCAGACCATGATGGCCAAGCGATTGCCATCGGAAAAACCTGAGGAGACCATCCAAAGACTGCGAACCGAGGGGGTGTCTCTGTTTCGTATGGTTGGCCTGCCGTGGCGGGAGACCTTTCGCAAGACGGTCAGAGAGTTTCTTCTGTCCGTCGGGGCGCCCGGCGACCGGACCGCGCCGGTGAGCCGGGTGCGCCATAAACCGGACCATGGCGTGCAGGGGCGGCTCCATGCCGAGACCTTTTACCGCATCATCTGCAAGTTTCCGGGCCGAAGAGATCAGTTCGTTACGGCCCATCATGCCGATCTCGGCAGCAGCGCATTTCCGAGCGTGAAGTCCCTGGAAGCTCTGCGGATCGAGCGGACGGTTCGGAACGCCATTGAACAAGCCATCGAGAATGGGCTGATCGATGAGTTTGGCTGGGGTGGGAGCGATCCGCGGAATGCCCTGGCACAACTTCTAAAAAGCAGGGATGCTCTGATCGGTGCCGTCTCCGAGGCGCTCAGCGGCGAACCGACGCGCGACGCAGATGGCCGAAAACGGGGCGAGGCAACGATCGTCGGAGCGGCACTTGATGCCGTTCGGCGAAAAACCGGCCAAAGGCGTGTTCAGGTGTTCGCCATCAAATCGGTTCGGATCATTGAAGCCCCGGTGAAGCCCGGGCGGCCGCCAAGGCGAGCCGTGGAAACTTCTGGAAACGACAGGTTGGTCTCCTGGTTGTCCTCCGATGAACTCGCATCGGAAATCGAAGTTGTTTCCACCTTGGATGCGAATAGTCCTGAGTTTCAGGAAGAGTGGCAGAGGAAAAACGGCACACTACTGTTCCGCGCCAGGATTGGCGATGTCTTGGAGCTGTTTGTGACGGATCCCAAGAAAGACCCGAATGCAAGGCGCGCGCTTTATCGACTTGTCTCCATGTCGGTGAAACCCAGCCTGGACTTGGAACTTCAACCCCTTGCCGAGGCGCGGCCTGTCAAGGAGACACGGTCCTTGAGACCTCAGGCCAGTCTTCGCGTCGGCAAGGACGCCTTCATGGCCCGCGCGCCGCAACTTGTGGTGCTCGCCCCGGACGGACGGGAGCGCTGGCGATCCCGGCGGCATAATTGACACGGTGACGGGGGCAAAGAATGTGGCGTGTTGTCGATTTGGTCGAACCGAACCGGCATCTTGCCTTGGAGCGTCGGTCGTTGGTGGTCCGCAGCAAGGGCGAGGAGCTGGGCCGTGTGCCGCTCGCCGATCTCCAGGCCGTCATCGTGCATGGGGATGGGGCGACTCTGTCGTTGAACTTGGCCACCGCGCTTGCGGAATCGGGCATCCCGCTCGTCCTGTGCGGTCCCGACCATATGCCACGGTCGATGACGTTACCGGTCTCGGGCAATTATGAGAGTGCTGCGCGCCAGCGCGATCAGGCCGAGGCACCGTTGCCCATGCGCAAGCGCATCTGGCGGGACCTTGTGAAAGCAAAGATTGCCGCTCAGGCAACAGCGCTCCAACGGGTCGGTCATCGGGATCATGTTGGTCTGGCCAAGCTCGTCGCAACGGTGCGGGCTGGTGACCCGGACAATGTTGAAGCCCGGGCAGCCCGGTATTATTGGCAGAGGCTGATGGGCCCCGATTTTCGGCGCGATACGGACGGGGGCGGGCTCAATGGGCCGCTCAACTATGGCTACGCGATTCTGAGATCGGCTGTGGCGCGCGCCGTGGTTGCCGCCGGTCTTCTACCCGGCCTCGGGGTGCACCACAGCAATCGTCTCAACCCGTTCCAACTCGTTGATGATGTGATGGAACCGTTCCGGCCCTTGGTGGATTTGCGCGTGCATCGACGACAGGGGGATTTGACAGCCGGGTTGACCACCGATGGCAAGATGGCACTCGCCGATTTGGTCAATGCACCGATCGAGATGGAGGAGAAGGTCTCTCCGCTGAACCTTGTCTTGATCCGTGTCGCCCAGTCCCTGGTTCAGGTGTTCAAGGGTGAACGCCGGGACCTTTTGCTCCCGGCCGTGGTTGCCGAGACGGTGCAGCAACAGCTTGATCTGGACGCCAGTTCGATATGAAAAGTCAAGGGATTCAATTCGATGGCATTATCGGCGTTGGAGAAGCGACTCGTTCGCCGAAACTGTCGTGGCTCTGCCATCGCGACGACTCCGGTTTCCTGGTATAGATCCATGTGGCTGGTCGTGGCTTTCGACCTTCCTGTCGGGACCAAGAAGGAGCGGCGCCAAGCCACTCAGTTCCGCAAGCGGCTCCTGGAAGAAGGTTTCTTCATGAAACAATGGTCAGTCTACTTGCGCTACTTCGAGAATCGGAACCGAGCCGAGGTAGCGGCCGAACGCATTGGCGCCCTGGTTCCGCCCATGGGGACCGTGTCGATCCTGTTTTTGACCGACAAACAATATGGATTGACGCGAAACTACACCGGCAAAACCCAGCAATCAGCCGAAGAAAAACCGGCCCAGCTCGCTCTGTTTTGAGGCGATTCCATGCGTTTTTTGAGGCCAGGTCTCCCGGCTAACCCGATGAAACACCATCGGATTAGCCGGGAAGGACCGTAGCACATGCCGCTTGGGAGAGCAGCTACAGCGCCACTGGCGGCCGATGATGACGACCGGATACCGTAGCACATGCCGCTTGGGAGAGCAGCTACAGCTAAGTCTCTGTCTCTCATGCGGCCGATATAACCGTAGCACATGCCGCTTGGGAGAGCAGCTACAGCTCGTCGTTGAGAATGTAGACCCCACGCTGTACCGTAGCACATGCCGCTTGGGAGAGCAGCTACAGCCTTGCGTCTCCCGCCACACGATCGGCACAGACCGTAGCACATGCCGCTTGGGAGAGCAGCTACAGCATTAGACCAGGCGCTATCGCTTGCCCTGGAACCGTAGCACATGCCGCTTGGGAGAGCAGCTACAGCGTCCGGCGCACCAGGTTCCGGCTTCGTGCCACCGTAGCACATGCCGCTTGGGAGAGCAGCTACAGCACGACGCTTTGCAGCCGATCGAGCGGTTGCACCGTAGCACATGCCGCTTGGGAGAGCAGCTACAGCGGGGACCGAGTAGTCCAGCAACTGGCCGGAACCGTAGCACATGCCGCTTGGGAGAGCAGCTACAGCCTCATGACCGACATACAGCGCCAGGCTTGGACCGTAGCACATGCCGCTTGGGAGAGCAGCTACAGTTCATTGACTAATGAAGAGCGGCGACTGATTTTGCCAAGTAGTCCGGATTTTTGCTTCATAGAAAATGTTTAGACTATCATCGGAATTATACCAACGGCCCGAAACAATGACCGGTCCTCGGGCCGCCCTGTTTCGGAGCGCCGAAACCGAACCTGTCGTCAAGGCGGGCCATGGGTATTATGTGTTCAAAGGATGATGTGGTTGAGGCTCATCAGTTCGAAAGAGTCGACCGAACGATTCAAAGGTATGATCGACTTCGGTATCATTACCATGCGGGATGACGAAACGAAGGCTGTCGCCAAGCGGTTTCCAAAGATCTGGCTGACCGCGGGAAATCGGGGCCAGTATACGATCTCATCCATCGCTTTGGATCCGCCGGAGCGTGGCACGCTCTTCGTGGCACATGTTCAAACCGCCGCACCCGGGCATGGCGAAGCGCAGCGCAGTGCGACCAATTTGATCGAAGATCTCGATCCGTCCTGTCTGGTCCTGGTCGGCATCGGCGGTGCGGTGCCCGAATACGAGTTTTCGCTCGGAGATGTGGTGGTGGCAAAGCGCATTCACGACTTCAGCGTGAGCGCCTGGTTGCCCGATGGAAGGACCGAAACGGCAGCTGGCGGCGGTCCCATGCATCCAATCATCGAAAACGCGGTTGGTGTGATCCAGCAGATTCTCGATGACCTGGGTCCTTGGAACACCCCTGAAAACATTGGTCGCGATATGCCATCGGTTCCATTGGATGGCGACAGATTTGTTGGGCCGAAGGACTGGGCTGCAAAGGTGAAAACGCGGTTGCAATGGCGGTTTTTCGATGAAGAGGCCGATCGACTGCCAACGGTTGTCGGTGCATCCATCGCGTCCGGTGATGTGCTTGTGAAAGATCCGCGGCGGTTCGGCGAATGGCTAGAGCATGCCCGTGACTTGAAAGCCGTGGAGATGGAACTGCCGGGGGTCTATCAGGCGGCGCGTCGTGCCAAGGGTGACTGCCCGATCCTGGCCATTCGGGGCATCAGCGATGTGGTCGGGTACAAGCGCGATCCCGCCTGGACCGCCTTTGCCTGCGACGTTGCCGCGTCCTTCACCCGTGCTTTTCTCACGGCGTGCGTGGTGGACCTTCCGGTGTGCGATAAGACCGGTGCGCCGAAGCCGCCCGGCACAGGCACCGTCGAGAGGGCCGGTGATGCGGCGGCGGTCGCGGCTGTCATCCGGCTCAAGAACCGTGACGATCGCCTGCGCGCCCTCAAGCGAAGCCTGGCCGACGTGTTGCTGGGGTCGGAGGCGGCGGTGGCGGCGCTCAACCAGGCCGGGCCCGAGCCTGTGATCGCCCTTGATGCCGGCAGCCGTACTGCCAAGGTCGACCCATTGCTCCAGCTTCCCTTCGAGACGGCGCTTGGGCGGCTGCGCTCGGCCAAAGCGGTGCTGGAAGAGGGGGAGGATGAGGGGGCGCTCAGGGCTTTGCGGTCGGCCGCCCGACGGCTGGTCCCGTATCTCTACGTTGCCAGTGTCGAGCTGGAGGGGATGCTGGAGCGGTGGGAACGGTGTGCCGGCGGCACGCTGTTGCCGCTACCGGCGGGGGTGGACTCCTTTGCGGAGATTGTGGCGGCGGGGTTCGACCACCGCCCGCTCGCCTTTGCCGGCGCCATCTCGCGCCTCGATCATTGGCCGCCGGGGATCCAGTCACTCGGGCGTCCGGCGTCCGGCGGGGCAACGTCGACGCTCGAGCAGGACGTGCGGCATGACCTTTGGGACAAGGTCGGTCCGCCACCCTTCGACCCGCCCACGGGTGACCCATCGGAGGCCGATGATCAGGACCGTAAGGTGGATGATGCCATCAACCGCCAATTGCAGGCCTGGGCCCGGCTCCAAGGGGTCCGGTTCTATCTCGTCGCACCGCTGACCGGCGTTCCCCCGGCCGAGTATGCGCATCACCAGCGGCGCTACGAGACGATCGCCGAACGGTATCCGGCGCTCGCCGTGATAACATTGGATGCTTCGCTTTTTGGCACCCACCAGGATCTGTTCAACGAGCTGCGCGAGGTGCTCTCCGGGGACGTCGAACCATGACAAGCGATCGGGACGTCCCGTCTTGCGACGAGATCACCGTGCCGGCGGACGACACGCAATCGATCCGCATCGAGCTTGTCGGCGACGGTGTGCTCGGCGACCGGGTTCATCGGATGTCGGTGCGGGAAGCCCATGCCGTCAATGCGGCGATCGCCTCCGGTCGGCCACTCCTGGTGCGCGGTGATCCGGGCACCGGCAAGAGCCAGCTCGCCCGCGCCGCGGCGGCCAAACTGGGCCGCGCCTTCATCGAGCATGTCATCGAAGCGCAGACCGAAGCGCGCGACCTGTTGTGGACCTTCGACGCCGTGCGCCGGTTGGCCGATGCCCAGATGGCCGGGACCCTCAAGCGGCCCTCGGCCCGTCGAATGGCCTCGCTCGACGTTGCCGACTATCTCCATCCGGGTCCGCTTTGGTGGGTGTTCGACTGTGCCAGCGCCCGACGGCAGGCGGAACGGGTGCGGGCGGCCGTTCCGCCGCAGCCGGACGGCGGCCGGTGGGACAAGGGCTGCGTGTTGCTTCTGGATGAGATCGACAAGGCCGAGCCGGAACTCCCCAACGGCTTGCTGCAGGCGCTGGGGGCACGGCGGTTCACCCCCGTCGGGCGGCGGACCCCCGTGGTGGCCGCCGACCGGCCGCCGCTGGTCGTGGTCACCTCCAATGAGGAACGCGCGCTGCCGGATGCATTCGTGCGCCGATGCCTGGTGCTGCCGCTCGCCATGCCCGACCGGACGGAATTGATCGCGCGGGGCCAGGCGCATTTTCCAGAGGCGGGGGAGGCCTTGCTCGACCGGGCCGCCGAGCTCGTGCTGCAAGACCGCGAGGCGGCGCGCCGGGCCAGGCTGCGTCCCTTGCCCGGGGCAAGCGGAGTTTCTGGACATGCTGCGTGCCGTGCTGGTCTTGCGGAAGGGTGATCCGGACGCCCAGCAGGCGCTCCTCGACACGGTCGCGCCATTCTGCCTGAAGAAGTATGTCCGCCCAGACCAGCCGCACGTGGTTGCGGACGGTGCGGATGCCTAGCCCCCACGACCCGCGGCCCCGGGGCCTCGGCGGTCCTTCAGACCTTATTGTGGCGGCCGCCTCGGCCGCTCCGGAACGTTTGGCGATCGTGGCGGAGTTGTTCGGTTACGCAGATGCGACCGTGGTGCCGCAGCCCGCGCAACGGCGAAGCCGGCCGGCCTCTGAGACCGTCACCGCAGGGCCGACCGAGGCGCCTCTCCCGCCCGCCGTTGCGGTGCAGCCGACCGACATCCCATTTTGGCGGGCGACGCGCCGGTGGACCCGGCCACCGGTCCCGGTGACAGTTGAGGACACTCCTGCCGTTTCCTGGATGCCGCCGCCGCCGGCGCAACCGCCGGTTCCGATCAACGCCTGGTCGGCTCTGGCGCCCAAGCTGCGCCACGCGTCCGCCCACCGGGTTTCCGGGCGCGATCCGGATCAAGCGGCGCTGGTGCGACGACTGGCGCTGGCGCACCCGATTGAGCCCATGCCATGCCGGCGTCGGCGGCGCTGGGGGGCTGCGCTCCAGATTCTGTTTGATCGCAGCCAGCGGTTGGTGCCGTTCCGAACCGATGCCGCCGTTGTGGCATGCGATCTGGCCCGGCTGTTTCCCCGCCGCGGCGTTCAACGCGGCGCAGTGCTGGAAGTGGCAGGCCAGCGGCTCGTCTGGACGGCCGATGGGGAACCGCGGCCCTATGCCGTGCCGGTGCCGGGCACGGTTGTCGTGGTGCTCGGCGATCTGGGGTGTCTGTCGCAGGATGCGGCGTCGCTGGTGGACGGCTGGGTTGCGTTCGGTCATCGGCTGCGGGAAGCCGGCTGTCGCCCTGTGGTCGTCACACCGGCGTCGCCCGCCTATTGGCCCCGGAGTCTACCCGGCCCCTGGATCATGGTGCCCTGGGATCAGGGTGCGGGTGAGCCGGCTCGTGGCCGGGCGGACGCGGTGGAGCTTCTGCTGACCGTGTTGTCGCCGTTTGTCCGGATCGAACCCGGCCTGCTGCGCGACCTACGTCGGGTCCTGGGTGACCGCGCCACCGCGGCGACCGAAGCCGAGGTCTGGCAGCATCCGGCCATGGCGGCGCGGTCGAGCCGGGCCGGTGCTCTGGATGCGGCGGAAGCAAACCGGCGGCGCCCGGCGTTCGAGGCTCTGGATGCGGCGCTTCGGGCGAGGGTGATCGCGGCGGCGCGGCGATGGCACGGCGGCATGCGGGCGCCGGAAGTCTGGCATGAGGTCGTCCTCAATTTGTCCCGGTCGGTCCTGGACGCGTTGCCGGGGGCTCTGGGAACGATGATCCGCGACGGTGATCTGAAGGCCGCCCGCCATCACTGGATCCATATCGCACCGGCGCAGGTTGAGCGGGACTACGACGCCCGCGACTGGTACCGCGGTGTGCACCAGCGCGGCTCGCCCGCCTACCACGGCAGTCTGGACCCGGCGCTCAAGGCCGCCCGGCAACGCATGACGCTGGACGCGGCGAGCGGCACGGCTGTGACCGTGCCCTCCGGGTTCGACCCCTGGCTGATCCCGGGTTTGCCGGGGGCCGAACAGGCGGTGCGGCTCACCGTGTCGGGCGACCGGATCGCCGCCGGGGCCGAGCCGGTCGGCACTGGGCCCGCCAGTCCGCTGGTCACGGTGCGGACGACGAATGGTCTGATTACCGTCGATGATGTCGGGGGCGGCGGACCGGCGGATTTCTGGCTTGGCGGTCGCCCCCCGGGGTGGGTGTTTGCGTGGGACTGGGACGACTACGGGCCTTGGGTGTCCGTCTTCTTGGAGGGGCCGTCGGGTGAGCCGGTCATGCCCCGCCTGCGCTGGGTGCCGCCCGGGACGTTCCTTATGGGATCGCCCGAGGACGAGCCGGGCCGGTTCCCCAACGAAGGCCCCCAGCACCGGGTGACCTTGGAGCATGGCTTCTGGCTGTTCGAAATGCCGTGTACACAAGCCTTGTGGCAGGCGGTGATGGGGGAAAACCCAAGTGAGTTCCAGTCGCCGGACCGGCCGGTGGAGCAGGTGAGTTGGGAAGACGTCCAGGATTTCATCGAGACGATCAATGCCCGGGTGCCCGGTCTGGCGCTCACACTGCCGTCGGAAGCGCAGTGGGAATACGCCTGCTGCGCCGGCACGGAAACCGCGCTCTACACCGGGTCGATCGAGATTCTGGGCGCAAACAACGCGCCAGCGCTGGATGCGATCGCCTGGTACGGCGGCAACAGTGGTGTCGACTTCGATTTGGCCGACGGCTGGGACAGCAGCAACTGGCCAGAGAAGCAACACCCGCATGAACGGGCTGGGACACACCGGGTCGGGCGAAAGCGGCCAAGCCCGTGGGGTCTTTACGACATGCTGGGCAATGTCTGGGAATGGTGCGCCGACCCGTGGCACGACAGCGACGACGGGGCGCCCTCAGACGGCATGGCCTGGATCAACCCGGGGGCCGCTGCCGGCGCGGACCGCGTTGTCCGCGGTGGGTCGTGGAACGACAGCGCCAGGGGTGTGCGGCGGGCGGTCCGCGACTGGTTCGAGCCTGGTCTCCGCGATGGCTCCCTGGGTTTCCGCTGCGCCCGCGTTCCCGGAAGTCAGGCAGGCCCGGCGGACGCGGTGCCGGCGGATGCGACGCGCGTCCGGCCCGCGGAGCGCCAGGCGCCGGAGGGGCCGACGGGGGCCGCGTCTTTGCTCCGGCTGACGGATCCGGACGGCCCGCAGCATGTTGCCCTGCCACGGACCCGCCGTTTCGAGATCCGCACCGATCGTGAACGCGTGACCATTGACCGGATGGAGATGCCGGCCTGGGCCGACGGCCTGGGCCGGGATCGCTTTGGCCTGTGGGCCTCCTTCACGATCGATGCCCGCGGCAACGATACGGACCAAGCCAACCGGCCTGTGTTTGTCTCCCACGGGCGCAAGGAGAACAGGCTGGTCGATCGTTTGGCGCGTGATCTGCGCCGATACGGCTTTAAGATCTGGCACGGCGGCGAAGCCATTCAGCATGGGGAAACCTGGGCGGATCCTGTCGACGAGGCCATAAGCGATTCACCTTTTGTCATTGTTTGCTACACCAGCGACTTGGGGATTGGTGAGACGGCTGCGTTTTCCCATGAGTTGTGGCGGGCAATGCATCGGTTGCTGCGCGCGCCGAAGGACCGCCGCTGGTTCATCCCCGTCCGCTTGGATGCGTCGGCCGAAATTCCGCCGATCGCGATCGGCGAGACCGAAACCCTGGCCGACATGGCGGTTGTGGATCTGGCCACGGACTGGGATCGGGGCATGGCGCAACTTGTCCGGGTCATGCGGCCGGCTGCCAGGGCGTTGCCGCCCTATGATCCGGTGCGCTCGCTCTGGGCCCGCGGCAACCGGGACACGGGACTTGGCGTCACGCAGCGCCTGCGCTGGATCCCGCCGGGGCGTTTCACCATGGGGTCGCCCGAGGACGAACCGGGGTTTGTAGAGTTCGAAGGGCCGCAGCATGCGGTCACCCTGAACGAGGGTTTCTGGCTGTTCGAGACGCCCTGTACGCAAGCCTTGTGGCAGGCGGTGATGGGCGAAAACCCGAGCCACTTCCAGACGCCGGACCGGCCAGTGGAGCAGGTGAGCTGGGACCAGGTCCAGGCCTTCATTGCGATGATCAATGCCCGCGTGCCCGGTCTGGCGCTGACGCTGCCGTCGGAAGCGCAGTGGGAATACGCCTGCCGCGCTGGCACCGCCACCGCGCTCTACACTGGCCCGATCCAGATTCTGGGCGAAAGCAACGCCCCTGCGCTCGATCCGATCGCCTGGTACGGCGGCAACAGCGGTGTCGACTTCGAGCTCACCGATGGCTGGGACAGCCGCAGTTGGAAGGAGAAGCAATACCCGCATGAGCGGGCCGGGACCCGGCCGGTCGGGCGCAAGCACCCCAACCCATGGGGTCTCTACGACATGCTGGGCAATGTCTGGGAATGGTGCGCCGACTCGTGGCACGAGACGTACGACGGGGCGCCCACGGACGGCACCGCCTGGATCGATGCGGGCGCCTCCGGAGCCGGCGCGCTCCGCGTTGTCCGCGGTGGGTCGTGGTTCGGCGGCGCCGGGTATGTGCGGGCGGCGGTCCGCGACTGGCGCGTGCCTGGTAGCCGCCGTGTCTCCCTTGGCTTCCGCTGTGCCCGAGTTCAGTCGTGAGCCAGGCAAGCAGGCAAGGGCCGGTCCGGGGCCGGTCCCGGAGGCACCCCGGCCATGCGGAGCGCCGGCATCCCTGCCGGCTGGACCGCCGCCATCTTGGCGGCCCGCCGCTGGGCGTGGTCCGGGCCGGCTGGAAGCCGGCGCTCCGAAACAGGGCGGTCCGAGGACCGGTCAGTGTTTCGGGTCGTTGGTATAAACCCCAACGTCTCGCCTCGAAGATTATGAGATTCACACACTCTGAAAAGTATCGGCAAAACAAGGCGCACCGAACTGTAGGTTGGGGCACGGCGCGCACGGACCTTTGATATCCAGGATCAGCGCAGAGGCGCCGTGCCCCAACATCTGGCGTCTCCGCCGCCTGATGGGCCGGATGGTGTGGCGATCTGCCCCGAAGCCCTCGATACCCGGAGAATCGTGCCGGCAGATCGCCACAACCCACGGAAATGCAAGAAAAAAAAGATGGGTGAATCCCAGTGCATTTCGGGTGGCAGAGGGGTGTGGTGCGGGTGGCTGCCATTTCGTAAGATGCACCATGCGGCTCTTCGGTCTCGCCGCTTGTGCAAGCGGTTCCGATGGCGCGCGATCGGTTTCGTTTGCGCAGGCCGAACCACGCCCGCTTCAGGCGCAGGCGACGGTCCGCAACAGGAACGAGCCTGGTAACCGCAATGACACCCTGGGTTTCCGCTTTGCCCGAACTCGCACCCGGACCGAACGGCGGCCGGCGTGCTGGTCGTCCGAGCGGATGCCGAACCAACGCTCGCCGGCCCGCCGCCGGTCTCGCGATGGGCGTGTGGCCATGAGGGCCGTGGCGGACGGTGGGCCGGCGGGCCGGCATCCGTTGGCCGACGGTATTCCGCCACCGTGGGCGGTGGCCTGGGGCCGGGACCATTTCGGGCTCTTCGTGACCTTTGCCGTCGAGGGGGTCGACCAAACCTTGCGCTGGAGTCCGCCGGGCCGGTTCGTCATGGGCTCGCCGGAGGACGAGCCGGGTCGGTACGACGACGAGGGTCCGCGGCACGAGGTGCTGATCCAGGAGGGGTTCTGGCTGTTCGAGACGCCATGTACGCAGGCGTTGTGGCAGGCGGTGATGGGCGAAAACCCGAGCCGGTTCCCGTCCCCGGACCGGCCGGTGGAGCAGGTGAACTGGAACCAGGTTCAGGACTTCATCGCCAAGATCAATGCCCGGGTGCCCGGTCTAGCGCTCACGCTGCCGTCGGAAGCGCAGTGGGAATACGCCTGCCGTGCCGGCACCGACACCGCGCTCTACACCGGCCCGATCCAGATTCTGGGCGAGAACAACGCCCCCGCGCTCGATCCGATCGCCTGGTACGGCGGCAACAGCGGTGTCGACTTCGACCTGGCCGATGGCTGGGACAGCAGCGGTTGGAAGGAGAAGCAGCATCCGCATGAGCGGGCCGGGACCCGGCCGGTCGGGCGCAAGCGCCCCAACCCATGGGGCCTCTACGACATGCTGGGCAATGTCTGGGAATGGTGCGCCGACCATTGGCACGAGCGCTACGACGGGGCAACCACAGACGGCACCGCCTGGATCGACCCGGGTGCCGCTGCCGGCGCGCTCCGCGTTGTCCGCGGTGGGTCGTGGCGCGTCTACGCCGGGTTTGTGCGGGCGGCGGTCCGCAACTGGTTCGGGCCTGGTGACCGCAATGGCACCCTGGGTTTCCGCTGCGCCCGAGTTCCCAAGTGAGCCAGGCAAGCTGGAGCCGGGCCGGGGTCGGTCCCGAAGTCACCCCGGCCACGCGGAGCGCCGGGGTGCGGGTCTCTCGGCCTGGGCAATGAAGCTTATTGGACTCGTTGCGCCACCCTATACCGATGGCCCGCCTTGACGACAGGTTCGGTTTCGGCGTTGAACGAGGAGCGCCGGCATCCCTGCCGGCTGGACCGCCGCCATCTTGGCGGCCGGCCGCTGGGCG
>JANQJV010000383.1 GCA_028281465.1 Azospirillaceae bacterium | reverse complement strand
CGCCCAGCGGCCGGCCGCCAAGATGGCGGCGGTCCAGCCGGCCGGGATGCCGGCGCTCCTGGTTCAGCGCCGAAACCGAACCTGTCATCAATGCGGGCCAGGGGTATAAATTCTGAGCCAGCCGGAGTGGTTTGACAGTGTCGGGGTGGCACGGCGCTGCCGTGGAATGGGCCAAGGGACGAGGGGAACGGCGCCATGGACCGCGAAGGGGAGATTGCGGAAATCTGGCCGGTGCTGCGGGAGAACAGCCGTCAGCTTGACCGCATCCGTGCAGAGAGTGCGCGGCCACCAGCACGATCTTTCAGGCAACGGGTTTACCGGTCGCGGATGTGTCGCCCAATCGCTCGTTGCGCGGAGCGCCGGCTTTCAGTCGGCGCTCCGAAACGAGCCGGCTCGACGATCGGTTAGGCAAAAGGTCCGTTCGCCTTACTGGACTGAGAGTTTTTCCAGGTAGACATTGCTGAGGCTCTCCACGTCGATGCCTGCCAGGGCCGCGTCGAACGCCGCTACCATGGCTTCGGCATCCGGGTTGGCACGTGTGAAGCAGACGTGCAGCGTGTTGATGGCCAGCGGTTTGGGGTTGAATTCGAGCACCGGATGGGCGGCGTCACCTTCGAGGAAAAGAAGGTAACGCATGACGGCGCGGTCCATGATGGCCAGCGGGATGCGCCTGGCCTTGACCTTGCGCAGATTCAATTCGTCGCTACGCACCGGTGACACGGTCAAACGGCCGTCCGCAACCCAGGCATCGAATCGTTCCTCGTTGAGATAGCCGTCCACGGTGCCGATCACGTGGTCGGTCAGGTCTTCCAGGCCGGTCCAGGTGACCGGCGCTTCGGAGTGTTGAACGAAGCCCAGCTCGGACTCTCCGATCGAGGCTGTGCAGGCGAATTTTTCGAGCACTTCCGGATAGGGCGGATATTCAGGGAAATAACCGTCGGTACGGCCGTCTTCCGCAACGGCGACGGCGCGTTTCCATGGCATGAACTGCGTCACCAAGGTGTATCCCATGGCTTCCACCACCTGGCGGACCAGGGTCGTGGTCATCCCTTGGCCAGGCAGGTCCGCACCCGTCCCGGTGAACGGGGCCCATTCCAAGGTGGACAGGGTTATGGAATCGGCCCGGGCGGAGTAGGGAGGCCAGGCCGCGGCCAACAGCAGTCCGACACACAGGCCGGACAGGGTCATACGCGTCATACACCGCGTCATACACATGGATCGCCTCACAGGTCGCGATTGTCGCAGGGTCGTCCGGTGCGGGACCAATCAGCCGATCCGCCGATCGGCGCCCCGCCAACCGTTCATCAGCCTAGATCGGTCACATGGGCAACTCGACAACAAAGGTGAAGTGAACAAAAAGAGTCACGCCAATGCCGCCGGGGCCGTGATCCGCGCCGTGGCGTTTGCTGCCTGGACGAACGGGTTGGCATCGACCGGCTCAATCGGCGAATGGATCGTGCATGAGGATCGTGTCGTCCCGCTCGGGACTGGTCGACAGCAGCGTCACCGGGGTCTCGATCAACTCTTCGATGCGTTTGATGTATTTGATCGCCGTGGCTGGGAGCTGGGCCCAGGAGCGGGCGCCCTGAGTACTCTCGTGCCAGCCCTCCAGGTTTTCGAACACCGGTTCGACCTCCGCCTGGACCGTGGGTGCCGACGGCAGGTGATCCAGCAAACGGCCCCGGTGCCGGTAGGCGACGCACACTTTGAGCGTGTCCAGGCCGTCCAGAACATCCAGTTTGGTCAAGGCAATGCCATCGATGCCGCCCGTGATCGCCGCTTGTCGGACCAACACGGCATCGAACCAGCCGCACCGCCGGCGTCGTCCGGTCACGGTGCCGAACTCGCGGCCCCGTTGGCCCAGGCGTTCGCCGATGGCGTCGTGCAGTTCGGTGGGGAACGGGCCGGCACCGACCCGGGTTGTATAGGCTTTGCAAATGCCCAGGATGAAGCCGACTGCGCCGGGGCCGATGCCGCTACCGGCGGCTGCCTGGGCCGCCAGGGTGTTGGAGGAGGTGACAAATGGATACGTACCACCGTCCACGTCGAGCATGGCGCCCTGGGCCCCTTCGAACAGGATGCGCCGACCATCCCGGCGAAGCGTATCGAGCCGTTGCCAGACGACGCCGGCATAGGGCAGCAGGCGTGGAGCGATGGCACACAACGGTTCGAGAATTTCCGACGGGTGCATCTCCGGAGCGTCCAAGCCGCGCAGCAAGGCGTTGTGGTGCAGCAGCAGTTGCGCCACCTTGTCCGCCAGGCCGTCAGGGTCGGCCAGGTCACAGATGCGAATGGCGCGGCGGCCAACCTTGTCTTCATAGGCCGGGCCGATGCCGCGCCCGGTCGTGCCGAGCTTGTCGTTGCCACGGGCCGCCTCCCGTGCCCGATCGACCATACCATGCACCGGCAGGATCAACGGTGCATTTTCAGCGATGAGCAGCGACTCGGGTGTGACCGTCACGCCCTTTTCGGCGATGGCATCGATCTCCGCCATTAAGGCCCAAGGATCGACGACCACGCCGTGGCCGATGATCGACAGCTTGCCCGGTCGCACGACGCCGGACGGCAGCAGGCTCAAGCGGTACTCGACACCATTGATGACCAGGGTGTGTCCGGCATTATGGCCACCCTGAAATCGAACCACCACATCGGCCCGGTTGGATAGCCAATCGACAATCTTGCCCTTGCCTTCATCGCCCCATTGGGCGCCGACGACGGCCACATTGGCCATGGCATGCTCCTCGCAAATCTCGGCGGCGGTGGACCAGTGTCAGGTCGGCGTGCCCGTGCGCAGCGGTCGCGGTTCGCCGTCGTTCAAACAATGGGTGCAGTCGAGCCGTCGGGCCGCCTCGGCGACGTCGTCGACCGGGGCCAGGGCGCACACTGTTACCCATCCTTGCCGACGGAGAGCAGCGGCGGCATCCGGCATTTGTCCATGCGGCACGTAGACACGTGGAGGTTGTTCGGGAGGCCGGACCGCACGCAGAAGGCTATCTGAATAAAGGGTGAACCCGGTGGCCGGCTCGCTGTCCACAGATGTGTCGGCGGTGGTGTCGGTGCGGTAGCGACCGCCGCGTCCCAATTCACCACGCACGCCGCGCGCGAAGACGGTGAAGCTGACTCCGGTCTGGTACTCAAAGCCGCGCCGTTCGACCGGGTCGATGGTCAGTTCCAGCCGGTTTGTGGCGGCACGGATCAGACGCACGACGCTGAACAGGTGATCGCGTTGGCGAGCCGCTTCCGGCGGCAGGTCGAGTTCGGTCAAATGGTGGATGGCCCGGTCGGCAGGTCCGGCCGCCGCCATGAGCTGTTCGAGCACCCCGGCCAGAGGACCGCCCAATTGCTTGACGGCCGCCGAATCCTTGCGGTCGACGGCATGGCGCAGGTGGTCCAGAGGCAGCGGCTCGACCGCGTGCAGTCGACACAGGGTGGGCACCAGCGTGGGCATGCACAAATCGATGCTGACGCCGGGTACCCTGAGCGCGTCCAAACCTTCCGCAATCAGCAACACCAATTCGGCATCGGCCTCCGCCCGGTCGACGCCGATCAGCTCCGCGCCGACTTGGGCGAACTGGCGCTCCGGACGGAGCTGCGTGCCCTTCACGCGCAGCACCTGACCGGCATAGGCGAGGCGCAGCGGCCGGGCGGAAAAGCGCAGGCGGGAGTGGGCGATCCGTGCCACCTGAGGTGTGATGTCTGCACGCACGCCCATCATGCGCTGCGAGGCCGGATCGAGCACGCGGAAGGTTTCCGGACTGAGCGCTTTTCCGCCGCCGGCGAGAAGATTGTCTTCGAACTCGATCAGCGGCGGTTTGACGCGCTGGTATCCCCATGCGGCAAAGATCGCCATCAGCCGCTCGATGACCACGGCCTCGTGGCCGGCAACGGGCGGTAACAGATCATGCAGACCGGCAGGCAGCAGCGCGCGATGCAGGGCAGGCGTCATGGCTCACGCTCACAAGGGGTGACGGTCGACACTGCGGGCGGCGCCGGCATCACCGGAGGGTGGTCTTGGCCCAGCCGGAGGTTTCCTGGTCCGACAGCGGAGTCAAGCTGGACTGCCAGGGGCTTGTCCGTTCGGCGCGCAGGGAGTCGCGCACAGCTTCCACGGCGCACTCTAGAACCGGGTCGTCCTCGTTCGCCCGCGGACGGTCGAGCACGGTGCGGGGGCACAAGCGGTCTTTGCTATAGGTTGCGGGCGGTGGAGGGGCCGGGAAATCGGCGGCGCACCGCGACCGGTCGTCCACCACTGCCGTCGGCGCATCGGCCGGGCGCGGCGGCGTGACGACCAGGTTGGGGTGCACGCCGTAACAATCGACCAGCGAATCGGTCGGTCGGTAATAGCGGGCCGTGGTCAGGCGCAATGCGCCCCCACCGATCAGAGGCGATACCGTCTGCACTGAGCCCTTGCCGTAAGTGCGATCGCCAATCAACAAGGCCCGGCGATGGTCCTGGAGCGCGGCAGCAACGATTTCCGACGCCGACGCCGATCCGCGGTTGATCAGCACCACGATCGGTCGGTCCGGCACTTGGTCCTCCCAACGCGCATTGTAGATGCGGCTGTGATCGCTATCGCGGCCGCGTACCGAAACGATGCGCTGTCCACTGTCGATGAAGCGATCGGTCACCAGCACGGCCTGGTCCAACAGGCCACCGGGGTTGTTGCGCAGGTCTAGTACCAGACCGGCGAGGCGGGGACCGCCTTGCCGGTAAAGGTCGGACAGGGCGCGGTCGAGCTGATGTGCGGTTTTCTCGTTAAAGGTGGTGATACGGATGTACCCGACATCGCCGCCGGCATCCCGTTCCAGCCGGTAACGCACCGGATCGATGCGGATGATGTCGCGGACGATCGGAATCACGATGCCCCTGTCGGTGCCGAGCGGGCGTCGCACGGTCAACACGATGCGTGTGCCTGGCCGGCCGCGCATGCGCATGACCGCATCGTGTAGGCTCACGCCCTTGATGTCGTCTCCGTCCAAATGCGTGATCAGGTCGCCGGCAAGGACGCCGGCCCGGTCTGCCGGTGTGCCGTCGATCGGCGACACAACTTTGATCCCGTCCGCCTCGTTGTCGAAGGTCAGTTCAAGGCCAAGCCCACCGAATTCGCCTTTGGTATGCGCCTGCAGTTCATTGAATTCGTCGGCATTGAGGTAGCTGGAATAGCTGTCCATCGCCGACAACATATGGTTCAGCGACGCTTCCACGAGCGCAACATCCCCGGCCTCGGGCATCTCCTCCACAGCCTCGCGCAATCCCGTGACGGCGTCGTTGATCAGGACCGAGGCATCTTTCGGCCGAACATAATCGATCATGACCCGGCCAACGATGTCGGTGAACAATGCATTGGCCTCGCTGCCGCGGCGCAGCGCGTCCGTTGGCCCGCGCAGACGGGTGAATTCGGCCCGGTAGCGTTCGAGCGCCTCGGAGGTCTTTTCTTGCGCCAGGTTGGTCGGGCTCGCCGCCGCAAACGGGTCGGCCTTGCCGAACCGTAGCGACGCGCCACTCCACACACACAGGAGAATGATCAGGAGCGTAATGGCCAAACGCACGTGGGTCACTCCGTGTCTGGTCTGTCCCTGTCATCGCCGCCAACCCCGCGGCGGGTGTCACCATGGCGGAGGATCGGCCGTTCGTCCAGCGTTCCCCTCGTGGCCCTGTGCCGAACAGTTGGTGAGAGGCCAGGCTGGAGCACATTTCCGCGCACCCAAAGGCTGGTGCTTTCCGATTCGGTTTGCCGGTAGGGCGCGGCGGCAGGCGCAGGTCGGGGTCCGGCGCGTTTCGGCGCTGGACAGGCTTCCAGTGCCCGGATAGACAGGGATCAAGCCGATCGACGGCACGCGGCGCGGTGCCCCGACATCCAGCCAAAGTCCCGAACGGCCATGGGCCCGAAAGCGAGGCACGGCGGTGACCAATCGGCCGGTTCTGGTGCCGGTTCTGCATATCTGCGGTCTGCTGTTGACCGTGCTCGGGGTGGCCATGCTCCTGCCGGCGCTGGTTGATCTGGCCAACGGGAGTGCGCAGTGGTCGAGCTTTGTCGGTGCTTGCGCCATTACTTTGGCGCTCAGCGGCAGCTTGGTGCTCGCCACGGGTGGCCGCATCGATCGGTTTACCGTCAAGCAGACCTTCTTGTTGACCACTCTGTCGTGGTGTGTGCTGGCGGTGTTCGGGGCGATCCCGTTCATGTTGGCACCGCCGTATCTGTCGGCCACCGATGCTTTCTTTGAGGCCATGTCCGGCCTCACCACCACGGGTGCCACTGTCATTACGACACTGGACGAGGCGCCAGCCGGAATTCTGCTTTGGCGCGCCCTGCTGCACTGGTACGGCGGGGTCGGCATCATCGTTATGGCGATCGCCGTGCTGCCGGTGCTGCGAGTCGGCGGCATGCAGTTGTTTCGCACGGAATCCTCGGAGCGTGGCGACAAGCCGTTCGCGCATATGCGTGACACGGCTGGCGCCATTGCGCTCATCTATCTCGCCCTGACCGTGGTGTCGGCCACCGGCTTCGGGCTTGCCGGCATGACACCGTTGAACGCGGTGTGCCATGCCATGTCGGCCATCGCGACCGGCGGTTTCTCCACCCACGACGCGTCGCTCGGCCACTATGACACGCCCGCCGTCATGTGGGTGGCCGTGGCCAGCATGATGGCGGCGGCGATCCCCCTCACCTATTACATCCGCCTGACGCGGGGGTTTCCAAACCGGGGGTTGGCCGATACCCAGGTGCTCAGCCTGTTGGGCGTACTTTTGGCCGGCTGGACGGTCATGACGCTGTGGACCACCCAGGTGACTGGCTTGCCGTTCCAGACAGCGCTGACCGTCAGCGCCACCAATGTGACCTCGATCGTCACCGGCACCGGGTTTGCCTCGACCGCCTACGACCAATGGGGCAGCTTCGCCTTTGTCGCCTTCTTCTTTTTCTTCTTTATTGGAGGATGTACCGGGTCGACCACCGGATCGATCAAGATTTTCCGTTGGCAGATTCTGTTCCGGGCGATTGCTATTCAGATGATGCGCATGCAGCAGCCGCACCGCGTGGTGCTACCCCTCTACAACGGCAAAGCGGTTGATCGCGACGTCATTGAATCGGTGATCAATTTCTTCGTCGCGTTCATCGTTTGCCTCATCGCGTTCTGCTTGGCCCTGGCCGCGATAGGGCTTGACGTGTTGACCGCGGTCAGCGCTGCCGCCGCCGCTCTGACCAATGTCGGCCCCGGGCTCGGTCCGGTGGTCGGTCCGTCCGGCACCTACGCCTCCCTGCCCGATGCCGCCAAATGGTTGATGAGCATCGCGATGCTGCTCGGCCGCTTGGAGGTGTTCACGGTGCTGGTGCTCTTCACCCCCAACTTTTGGCGTGACTAAGGCGTGGCGTGGGGGCCACCGTCTGCGCGCGGGCCGTGGCAACGCCGGGGCCCGCCCCGGTGGCACTCACATAACCGTGGTCTCGTGTGCCATGGTCTCGTGTACCATGATCTCGCAGTCATCCGATGGCCAGCCTAAGCGTGACCGGTGTTGCCGAGATAAAGATCCCGGCCCCTGGTCAGCGCACTGATTTTGCCGTCGGCAACGCTCCGCTTGAGCATCCACAACCCGCAGTCGGGGTGGATGTACGTGACCCGGCCAACGCCCAGGAGTTTTTCGGCGCGCTCGATCTGGCGGGCGATCGCGTCGGCGCTTTCAATCACCGTGCTTTTGACGTCGACGACGCCCAGGCCAAGGCCGATCTCCGGCCGCAGATCCTTGAACACGATCAGTTCTTCCGCCGGCCGGTGGGCGCATTCCATCACGATGTGGTCGGTGGCCAGATGATTGAGGTAGTCGATCAGTTGGCCCCAAGTGCCCTGCTGGATGGTCTGACCACCGTAGTTGCCGAAGCACAGATGCACCGCCGGCGTGCCGGGGATGGCGCGCAACACCTGGTTGATCGCCTCGGCCGCCCACGGCCATTCGTCCGGGTGGCCGGGCAGATTGGCTTCGTCCAATTGTATGATGGCACTGTTGCAGTGCTTCACCTGTTCGGCCAGCACCTCGGCGATCGCCATGCACAACATTGCCCGATTCCCGTAATGTTGGTCGATCAGTGTCTTGGCCAGCATGTGCGGACCGGTGACAGTGAATTTGAGTGGCCGGCCGGTCAGCGACTTGGCGCGCGCGCAGGCTGCCGGCAGATCGAGCGTGCCGGCCGAGACGGCTCCAACGACCACGCCGGGTGGCCGCGACCGGAAGCCCATATCGGGCTGACGGCGGAATGCCTGCATTTCATCGAACCTGATCGCGGTCCGCACACCGGCCATCGGCTTAACGAAATACTCGATCATGCCATTGGTGTCGGGGTGGTTGATATCGAAGCGGTAGAGCTCGCCATCGCAAACCACATCGAGGCCGGCTTGTTCTTGCGTTTGCAAAACCACGCGGGTGGCATCCGAGAGCGCTTGGTCCGACGGCGACGCCACAAGCCAGTCCGGCACCGGATAGGAGCCGACCACCGTGGTTTGGATGCGCGGAGGGATCTCGGTCATGGCTTGTCCTTCCCGGGTCTGGTCCGGTATCTAACCGGTCTGTTGATTGTCGTCTTAATTCGATTTGGCGATCGGGCCAAGAGGCGTGGCGATGGACGATCCGTTTTGGAGCCGCATGGGGCGCATCGGCGTGGGCATTCTGATGCATGGCCTGGTTGTCCTGGCTTGGCATCTTTGGGTCACGCTGGGCGATGTGCCGGGCTATGTGATGCCGTCACCATGGGACACCGTGATGTCGCTCCGCGATGATTACGACTGGGTGCACAACACGATGGTCACGGCCGGTGAAGTGTTTTTTGGCTACCTGCTTGCCGTGGTGGTTGGGGTCGGGTTGGCGCTTCTGGTATCGTG
This sequence comes from Azospirillaceae bacterium, assembly GCA_028281465.1. Lineage (GTDB taxonomy): Bacteria > Pseudomonadota > Alphaproteobacteria > Azospirillales > Azospirillaceae > JANQJV01. Next base: position 2,112 of record JANQJV010000383.1, on the reverse strand, counting down.
GTCGAAGCTGCTCGATGCCGCGTTGATGCCGCTGGTGGTGACCACCAACATGATCCCCAAGGTGGCGCTTGGGCCGATCATCATCGTGTGGTTCTCCTACGGCTTTCTGCCCAATGTGATCATTGCATTCTCCATCTGCTTCCTGCCGATCCTGGTCACGACCGTGCGCGGCCTGCGCGAAATCGAGCCGGAACTGATCGACCTGGTGCGCACCCTGCGTGCCTCACGCTGGCAGGTGTTCACGAAAATCCAGTTCCCGGGCGCCCTGCCTTATATCCTCTCCGGCATGAAGGTGGCCGTGGTGCTGGCCGTGGCTGGCGCCATCGTCGGCGAATTCATCGCCTCCAGCGAAGGGCTCGGCTATCTCATGCTACAGGTGCAGGTAACCCTGGACACGGCGGCGATGTTCATGGCGGTGCTTCTGATCACTTTGATTGGTGTTGTGCTGTATGCCCTGGTGCTGCTCCTGGAGCGGCTGTTTGTCGTCAAGGAGTCCCGGGTCGGGTGAGGTGTCCGTTTCGGGTCAAGCGTTCGAGACAAGACTGAGGGAGGGAGGACCGATCATGCAGTTTCGTTCCCTGATGGCCGGTGCGACGGCGGTGGTGTTGGCGGTGGGAGCCGCCCCGGCGATGGCCGAGACGCGCGTCGATTTCATTCTCAATTGGATCGCCGGCGGCGACCATGCGCCTTATTACTATGCGGTCCAGGAAGGCTGGTATGGCGATGCCGGCATCGACCTGCGTATTGAACAAGGCAAGGGCTCCAGCATGGCCGCCCAGCGCGTCGGCATTGGGCGGAGCCCGGTCGGCTTGGCCGATCTGGGCACGGCATTGGTGGCCCGAGGTAAGGGCGCTAAGCTGGTTGCCGTCTTCAATGTCTACGCCAACTCGCCCTACGGCATGTATTGGCTCAAGTCGTCGGGTATCGAAGGTGGCGGTGACTTTGCCGGCCGCACGATTGGCAACCCGCCGTGGGACGCGGCGCGCGCCATGTGGCCGGCGTTCGCGCAGATGGTGGGCATCGAGTCCGGTTCGGTCGAGTGGGTCAACGTTCAACCCAACGCAAAACTGTCTGCACTCAAGGCCGGCGCCATCGACATCACCACGTCATTCTACAATATTCACCACATTTTCGAACGCGAGCTGGGCGAGGACATGGGTTTTCTGGCTTGGCGCGATGTCGGCATCAATCCCTACGGTAATTCCATCATTGTCAATGCTGATTACCTGGACGCCAATCGCGCCGTGATCGATGCTTTCGTCGACGTGACCCAGAATGCGTTCCATTTCTGCGTTGTCAATGCGGTGCCGTGCATCGATGCTCTGGTCGCCGCCAACACCGGCCTGAAGATGGACAACGAACTGCAGAACTGGGCCCTGGTGGTGGAATTGATGGACACCGAATTCGGCCGCAGTGCCGGCCTCGGCTTGTTCGAACCTGCGCGCATGGCGCAAGACTATGAGCTGGTGGAGACCTACTTCGACATCGACGCTCCGTTTGACATCGAAACGGCGTATACGAACGACTTCATCGATACCTCGGTGACGATGCCGGTGGAATAACAATCCGCATTGCCTGTTCGGCCATCGGTGGATGCGTCCGGCGTATCCTACGCGCCGCGGTGTGGCGGCTGCGCATCGAAGAGCAGCGCCGGGCACTCGAGCGCAAGCTGGACCACAGTTGGACCCTGGCCCACAAGGGTGCCGAAGCCCTGGCCGTCGGCGACGCCCTCATCGTCGCCGATTGCGAAACGGGTCGGGTCCGCAAGGTCTTCCTGCCCACATGTCTTTATGGACTCATCGGCATCCTGAACGACGACCACTGGCCTGCGCAGAGGGGTATCTGTAGCGGCTTGAGATGATCCGGCGTCGGGTGCGAGATCATCGCGATTCTCGGCTCAGATTTTGAGACGATAAACCTGGCCCGTCTCACAATGGCTGAGACCGAACGCGACGGCGTGGGAATGATGGATAAGACCACATCTCAAGCCTGGTTCTGGCAGATAATACCGATGGCCCGCCTTGACGACAGGTTCGGTTTCGGCGCTGAACGAGGAGCGCCGGCATCCGTGCCGGTTGGACCACCGCCATCTTGGCGGCCGGCTGCTGGACG
>JANQJV010000366.1 GCA_028281465.1 Azospirillaceae bacterium | reverse complement strand
ACACTGCCGCTGTCTACCATCGTCGCATTTGCCCGAGTGGCTGAGAAAGATCCACCAATTGCCGAACTGGTGTGGACACAGTATGAGGACCCTCCAGTGAGAGATGATGAGTCTGAGGATAATCAGAACACGTTGGTTATGTATGCGAAGGGCTATCTGGAGAGCATAGGCATAAGTAGAGCTCTATCCGTTCCCTTGCTTGAAAGCTATCGTCTTGTATATTTGAAGAAGAAGGGCCGTATATCGGAGATCGACGATAGATCCGCCAGAGAGGCTCTGAGAAGATCAGCCCATATCAGTTGGGAAAAGTAGCTACAATGACGACAATCATATTGGATACTGGAGCACTCCGTGATCTGCAGATCGGAGGCGCTGACGCCTATGAAGCGCTGTCAAACTCTGGTTCGGGGTTTCTAATTACGGATTATGTATACCAAGAACTTCGCGGCCTGGATAAGGATGCTTTTGATGACTGGGCTTTCGGGCGCAGTGACGTAGTATTGATAGATATAGAATCTCAAATTGATTTGACTCAGGAGAGATCGCAGGCAGAAAATTTGGGAGTTGTCTTTCAATCTAACGGACGCATCAAGAACCTCGGTGATGCTTCGATTCGATATCTCGAACAACATACGGGACTTATTGCTAGTGGCGATGCGCGTGTTCTTACCGACGAGCGCGCGTTGATTGCGTGGGCTAACGAGACCGTGCGACCTGGCGGCGCATATGCAACCACTCTCGAATTGCTGGGTGACGCGCTGTCACGTGGTGAGTTATCTCAATCCGAATACTTGGAGATTGGCGCTGCTCTATCACACCGGATCGAGAACAATTATCCTCTTGAGTATCGTAGCCTATTGTTGACTGCGGATAGGATCGCTCAGCTCGACTCGGCGGTTGCGAATGGGTTTACCGTAGATGGCTCGAAACTGGTGGCGATCGCCGCGGGCGCGGAAGTTTTGCGGCATGCCGGCGTTGTCGGAGACGTTTTCGGTCTGGCAGTCACGTCGGCCCAGGCCTCGGAGCTTGTCGAGCAAGGCCAACTGGCGGAGGCCGAACAGGTTTGGGTGAGTTATCTTGGGGATATCAGCGGAGGTGCCGTCGGGGCGGTCGCCGGAGCGATGGCCGCCGGGACCGCATTGGCCCTGCTCCCTGAACCGGTAACAACAGCGCTCGGCACGGTCATACTCGTGGTCGGTGCGGTTGTCGGCGGCGTCGCCGGGAGTATGGCGGGCGAGGCGTTTGGTCAGTATCTGGCAGAAAGGATCCAGCAGCGCCTGAATGATGGCGAGGCCGTTGTCGTCGACGATATCATCGCGATCCATGAGGATTTCGCCCGGGAGAACGGCCTCTCCACAGGCGGGTATGTGGGTGGCATCGGCGGAGACTCACCGGACGGTGGCGGCGATGTCGTCTTTCATCCCGAATGTTTCCTGGCCGGCACGCAGATCAGCCTGTGGGATGGGACGACCAAGCCGATCGAGGCGGTCCGGCCCCAAGATTGGGTGATCTCGTACGATCGGGAGGGTAATCTGGTCCCCGGCCGGGTGACGCGCATCTTCCGCAACCGGGCTCCGCATATTATCGACCTGTTCGGGCTGATGCTGACACCCGGTCATGTCACCCTGTGCGGCGACGGTCCTCTTGCCGGCCGGCACGTACCGGTCATCGACATCCTGCGCACCGACGGCGCTGTGGTGCGACAGGACGGCAGCAAGGTCCGGGCCGCCACCGGTGTCCCGCTGGGCCATGCGAACGACCGGCTGATCTGGGCGGTCGCAGGGATGCGCGCGGGCACCGGTGCCACCCGGGTCACCGATAAAGCCCGGATCCGGTTGGGTACCCGCGTGATCACTCCCGATGGGGAGGATGTCTGCATCGCCGATCAGATCACACGCGCAGGCGGTCGGATCACCGGTGATGGGATGATCCAGACCCGTATCGGCGGTCCCAAGATGCCGTTCCATTGGCCCTATGCCGAGCGGCTGCCGCGGCCGGAAGACTATGTTCTGAGCCGTTCCGGTCTGACGCTTGCGGCCATCTACCAGGCCGGCGACTGGGAAGGGGCTGGCTCCCTCCTGACCGCACCTGCACCGGCCTCCCCAGATTCGGCCGTGCAACGCCGGCCAAGACCCGCGGATCACGGCAAATGAGCACTCGAACCCGGTTCCCGGAGCTGTTCCGCGTCTTCGATTGAGCTTGGGTTGTGCGCCGCCTACGATAGCGATCAAAGCGCACAGACCTGTGCTGCATCCGGGAAGGTCTCTCGCCATGAAACCAGAGCGACGAGTCACGTTTGAGGATCTGAAGCGCCAGCCGCCGGTAACACTGCCGCTGTCTACCATCGTCGCATTTGCCCGAGTGGCTGAGAAAGATCCACCAATTGCCGAACTGGTGTGGACACAGTATGAGGACCC
>JANQJV010000359.1 GCA_028281465.1 Azospirillaceae bacterium | reverse complement strand
TCTTCATGCCGACAACCGTGCTATAAAGGAGGGCACGCCGTCGAAAAGCCACCGTTTCGGTCATGGTGGGTCGGTCGAAAGGCCGGTGTGGGACGAGAGTGGACATGGCGAACCAGTGTGAGCGGAAAACGCTCTAGCTCATCGAGTCTCGAGCCATTCAGACCCAACCCGTTGGGAATCGACCGTTTGACTCATGACGCCAGGAACCGATCTGTCGCCGGACATCCCTGCCGACCGATGCGAGACCTGAACTTGCCGGTCCGGTCGTTCAACGAAGCCGTCGAAACTCCCGGGTGCAACATCGATCACTCTCGGTCCGAAGCGAGTGACCTCAAGGATGGTGAGCCCGCGTTCCACTCGACCATCCGGATTGAGGCGAAACAGCCCGTCGACACCGCTGAAGCCATTTGGATCAGTCAATGCTGCCTGCGTCACCGGCATGGCACCAACGGCTGAACGGACGAGCACGGCAGCGAGCGCCGTCGCATCATAGGCCAGAGTAGACAGCCGCGGCGGTGTCATGCCGTAGACGGCACGATAACGCGACTCGAACTGCCGCCGACTGCTCGGATTCGGCGCCGCATACCAGCCGCCCACGAGCGCCGCCGCATCCGCCAAAGCCGGATCATCCCACAATCCGGTCCCGAGCAGCCGGACCCGTTCTGAAGTGAGTCCCGCCGCAGCCAACTGTGCGGCAGCACGCCGCAGTCGATTGCCACCCTCGGCCAGCATGAGAGCGTCGAAACCGACACCACTCAGGGCACTCTCAACAACCCGCTGCACGGCCACCGACAATGTCCCATCGCCCGTCGCATAGCGTTCCACCGCCGTGACCGTGCCGCCTTGCGCCGCCGCTACGGCACGGACTGCCGCCACGACGGCCTCACCATAAGGCGAACGCGGTGCCAGCACACCTATGCGGCGCAACCCGCGCGACAAGGCATAGGCGGTGATTCGGCGTGCCTGCTCCCCAGGGGTGAATCCCATGATGAAGACGCTGCCGCCGGCCAGACGCCAATCGTTGGTGAACGCGATTACGTTCAGACGTGCGGCAGCAGCGATCGGCTTGACTGGACCGACGTTAGCCCGAAACAACGGTCCGAGCACAAGTTGGACGCGCTCACCGACCAACTCTTGAACCCCTTCCCGGGCACCGGACACCGTCCCTTGGGTATCGCGTGGCACCAAAACCATCCGGTCTCCACCGACATCGAACAACGCCAGTTGAGCCGCATCAAGCATGGCCGTGCCGATATCGGCACCACGGCCGGACAAGGGCAGCAGCAGGCCTACCTTTAGGTGACCCGCTGATTGGGGTGCAGGCGGCCTGGCCGTCGGTTGTGTCCCAAGACCCGTCGGTAAATCACGCTGAGGGGCCCGAGAGCCGGGTGACGGCATCGGTAAAGTGGGGGCACAGGCCGCCAATCCAAGCACGAGCAAGCCCAAAAACCAGCCGCGTCCAGCCAACCACGTGTGCGTCCCACGCGTGTTTTCGCCCCGCCCCGACACTCCCCGACTCCCCATTGCGTTCGATACCGATCTGGCGCAAAGTAGTCGGCGATTCGATCTGTGTAAACATGCGGATGGGCGTGGGTATTGACCATGTCGCGGCGCTTCGGGCCGCACGACGGCACCGTGGCCAGCGGGCCAGGTCGTTCGGAATCGTCGCGGAATGGCTCGCGGTCATGGTGCTTTGGCTCAAGGGCTATCGGATCGTCGCCCGTCGGTTGCGCACGCCGAGAGGCGAGATTGATATCATCGCTCGACGCCAGACCATCCTAGCCATCGTCGAAGTCAAAGCCCGGCGACACGCCTACGACGCCGCCGGTGCCGTATCGGCCCGTCAGCGGCAGCGCCTCGAACAGGCTGCAAGCACGTTCCTTGCGCGTAAACCGACCTATGCGTCGCATAGCGTCCGTTTCGACGTCGTCATCGTGGCACCGTGGCAGTTACCACGGCACGTCACCGATGCCTGGCGCTCCGGACTGTGACAAATACAGCGCGTCGGGTGTACCGCACGCAAACCAAAGCCCTGATGGGAAAGGATATTGGACGGTGCAAGCGCCCGACGACCCGGCTCCGAGTTCGCGCGATGATCTCGCCTATCTGCAGTGGGTCGGAGAGCAACCCGACGATGCGATCAACCTGGCCGAAACCGCATTGCGGCTCGGTGCACTCGGCTTTGCCGGCTGCGACCTGGCGCCATACCGCGCCCACTTGGAAGCCGTGTGCACGGCCGTGACGCAGCGCCGGTCTGACGATGACGGGGCGCGTCTCGGCGACCGTATCAAGGTGCTGCGTCAGATCCTCGTGGACGAGTTTGGGTACAGCGGCGACCGAGAAACCTACGACGATCTGGACAACGCCAACTTGCTGCGGGTGATTGACCGGCGCCGAGGATTGCCAGTGGCCTTGGGCATCTTGTTTCTGCATGTGGCACGGAGCCAGAACTGGCCTGCGGCCGGCTTGTCGTTTCCTGGACATTTCCTGATCCGGCTCGACGGAAACGGCAAGCGCGCCATCATCGACCCATTCGGTGGCGGCCGGGTTCTAGCCACAGACGAATTGCGCACTCTCCTCAAAAAGGTGGCCGGTCCTGATGCCGAGTTGGAGCCGCACCATTACGCTGGGATCAGCAATCGCAGTGTCCTTTTGCGCCTGCAGAACAACGTGAAGATACGGCGGATCAAGAACGGAGACCTTGTCGGTGGATTGCGAATTCTCCAAACGATGCAGCGGATGGCACCGACGGAACCGTCCTTGTGGCATGAGCGCGGCCTACTGCAAACTCAATTGGGTGAACTCGGCGGAGCCATCACGGCGTTTGAACAGTTCCAGACCATGACCGCCAACCCGGTGGCACGCGATCGGATCGGCGATTTGATCCAGCACCTGCGCGCCCACCTGCACTAACCTGCACGACGCCGGCCGGCAGGGCCGGACACAGCCATGGACAGCCGAGGATGAGTCTCACCGTCGCCATCCAGATGGATCCCATCGAGAGCATCGACATTCGTGCCGACAGCACTTTCGTCATCGGCCTAGAGCTGCAGCGGCGCGGCTACCGGCTCTGGCATTATCTGCCGACGCGGCTGAGCCTGCGCGGTCGGCAGGTGATTGCCCACGGCCATCCCATGACGGTGCAGGCGGTGGAAGGGAACCACTATCGGTTCGGCTCACCCGAGATGATCGACCTGGCGACCGTCGACGTGGTGCTTATGCGCCAGGATCCTCCTTTCGACATGGCCTACATCACGGCCACCCATATTCTCGAGCACCTGCCGCCACAGGTGCTTGTGGTCAACGATCCAATGCATGTCCGCAACGCACCGGAGAAGCTCCTGGTCATGCATTACTCGGAGTGGATGCCGCCAACCATGGTCACAGCGGATCGCGCTGAAATCGAGGCGTTTCGCCGGGAGCATGGCGACATTGTGATCAAGCCACTGTTCGGGGCCGGCGGCAGCGGCGTGTTCCACCTCAAACCAGACGACCCGAATCTGGGTGCGCTCCTGGAGATGTTCCACAAAACCAGTCGCGAGTCGTTGATGGTGCAGCGTTATCTGCCGGAAATCCGCAACGGCGACAAACGCATCATTCTGATCGATGGCGAGCCGGTTGGCGCTGTCAGCCGAATCCCTCAAGAGGGTGAATCCCGTGCCAATTTCCACGCCGGCGGACAGGCGCGTAAAGCCACTCTCACGGCACGCGAGCAGGACATTTGCCGGGCCCTACGACCAGCTCTGAAAGAACGCGGTTTGCTGCTTGCCGGAATCGACGTGATCGGCGACTTCCTGACGGAAATCAACGTGACGTCGCCCACTGGGTTGCAGGAAATCAATCGGTTCGACGGAACCAGACTGGAGGCGCAGGTGGTGGACGCGATCGAAGCCCGCCGGAACCGAAAAGTGTGATCGACCGACACCGCACAACAGACATACCCTTTGCAAGGAAACTATTGACTTGCCAGGTCCCTCAGGTGTGAGTTATTCCGATTAGGTACTCTGTACTAAGTATTTTGGCAGGGAGTTGTCACCTGACCGATGCCTTCGATTACGCTCCGGCCCGACGATCCCGGCCGTTTGTCGGCCCTGTCGGTGACACCCGCGTGTCCGTGGTGACCCCTATGCGCATTCTCTTGGCCGATGATCACACCCTCTTCCGTTCCGGGCTTCGGTTGGTGCTGGCCGAACTGGCGGACAATATGGAGATTGTCGAAGCCGGTACGCACGACGAAGCCATTGCCGCACTCAGCAGCGGCCTCTTCGATGTGGTGCTGACCGACCTACTCATGCCCGGCATGAGCCAGGAAACTGGCATCGGTGATCTCAAAGCGCGCCAACCGGACGCCCCGATTATCGTCATTTCCATGCTCGATAGTCCGGCCGAGATTCGGCGCGCTGTGGATGCCGGAGCGACCGGTTTCATCCCCAAGTCGTCGACATCCCAGGTGATGATCGAGGCGATCAAGTTGGTGCTGGCGGGAGGCACCTACTTGCCACCGGCAATCCTGCAGAGCCATACCGAAGACCCCTCTGATGAGTCGCGCTCCCAGGCTACTCCGGCACCGCACCGTCATTTGACCGATCGTCAAAAGGCTGTTCTGGCGGAATTGGCCCGCGGAAAATCGAACAAAGAGATTGCGCAGTCGCTCAATCTATCCGAGGCAACGGTGAAGGTGCACGTCGCCGCGATCATGCGTGTGCTTGACGTCCGCAACAGAACGCAAGCGGTACTCGCGGCCACACAGATGGGATTGTTGCCGCGCTGAGGGACCGCTGGGCCCGCGTTTCGTGCATGACTTTCTCCCCAAGGCGGGATGGCTTCAGGATTTTTATCCTGGTATCATTGTTATCTTGAAACGTTATCAGCGAACGGGCTAACCCGATTGCGGATTTGCGTCCTCGATTGGCGCGCTTACACTCTCGGCTAGGCGGCGTCGCCTGTGCTGTGTTGCGTGGTAGGTCGGCATCTTTGGATCGCCATTTCCCATGCATATTATGGTTCGCCATATCAGCATTCGGGCACCGCTGGGGAGGGTTGTACTTCTGGTGAGATGCTGTCTGGACGACCGCCATACTGATCCTCGTGGAACGGTGCTACGATGGTCGCCAATTGCTGGTATCTCACCAGTTTTTTTGCCGGTTACTTGTCCGCGGTGACGTCGTTTCACCGGACTGATCCTCCACGGTCCGGACGACCGAAGACGACCAGCGCAAACTGAGTGTGTCCTCGCCATTTCGCATCCGACGCCGGTGGAGAATGCGGAAGGATGTGGCAGACGATCCATTGAAGCAACGGATTGGGGCGGGTAAGCGTGGCGGTTTACGAGTCTTGGTCACGGGAAGCACTGATCGCCGAATTGGAACGCCGTGATCGGATTGGCGATCTCGATCGGCACGCGGTGGCCTTGGCGGCCCAAGAGCAGCGCGTGCACAGTGCTCGAACCCGTTTCCTCGCGGCAGCCGGACACGACCTTCGTCAGCCACTCAACGCTCTGAATCTGTTCTTGGGCGTCCTCCGTGCGACAAAGAGCCAGGATCGGGCCTTGGAGATCGCCGCAGGCATGCAGGCCTCCTTGGATTCGCTGATCGAGCAATTCAATGGACTGCTCGATCTGGCCAAACTCGATATGGGCGCAATCGACGTCCGTCCAGAATTGGTGGATGCGAACGAGTTTCTTGAGGACCTTTTGGTCGATTTCGAAACTGCTGCCCAAGCAAAAGGCCTGCGGTTTCATATCATTCCATCCACTGCGGCGGTCTGGACAGATCGTGAACTCTTCCAACGTGTGCTGCGTCAGCTCACGGCGTTCAGCATTGCGGCTACCAGCCAAGGCGGTGTGATCGCGGGATGTCGTCGCGCCGGCGGCTTCGTGCGCTTCGATGTTGTGGATACAAGCCCCGGACTATCCGACACCGACTGTCACGCTATTTTCGAGCCGTTCCATCGTACTGCAGACCGCCTGCGCGACAAGACACCGGGACATGCGCCCGGCTTGGCAGCAGTCGGACCGATCGCCCGCTTGCTCGGCCACCACGTGACTGTATCCAGCATTCCGGGGAAAGGGACACGGTTCTCGGTTGCTGTCAGCCGTAGCGAGGCGCTGACCCCGAGCAAACCTGAGCCAACGGTGACCGCGGGGCTGCCGTTCGACGGCGCCGGCTGCACGGTGTTGGTCATCGAAGACGACACGGTGTCTCGCTCGGCCATCAGCACCCTCTTGGCCGGCTTCGGCTTCACCATTCACGCGGTGCCATCCGCCGAAGCAGCATTGCAACGGCTGGAGACCATTGGTCCATCGCTGTCGTTGATCTTGAGCGACTATCACCTAGCCGGCACCATGGACGGCCTTCAGGCAATCGCCACCATGCGCTCTATCCTGAGGCGCACGGTACCGGCCTGTATTCTCACGGCCGAGGCCCTCCATCCTCTTCGGCCGTTGGTGGAACAACACGGCATTCTCTTGCTCAGGAAGCCGTTGCGGCCCGAGAGTGCGGAGCGGTTGTTTCAGCTTGCCAGCGAGGCAGCCAATGCCCTGCCGCGGCGTGGTGAACAACCACCACAATGTGGTAGCTGCCAACCGCCGGATTCAGGTTCAAACTAATCGAGACCGATTTTGGTGGCGCGCGTGTTTTGGCTGGTTACCTGAAAGCCCAGATAGCGCAATTGCGCGAGACGGCGAGCGAGCCGACAATCGCTGCCTGCTCATGCAAGCCTACCCCGTAAGATCCGGGACCTCCCAAGACGGGCGTTTCGATGATCGGCGAACGCCGATGTCGCGCGCGCTTGATGGAGATCAAAGGCAAATCCGTCCACACCTGCCACGGTCGCAGCCTCGGAACCGACTCAAAGAAACACGGAACGATCCGACTGCCCCGGGGGGAACACTGGATGGATCAGGCTGCGCTGTCGTTTGCGGCGGATTTTCCGCCGGCAACTTACGAGGATTGGCTCAAAGCGGTGGAACCAATCCTGAAGGGCGCACCCTTCGACAAAAAACTGGTTCACCGCAGCCACGATGGCCTGACCATTCGTCCGCTTTATACGCGGCACGATTGGCCGACGGACAGCAACCCATCCGGCTTCCCCGGCTTCGCCCCATTCACCCGGGGCAGCCACGTCCTGGGACTGGGTCAGCCTTGGGAGATCGCACAGGCGTATGCCACGCCGGATCCGGCTCAGCTCAATCGAGAGCTCCGCACCGACCTCGACCGCGGCGTCGCAGCGATCTTTTTGCGTCTGGACGATGCCGGACGTTCCGGATGCGACGCGGACGGCACGCTGTCCGGCCCGACTGGCCGAGCCGGCACCATGCTCTATGATGCGGACGGTTTCGACCGAGCCCTTGACGGCATTGACCTGACCCGGGTGCCCGTTCGCCTGATCGCTGGCGGACAGTTCTTACCGGCAGCCGCCTTGCTGGCCGCGTTGTGGCACCGCCGAGGCCTGGACCCGGCAGCGGTGCGCGGTGGCTTCAATGCCGATCCGCTGGGAGCGCTGGCAGCAGATGGCCGGCTGCCACAGTCCCCGGAGGCCGCACTGGTCGATGCGGCCGATTTGGCAGTCTTGACCGACCGCCACTTCCCCAAAATGACCGCCATCGGTGTCGACACGGGAGCGTATCACCGCTCCGGAGCCAGTGAAAGCCAGGATCTGGCGTACGCCATGGCAACCGGCCTTGCCTATCTGCGCGCCATGACCGCCACAGGCCTATCTCTTGACCGGGCGGCACGGCAGATCGCGTTCACGCTTGCGGTCGGCTGCGACCTGTTTCAAGCCATCGCCAAACTGCGTGCCGCGCGCCGATTGTGGGCGCGCATTGTGACGGCGGCCGGGGGCAGTGCGAACGCCGCAGCGATGCGGCTCCACGGACGATCAGCGGATGTCATGATGACCCGCTACGATCCATGGGTGAACATGCTGCGCTGCACAGTCGCCTGTTTTGCAGCAGGTGTCGCCGGCGCCGACGGAATGGTGGTGCAATCCTTCGACACGATGCTGGGACAACCGGACACCCTGGGCCGCCGCGTGGCGCGCAACACCCAGGTCGCTTTGCAAGAAGAGGCTCACCTGACGCAGGTGATCGATGCCGCCGGCGGCTCATGGTATGTTGAATGTCTGACCGACGCATTGGGACGGGCGGCCTGGCGCGAGTTCCAAGAGGTAGAGGCAGCCGGCGGCATGGCCCAAGCGCTGGGGAGCGGTATGGTCAAAGGACGGATCGACACGGTCCATGCCACCCGCCTGAAGGCGGTGTCGACACGCCGCGAGCCGATCACTGGCATCAGCGAGTTCCCCAAACTCGGTGAGGAGCTGCCACACCGACCGTGTGGCGATCTAGCCGATCTGATCCGCACCGAAGCCACCCGACTGGCTGATGTGCGTGCCGCCCGATCCGGCCTAGGCCAAACCGCTCCCATCGACCGGACGGTGGAATTCACCCCAAACGGTCGCTGCGCGATTGTCTTCGACGAGGCGCGAAACGGGGCCACTTTACAACACCTGGCTGAAATGCTGGCCGGGACCGCAACCGCTGTAACAGCATTGCCAATGCGCCGCTTGGCGGAGCCGTTCGAGGCTTTACGCGATGCCAGCGAGGCATGGCGCGTGCACCACGGGTCACGACCGCGCATCTTTCTGGCCAATCTGGGACCGATCGCCGAACACACGGCACGTGCCACCTTTGCCAAGAACTTTTTTGAAGCCGGCGGTATCGAGGCGTTCGGACGGGGCGGCTTCGAAACGGCCGAGGCATGCGCCGACGCCTTCCGGGTCAGCGGCGCGGCCATGGCGGTGGTCTGTTCATCAGACCAGCGCTATGGGAGCATGGTATCAACTGTGGCACCGGCCCTCCGTCAAGCCGGCTGCGCGTTCGTGTTTCTGGCCGGCCACCCTGGTGACCGACGCGCAGCCTACACGGGCGCCGGCGTTGACGAATTCATCCATATCGGTTGCAATGTGCTTGAGATACTGAGAGCCACTCTGGCCCGGATGGGAGTGATCGAAGAATGACCCAGTTCCCCGATTACACCCGACTCCCGCTGGATACCGCCGATGCCGCCCCGGCAGCCGACGTGGACCGCTGGCGTGCAGCCTTTGCCGCTGCTAGCGGAACTGATCCGCAGGCTCGACAGTGGCTGACGCCGGAGCAAATCGGCGTCAGGCCTCTTTACACGGCGGAAGATCTGGATGGTCTCGACCACCTTGACACCATGCCCGGGCTACCACCGTTCCTGCGTGGACCCTATCCCACCATGTATGTGACGCAGCCCTGGACGCTGCGGCAATATGCTGGATTCTCGACAGCCGAAGACAGCAACGCGTTTTACCGACGAAACCTGGCCGCCGGGCAGAAAGGCCTCTCGATCGCCTTCGATCTGGCCACCCACCGGGGCTATGACAGCGATCATCCACGCGTGCCCGGCGACGTGGGTATGGCCGGCGTTGCGATCGATTCCATCTTCGACATGCGCATCCTGTTCGACGGCATCCCGCTCGACCGGATGAGCGTGTCCATGACCATGAACGGCGCCGTTCTTCCCGTGATGGCGCTCTACATTGTCGCTGCTGAGGAACAGGGCGTGTCGCCGGGACAGCTCACCGGGACCATACAGAATGATATCCTCAAGGAGTTTATGGTCCGCAACACGTACATCTATCCGCCCAAGCCGTCGATGCGGATCATCTCCGACATTTTCCGCTACACGGCACAGCAAATGCCGAAGTTCAACTCGATCAGCATCTCCGGTTACCACATGCAGGAAGCCGGCGCGACGGCAGACCTGGAACTGGCGTACACACTGGCCGATGGCGTCGAGTACGCTCGGGCCGGTCTGGAAGCCGGGCTCGGCATCGACCAGTTCGCGCCCCGGCTTTCGTTTTTCTGGGCGATCGGCATGAATTTCTTCATGGAGGTGGCCAAGCTGCGCGCCGCGCGCATGCTGTGGGCCAAGCTGATCAGACCCTTCGAGCCGAAGAACCCGAAATCCCTGTCCCTGCGCACCCACTCCCAGACGTCCGGGTGGAGCCTGACCGCCCAGGACGTTTATACCAACGTCATCCGAACCTGTGTTGAAGCCATGGCCGCGACCCAGGGGCATACGCAATCGCTGCATACCAATGCACTGGACGAAGCGCTGGCCCTACCGACCGATTTCAGCGCCCGCATCGCTCGCAACACGCAGTTGTTCCTGCAGCAGGAAAGCGGCACCACACGGGTCGTCGATCCGTGGGGCGGCAGCTACTATGTTGAGTGGCTGACGCGTGCGTTGGCCGAGCGAGCCTGGAGCCATATCAGCGAGGTGGAAAGCACCGGCGGTATGGCCAAGGCGATCGAGGCCGGTATTCCCAAGATGCGCATTGAAGAGGCGGCCGCACGAACCCAGGCGCGGATCGATTCAGGACGGCAGACCGTTGTCGGCGTCAACAAGTTCCGGCCGGGCGCAGGCGAAGACTTGCCCATCGACGTGCTCAAGGTGGATAACTCGGCCGTACGTGCCCAGCAGATTGAAAAACTGCGTCGCCTGCGCGCGGAGCGCGATCCAAAGGCGGTGGAGCAGGCCCTGGCCGCCTTGACCCATTGTGCCGAGACCGGCGATGGCAATCTCCTGGCGCTGGCGGTGAATGCCGGGCGCGCCATGGCAACCGTGGGCGAGATCAGCCAGGCATTGGAAACGGTGTGGGGACGTCACCAAGCCACTATCCGCGCGATCCAGGGCGTTTATAGCCGTGAAGTCGGTGAAGCCGCAGATAGCGTGGCCAAGGTGCGTCGATTGATCGACGCATTTGAAGCGCGCGAAGGTCGACGACCGCGCATCCTCATCGCCAAGATGGGCCAAGATGGGCATGACCGCGGGCAGAAGGTGATCGCAACGGCGTTTGCCGATCTTGGCTTCGATGTCGATATCGGGCCGTTGTTCCAAACCCCTGAGGAAACCGCGCGCCAAGCGGTGGAAAACGACGTCCACATCATCGGCGCATCATCGCTCGCGGCCGGACATCTATCTCTGGTCCCGGCGTTGCGACGGGCCTTGGAAGCGGAAGGTCGCGATGACATCCTGGTCGTGGTCGGAGGCGTGATTCCGCCGCAGGACTATGACGAGCTTCGCCGCATGGGGGCGGCTGCCATCTTCCCACCGGGGACTGTGATCAGCGATGCCGCCGTGGATCTTTTACACAAACTGGACGGGACATCTTCGCCAACACCGATCGCGGCATGACCGACAAGCGCCGGTGCTATGGCACAAGGGACCAAGGGTGAGCGCCGGGTGCGTCGGGTCGACCACAACGGCGGGACCCATTTTCTTCGAGCATCCGCGTTTGGTGGCCGACCTGTTGGCGAAGGTCGTCGACGATCCGAGGGTGGCCAGCTTCGACTTGAAAAGCCTGGGGCGCGTCACGACCAAACGGCACGGTTCCAACCTGCACCGCAGTAACAGCGACATGATCTGGCGGGTACGGCGGCATGGACCGCCGTACCGATGGACGAGCAGGGGCCGGGCTCGTTGATGCTGCGCACCGTGCCCGGAGCGGCCGCACCGCCAAGACACGCGCACGGAGATCGTCCCGCGGCTGAAGCTCGATCAGGATGCGTTGGCGCCGCTCAAAGATTGGCGACGCGACGATGACGACTCCACTAGGGTTGAGCCAGAAGACGATGTGCGCGATCGTCTCGCCTCCGCATGACCGATCTGCCGACCGGCAGCAACGGAAGTCCGCATGCCCGCCGATCATGATGATGCACCGCTCCTGACCCTGCGCAATGCCTCGTTCGTCACCGGCGGCAGGACCATTCTGCACAACATCGACATGGCGGTGCACGGTGGCCGCATTACCACGCTGATCGGCCCAAATGGGGCTGGGAAGACCACGCTGGCACGCATGCTGTTGGGCCTCATCAAGCCGACCACTGGACGAGTTTGGCAGCGCCCAGGCCTCAGCATCGGCTATGTACCGCAACGCATCGCGGTCGATCCAGTGCTGCCCCTGACTGTCGGACGCCTGCTGTCTCTAACGGCACGGCATCTCGACGACAAGGCGACGATGGTTTTAGAGGAAGTGGGCGTGCCGCATCTATTCGGACGCCCCGTGCATGGACTGTCCGGCGGCGAGATGCAGCGCGTCCTGCTGGCTCGGGCGCTACTGGGCAATCCATCGGTACTGGTGCTTGACGAGCCGACCCAGAACGTCGATCCGGCCGGCCAGATCGATCTATACCGACTGATCGTGACCATCCGTGACCGACGCCGCTGCGGCGTGCTTTTGATCTCGCACGATCTGCATATCGTGATGGCTGCAACCGATTGGGTCATATGCTTGAACCGCCACGTCTGCTGCTGCGGTCAGCCGGAGGACGTCAGCCGCCACCCCGACTATCTGCACCTGCTGGGACACCGGGATGCCGAGGTGCTGGCCATCTACCCACACCGGCACGATCACCGCCACGCACCCTCGGGCGAACCAGTCCCAGACGGCGGAACTGACACTATGGCCAACAACGGATGACACCGTGAACGACTGGCTCGACGACTTCCTGGTGCGAGCGCACCTTGGCGGCATCGGCGTGGCCGTGGCAGCCGGACCGCTGGGCTGCTTCGTGGTCTGGCGGCGCATGGCCTATTTCGGCGATGCGGTCGCCCATTCAGCCCTGCTCGGCGTTGCCATGGGCATCTTGCTAGAGATCGACATGATTGCGGGCATCGTCATCACCTGCCTCGCTTTTGCCCTCTTGATCGGCCTGCTACAGGAACAGCGCACCCTGGCGGCCGACACCCTACTCGGCATCCTATCGCATTCCGCCCTCGCCCTCGGGCTGATTGCCCTCACCCTACTGCCACCGATTCGGGTCGACCTGATGGGCTATCTATTCGGCGACATCCTGGCGGTGTCGCGGGGTGACCTCCTGGGTGTCTACGGTGTGACAGCGGGGGTGCTGACCGCCCTGTGGTGGCTGTGGCGCCCGCTTTTGGCGGTGACCGTGAGCGAGGACCTGGCGCGAGCCAGCGGCATCCAGGCCCGATCGGTGCGGTTTGGCTTCACCGTCATGCTGGCCCTGGTGATCGCCTTGGCGATGAAGGTGATCGGTATCCTGCTGATCACCGCATTGCTCATCATCCCGGCCGCGGCCGCACGGCGTCTGGCCTCGACACCGGAACAGATGGCTGGCCTGGCCGCCATGGCCGGCACGGTTGCCGTGATCGTGGGCATCCAGGCGTCTTTGCGCTGGGATACGCCCACCGGCCCGTCCATCGTGGTCGCCGCGCTTGGCCTGTTCATCGTCGTTCAAACTGTCGGTGCGATGGGGGCCATCGCAAGTCGATGGCGGCCGGCCCCATCCCCCTCACAGCGTGGCAACATAAAGGAGCGCCGGCAGCGCGGCGAAGGTCAATAGGGTGGAAACCACCACCATGCCAGCCACATCATCGGGTCGGGCTTGGTATCGGGTCGCGTAGACATAGCTGAACACCGCCACAGGCATGCTGGCTTGCAGAACAACGACACCCCGGTCGATGCCGGTCAAGCCCAGACCTTCCGCAACGGCGAGGCCGATGACAAGACCACTGACCAGTTTACTCACGGACAAGACAATGCTGAGACCGAAACCGACGATGCGAAGCTGGGCCAGGGACACGCCCAGTGAGAACAACAAGAGCGGAATGGCAATGTCGCCGATAAGTGTCAGCGTCTCCATGGTCCAGCGCGGCAAGGCGACGTCGGCCGCAGCCAGGCCGAGCGCGAGCAGCATCGCCCACACGACCGGCGTGCTGAGCATCTGGCGCCACGAGGCACGCCCGCTGGTCACCGCGGCACCAATGGTATGGATGCCGACCGAAGACAAAACGAAGTAGCTCATACCAAGCGTCAGTCCGGCTTCGCCGAAGGCGAGGTAGCACACGGACAAACCCACGTTGCCACAATTGGAGAACACCAGCGGCTGCAGGAAGGCACGTAGAGATAGACCAGTCAAAGCGGATGCCGCCAACACCAGCCCGGTCATCGACACGATGACCAGAACCGCCGCCAGCATCATCTGGCCGAGCGCCAGAACCGACACGGGCGTGCCAACCAGCTTGGCCACCACCAGGCAGGGTAAGGCGACGGTGGCGATCAGCTCGGCACTTCCAGCCCGGTCGAACGATCGGCCCGCCTGCGTCCAAATATAGCCGGCTCCGACTGTGGCCATGATCGGAGCGATCACAGTGGCAAGGTCATAATCCATGAGCTTAGGTGGATCGCATTCGGGCCGGCACCAGCCGGACGGAGAACAAGGCCGATTGGGCGATGTGGCTAGAGGGTCAGGCCAGGTCGCCCCGCGCTGTCGGGCGGCAGAGCGACAGGGGCAATGCCGTGGTCCGTTTCGTCTGCGCCAATACGACGGTGGGCCGTAACTCGCCAACCATCTCCAGCAAGCCCAGCCGTTCGCGCAACAGGGCCTCGAATCCGGCCAAATCGCGCGTGCGCACCGTCAACAGGTAATCCGCATCGCCGGACACCAGATAGCAATCGGTCACCTCCGGGATGTCGCGGACAATACGTTCGAAGGCCTGTGCCAGGTCGCCAGTCCGGCGCACCAGGCGCACCTGCACGAGAGTAACTTGCCCGAGACCGAGCGCCTGGGCGTTGAGCAAAGCCACATGTTTTTCGACGATCCCCAAATCCTCTAACCGCCGCACGCGACGATGGCACGGTGTTGGCGACAGGCCAGCCCGTTCGGCCAAATCGGCATTGGTCAGCCGTGCATCCACCTGCAGCGCTTCCATGATCTTCAGGTCGATTGCGTCGAAAGTCTCTTTTGGCATGGCATGCCGTCGCCGCAGGCATCGGTCGAAAATTTTTCCACACCTACGCCGTTTGGGCGAGATTGGCAAGAAATGCCGTGGACTTTGTCTTGGCCATCACAGCGATCCGCTTGTCCGGTTAGGGCGGCATTGATCAGCGGCCACGAAACACCGGGGTACGTTTCTCAAGAAATGCCCGGCGGCCTTCGGCGTGGTCCTCTGCAGCGAAGCATGCATCGACCTGGGCCTGGCACCAGGCCGCGTCCATGGCGTGCTGTCCGTTGCCAATGTGTTCGACGACGGCCTTGACGGACGCCACAGTAAGCGGCGCATTGGCTGATACCGTCGCGCAATAGTCAGCAACGAAGCACTCGAAATCGGCAGCCGGCCACACATGCTGCAGGAAGCCGATGCGCAGCGCCGTGGCGGCATCGTAACACCGACCAGTGAAGAATATCTCCTTCGTCCACCCCGGGCCGATCAGGTCGACCAAGCGCTTGAGACCACCGGCCCGATAGCCGACGCCCAGCCGGGCGGCCGGGATGCCGAAGATGGCCGTGTCGTCGGCCAGGCGGATGTCGCAGGCAGCAGCCAGACCCATACCGCCTCCCAGGCAGTAGCCACGAATGGCGGCCACGGTGGGTCTACGTGCCCGACCCAGGGCAGCAAACGCCGCATCCACCTGATCGTCGTAAGCCGTCACCTGGTCCAGCGTGGCGCGCAGGCGACCGAATTCCGCGATATCACCACCCGACATGAAGGCCGCACGGCCGGCACCGACCAAAACGATGACCCGGACTGCCGGGTCCTCGTCGAGTGCCGCCACCGCCCCCGGCAGAGCCTGCCACATGTCGAATGACGCGGCATTGTGCCGCGCTGGCTTGTCGAACACCAGCCAGCCGACCGCGTCGGCAACGGCGATGCGCAGGTAAGGTGAACCGCTCACCGGATACGAAGTTTGTGGCCCCATGAGCCACGTCTTTGGCATACCCGCGGCTCAACGGTCAACGGCCCCGCATCGATGTTTCGGCCTCCAATCGGACAGCGGCGCAAGTGCCGCCTCAAATGGCAACCACCTTGCCCACCTCTCTCGCCTCCCAAAAAACCAATGATCCCGCGACGTCCTGAGACTGTCGTCATACCAACGGCCCGAAACAATGACCGATCCTCGGGCCGTCCTGTTTCGGAGCGCCGGCATCCTTGCCGGCTGGACCGCCGGCTTCCAGCCGGCCCGGACCACGCCCAGCAGCCGGCCGCCATGATGGCGGCGGTCCAGCCGGCACGG
>JANQJV010000302.1 GCA_028281465.1 Azospirillaceae bacterium | reverse complement strand
ACGTCTGCCTCGGTCAGCCGCTGCACCTCCCTGATGTCCGTACCAAGTGGAAAAGTCAGATTGATCTCGCAGCCGATGCCTTCGACCAAACGGCGGATCTCCGCCAAATCCGACGGCATATTGAAGGTACCGTAGATCGGCCCAATCAGATTGACGCGCGGTCTGGCGCCTTCGGGCCGGGGCGGCAACTTGCGCATCCGCGCCTTCTTGGCTCCGAACTCGGTCCACAGCCAAAACAGGGCACGGTCGGCCGCCTGCCACTGATCCTCATCGATGGTGCGCGGCAGGAAGCGCATCAGATTGGACCCTTCGGGTGTCACGCCACCACCGATCATCTCGGCAATGCTTCCGGTGACCACGACCGCCGGCAGTTTCTGGTCCTGGGTGCCGCTGGCCCGCTTGAGCGCTGCCTCGGTGCCGCTCATGGACAACTCGTCTTCCGACAAGCCCGTCACCACGACCGGCAATTCGTGCGGCGGCAAGGCGTCGGTGTAGTGCAGCACGGCGGTGACCGGCAGGTTTTCGCAGCCGACCGGGCCATCGATGACGACGCGCAGCCCCTTGACCGCGGCAAACACGTAGACGGCCCCCCAATATCCACCGGCACGGTCATGATCGAGCACGAGCATGGGTCAGGTTTCCGTCGTCAGAGCCGGTGCCGGTGCAGGCACAGCCTCAGGGGTGAAGAACGAGAGCATGCGCCCGTACCGGTTTCTGCCCGCCGTCTGCGCGCGGACAATACCGGCCAGGCCCCCAGCTCCGGCCGCGCCGAACAAGGGGCGAGCCGACACCATGTTGGTGAAGTAAATGGCCGGCACCCCCAACTCCTTGGCGCGCTGCACCAGCGGCGTGGTGCCCAGAGCCAAATCGGGGCGGACCTCTTCCATGGCCGCCATGTCCTGCTCCAGCGCGGCACGGAACTGAACATGCACCCCTCGGGTGGCAAGCCACTGTCGATCTGCTTCGTTCCAGTCCGTCCGCGGAGCAGCCGTGCCGACATACGGCACCTCAGCGCCGGCCTCGACCAACAGGCGCGCCACCAGGAGTTCTGACCCTTCATACCCCGATACGGTAACCCGGGCCGCGATCGGGTTCTCCTCCAGCGCGCTGCGGATCGCCGGCAAGGCAGCCTCTTGCGCTGCAGCGACACGGGACGACGCAAGGCCCGCCGCCTGCCCAATCGCTGCCAACCAAGCCGCGGTGCCGTCCACGCCGACCGGGCCCGATCCGACGATGGGCCGGCCGGCTGCCTGAAATTCGCGCACGGACGCCGTGTAGAATGGGTGCACCGCGGCGGCGGCCACACAGTCGAGCGCGGCATAAAGATCGCGCCATTCGCGGGACGGCACCTGTGGGGCGATGTCGAGCCCCATGGGGGCCAGCAGACCGCCGATGCCGACCGGATCGGCCGGGAACAGCTCGCCGATCAGCGTGACCCGAGGCCGGTCCAGGTCCACATCGCGCGGCCGCGCCACTGGGCCATTTTCCGCCTCATGGCGGGCATAGCGCAACATGGCACCCGCCAGCACATCCTTGGCTTCGGCATGCGTCGGCACACCGAAGCCAGGCACATCGATCCCGATGATGCGGACGCCGTCAATCTGCCGTGGCAGCCGATCCAATGGCACGCCCGACGCCGTTGGCACACACAGGTTGATGACGACCACAGCATCATACTTTGCCGGATCTGCCGTCTCGGTCACCGCGTTGCGGATGTCCTCGTACAACTGGCCGGTGACCAATGTCTCGGAGTTGAACGGCACATAGCCCACAGTCCGGCGGGCCCCGTAGAAATGCGACGTGAAGGTAAGACCGTAGACGCAGCACGCCGAACCGGACAGAATGGTCGCGGTGCGGCGCATGCGCAGCCCCACGCGCAATGACCCGAAGGCCGGGCACATGGACTGCGGCTGGTCGTGTGGTCCGCGCGGATAGTCCTTGGCCAAACGGGCCAAAGTCTCGCTCTTGCCGGCGGCCTCAGCCGCCGCCAACAGCGTATCGCGTCCACCGTGGCAATCGACGGAGCCGTGATCACCGGTGCCGATCTCCGCATCGGCCTGTTCGCGCTCCAGCGTCTGGTAAGAGTCCATGGTCTCTGCCCTCGCCACCATCTGTCTCACTCGGCTGTCTCACTCGGCGCCTTCGTAGATCACCTCGAGCGAGGTCCTGGCGATGACCGACTGGCCACGCATCTCCGCCGGTGTCGCCGACTGCAGCACCACATCTCGACCAACGGCGTCGGCCTTGAACAAGCCGAGCAAGTTCTCGTGGCTGAGCGGCGTCGGACGCACCGGTGGCGCGGCGGCGGCGGCATCGGCGAGGCTTTCGAATAGCGGTGCCCAGCGCCCACCCGGCGTTCCAACGATCTGGTAGTTGGCGCTCTTGCGCCGGATATCTTCGTCGGCCGGGATCGCCGCCAGCACAGGGATGCCGACAGCCTGGGCAAAGGCCTGAGCTTCACCGGTGCCATCGTCTTTGTTGATGACCAATCCGGCCACGCCGACGTTTCCGCCGAGCCGG
Source organism: Azospirillaceae bacterium (assembly GCA_028281465.1). Classification (GTDB taxonomy): domain Bacteria; phylum Pseudomonadota; class Alphaproteobacteria; order Azospirillales; family Azospirillaceae; genus JANQJV01. The sequence continues at coordinate 6,384 of JANQJV010000302.1, read as the reverse complement.
CGGAAATAGTCCACCGCCGAACAAACGTTGTTGGCCACATAAAGGGACTGCAGGTCGTTGGAGCCGACCACGATCACCTTCTGGCACATGTCGCGAGCGATCGGCAGACCGAAGCCACCGCACACCACGTCGCCCAGAAAATCGAGCAACACATAGTCGAAGTCCCACTCGTGGAAGCCGAGCTTCTCCAAGAGTTCGAACCCGTGGATGATGCCGCGTCCGCCGCAGCCACGGCCGACCTCCGGGCCACCCAACTCCATGGCGAACACGCCGTCGCGCTTGAAGCAGACGTCGCCAATCTGGACCTGCTCGCCAGCCTGCTTTTTCCGGGCGGAGGTCTCGATGATGGTGGGGCAGCTCCGTCCACCGAACAGCAGCGAGGTTGTATCGCTCTTGGGATCACAGCCGATGAGCAGCACTTTCTTGCCGCGCTGCGCCATCATGTAGGACAGGTTGGACAGGGTGAAACTCTTGCCGATGCCGCCCTTGCCGTAAATGGCAACGATCTGAGTCTCCTTGGCCGCCGGTGTCGGGTCGGACACGGGGTAGGCGGACTCCGATGCCTCGGCACCACCGTGATGGCCGGCAGCGCCGTCGTCATGGCCAACGCGTTCGTCGAAGTCGGTCATCTGCATTCCCTCCAATCGAGTATCATTTTCAGGCAGGCCGGATCCGTGAACGCGGTGCGATAAGCCTTGGCCGCGTCAGTCGCCGGCTGTCTGTGCGTTATCAGCCCGTCAAGGCTGAGCCGGCCGGAGTCGATCAGCTCCGTGACGGCTATTATGTCCGGCCGGCGCCACTCAGCGGCGACGCGGATCCGGGCCTCCCGCATGAAAGCGGGTGGAAAGGAGAATTGCAGCGGTTCGGCATAGAAACCGGCGAGGACGATCTCGCCCCCCGGCGCCAAACGGGCAATCAGGGCATCGAGCAGTTTGGGATCGCCGCTAACGTCATAGACCGCGGCATAGTCGCTGCGGTCATCGGCCGACGGATCGACCACCGTGTAGCCATCCGCACCGCCGGCACGCACCGGATTGCTCTCCCACACCACCGGCCGTCCACCGGCCGTCACGGCCAAACGCGCAAGCAGGCGTCCGAGGACACCGTGGCCGACAATCAATTCCGGCACGGCCGCACCGGGAACCGCCATGGCATGGCGCGCAGTGCCGGCCAACGCCAGGAGCACGCCGCGCTCACCCAAACGATCGTCAATGGCGATGACTCGGTCGGCCGGCACCACGACGCGCGATGCGGCACCGCCGAACAACCCCCGCACTGGGCCGTAGCACCGCGCCCCGGGAACAAACACGAAATCGCCGACCCGGCCGGCCGCCGCCGCTCCAACCCTCGCAATGCGACCGACCGACTCGTACCCCGGCACCAGCGGATAGCCCATCCCCGGAAACGGCGGCATGCGCCCAGACCAGAGCAAACGTTCGGTCCCCGTGCTGATGCCGCTCCAGACAATGTCGACGACAACGTCCGCATCGCCGAGCGGCGATAGGTCGAGCCGAGCGAGTGTTAAGTGCTCGGGCCGTTCCAGGACGATGGCAAGGGCATTCATGGTGTCGGCGGCTCTGGTGTTCCGGGTCCTGAAATGGGAGGCGGCACCGGCGTCGAAGCGCGGTCGGGAGGGCCAGCCCGTGTCAGTCTAATATGACATGGAGATGCGTCAAGCGTGGTTTACACCTTTGTCGCATCTTCCTCAGGTGGCTTGCCCGGTGTTCGGGCGATCAGGAGTGACGTCAGCATCGGTGTGTGAGTCGGCCGAAGCCGCACCGAGACGAAGCCGGCCTCAGTCAACATCTGCGTCAGGGCTGGGACCGGACGGGGTCGGCCGCGTCCCATGGCAAGCAGGTAGAAACCGAAATAGGCATCGCCAATCGGTTCCGCCCCGGGCGTCTCGGCCATGGGTTCGGCCAACAGAAGGGTGCCACCCGGGGGCAAACAGGTGTGCGCGGCCCGCAACAGAGCCATCACCGACTCATCGTCATGGTCATGCACCACGCGCACCAGCGACACGACATCGGGCCCTTTGGGGAGAGCATCGGTCAGAAAACTGCCACCCACGCACTGTGTGCGACCATCCAGGCCGACCGAGGCCAGATGGGCGCGCGCCCGATCGACCACGGCCGGCAGGTCGAACAGCATCAAGGTCAGGCCGGGAACACGCGCCCCAGCTTCCGCCAGGAACCGCCCTTCGCCCCCGCCGACATCGAGCAGGCAGCGGTGCCTCTGCAACGGATAGGCGTCCAAAACCTCGGCCGCAATCATGGGCTGAGTCACGGCCATCAGGCGACTGTAGGCATCGACTTGATCGGCACGGGCCTCAGACGGTTGATCGGCACGCGCATAGGCCCAAAACCGGCCAAGCGCCGACTCCCCGGCCTCCCCCCGCAGCAAGGCCACCGGATCGGCCAGATCGGCATAGAGCAGCGCATGATGCTCAATCATCGCCGAGATGCCCGGATTGGCCAGAAGAGCAGCGCCGTGGTCACCGAGCCCATACTGCTCCGCACCGCGTCGACGCACCAATCCGAGGGAGGCTGCAGCCGCCAGCAACCGGTGCGTCGCGTCTTGGCTCAGTCCTAAGCGCGGTGCCAGGTCGGCCACCGACTGTTTACCGTCCGCCAGAACGCCAAACACTTTGAGCCGGACGCACGCCAGCAACACCTGGCTGTAGACGAAGCCGGCACACAGATCGAACAAGCCACGGGCCCGCCGGCGCGCCACACCACGGGTGAATGGGAAGGCCGCCGCCCAATGTTGGAAGCGCGGGCTGGCCAGCAGCCAATCCCGGAGCGTGTGCACCGGGTCACGCCAGGACAGACGCGGGGTCATGTCCGCCTCATGCCGGAACCAGGAATGGCTCTGAAGAATGGACTGCGGACGGGTTTCAGGCCGCCACCTGGGCTGCCAACTTCTTCGGCCGCAACCGCTTGGCTTCGGACAGAACAAGAGCCCGCAATTCGCCGGCTCCCGGACAATCGGGGATGGACTCGACGGCCTCGCGCACGAGCTGCTCAAGGCGCTGAATCGCTCCAGCAAGACCCAGTTGCGCCACCGCACTGGGCCGCCCCAAGAGCGCATCTTGCCCAACCGGTTTGCCCAGTTCCTCGGCATCGGCCACCAAGTCGCGGATGTCGTCGGCCACCTGGTACGATGCCCCAATCAGATCACCCAAACGCTGCCACGGTGCCAGATCGGCTCCGGTTGCCGCAGCCCCGGCCAATGTGGCGGCAACGAACAAGGCGCCGGTCTTCTGCCGGTGATAATCTTCCAAGACACAGTCCGGCTCGCACTCCCAGGCCTGCCCGGCGACGATGCCGGTTGGCATACCGACCGCCCGGCTCACGATCAGCATTACGGGTGCCAGACGGTCCGGTGCGGCCACGAATTCGCGGGCCAAGGTCTGGAATGCCATGACGATCATGGCATCGCCGGCGAGAACCGCCAAAGGCTCGCCGAAAGCCTTATGGACCGAGGGCTTGCCGCGGCGAACCGACGCATCGTCGAAACAGGGCAGATCATCGTGCACAAGCGAGGCACAATGGAGGAGTTCCAACGACGCCCCGGCTGCCTCGGCCAGCGCCGGGTTGTCTTCGCCGCAGGCGTTGGCAACCGCCAGACACAGCCGCGGCCGGATGCGGGCCCCGCGCGGAAAAACGGCATGGCGCACCGCCGCTGCCAACCTGGGGGGGCAGCCGTTGGCTTCGGCCCTGGTGACGGCAGCCTGCAAAGCCTTTTCGGTTCGCGCCAAAGCATCCACGAGTCCGCCTCCCCTGTTCCGGCTTGTCAACCAAGCCTGTCGCATCCGAGTGTCATGTATTATTGACATAGGGGTTGATGTCGGTTCAATCAGGAAGTTGAGGAATGCCCCGCGTCGTACCGAGCAAAACGGTCGCAGTCATCGGAGCCGGAATCGGTGGCCTCGCGGCTGCCGTGGAGCTGGCGGTGCATGGCCACACCGTCACCGTGCTGGAACGTGCCGACGCGCCGGGCGGCAAGATGCGCCAGGTCGCCATTGGGTCCGCCCGCCTCGACGCCGGCCCCACGGTCTTCACCATGCGACACATCTTCGACGCCGTGTTCGCCAGCGCTGGCACGACGCTCGACCGCCACGTCACCCTGCACCAGGCCGAAACCCTGGCTCGCCACGCTTGGAACGACGAAACCCGTCTGGATCTGTTCGCCGATATCGACCGTTCAGCCGACGCCATCGCCGCCCTCTCCGGCCCGGCGGAGGGGCGACGCTTTCTCGCCTTCTGTCGCGAGTCCCGGCGCATTTACGAGGCGCTCGACCGCAGCTTCATCCGTGCCCCGCGGCCGGATCCGGTTTCCCTGGTGGCACGGGCCGGGCCAAGCGGCGTCGCTGCCATGCTCCAGGTGTCACCGTTCACGACCATGTGGCGGCAGCTTGGTCGGCATTTCCACGATGCGCGGCTGCGCCAACTTTTTGGCCGCTATGCGACCTATTGCGGTTCCTCGCCGTTCCAAGCGCCGGCGACCCTGATCTTGGTCGCCCACGTCGAGCAGGATGGCGTGTGGTTCGTCGAGGGTGGCATGCACCGTCTTGCCCAGGCCATGGCCAATCTCGCCCAGGCCTGCGGCGCCACGCTGCGCACCAAGGCAGACGTCGCCGAGATCATGACCAACGCACGAGGCCACGCCTGTGGCGTGCGTCTGGCCGACGGGGAGACCGTGCCGGCCGATGCCGTGATTGCCAACGCCGATGCCGCAGCCTTGGCCTCTGGCCATTTCGGCGCGACGATTGCGGCCCGTGCCGGGCGCCCGTTGGCGCGGGCACAACGCTCGCTCTCGGCGGTGACCTGGACCATGCTGGCCCGACCGACAGGTTTTCCGCTACTGCGACACACCGTGTTCTTTTCACGCGACTATGCGACCGAGTTCGACCAGATTCTGCGCCAAAACCGCCTGCCGGACGAGCCGACGGTCTATATCTGCGCACAGGATCGCGGCGACCGCGACGACCCTGTGCCGGGTGGCCCGGAACGCCTGCTTTGCCTGGTCAACGCCCCGGCGCTTGGCGATACCCATCCCTTCCCCGACTCGGAGATCGAGCCGTGCGCAGACCGCATGTTCCGTCACCTGGCACGCTGTGGCCTCATCCTCCAAACCGCGCCCGAGGCCACCAGGGTGACGACCCCGACAGCGTTCGACCGATTGTTTCCGGCGACCGGGGGCGCGCTGTACGGCCGGGCGTCACATGGCTGGCTGGCGTCGTTCCAGCGTCCGGGCAGCCGGACATCCATCCCGGGTCTGTATCTGGCGGGGGGCAGCACCCATCCGGGTCCGGGCGTGCCGATGGCGGCGCAGTCGGGCCGCCTGGCCGCGGCACGCGTGCTGGCGGACTTCGCTTCGACACGCCGGTTGCTGCCGGTGGCTATGCCTGGTGGTACGTCGACGCGCTGAGCGACGACGGCCAGCATGGGCTGACCTTGATCGCCTTCATCGGCAGCGTGTTCTCGCCTTACTACGCTTGGTCGGGCTGGCGCGACCCGACACATCATTGCAGCCTCAACGTGGCTCTGTACGGCAAGCGCCACCGTCGGTGGACCATGACGGAGCGCAACCGCTCGGCGCTGCAGCGCACGGCGCAAAGCCTCACCATCGGCCCGAGTTCACTGACGTGGGACGGGACGCATTTGGCCATCGCCGTGGCTGAGCGGGGCGCGCCCGTGCCCCGACGCGTGCGCGGTCACATCCGTGTCACCGCAACAGCGCACACACCGTGGCAGTTTACCCTGGATGAAGCGGGTCGGCACCGCTGGTGGCCGATCGCGCCCACGGCCCGGATCGCGGTCGCCATGACCGACCCGCAGCTCACCTGGCAAGGCCAAGCCTATCTCGACACCAATGCCGGCGACGAACCGCTGGAGCGCGGTTTCCGGTGCTGGAACTGGTCACGTGCCACCTTGCCCGACGGCAAGGCCGCGATCTTCTACGACGTCATACGACGTGATGGTAAAGAGTACGGATTATCTCTGGGCATTGGCACGGACGGCACGGTCCAATCTCTGGAGGCACCGCCGCAGGCCGCATTGCCGGCCACAGGGGTCTGGCGCATGTCTCGGGCGACGCGCAGCGATGCCGGCTCGTCGGCCCGAGTGTTGGAAACACTCGAGGACACGCCGTTCTATGCCCGATCCGTGTTGTCGACACAGATTGACGGCGCTGCCGCAACCTCCGTACACGAAAGTCTGTCGCTCGACCGCTTCCGCCACCCTGTGGTCCGCCTCATGCTCCCGTTTCGCATGCCGCGCGTGTGGTGGTGGTAACGCCCGAGCGGCAGGTCAGGTCATGTCTCGCCGTTTGGCAGCTTCTCCCGGTCCCGGCGGATTTCCCGCCGGGACCGGGAGAAGC
>JANQJV010000299.1 GCA_028281465.1 Azospirillaceae bacterium | reverse complement strand
CCCAGCCGCCGGCCGCCTGGACGATCCGCTCGATCGCCGCTTCGATCGTGTCGGGCGCGCGTGCGTACATAACGCTCAGGCTCCTTCGCTTTTGACGGGTAGTGCGTGCCCCCTAGGCTCGCGTTCCGTGAGGCAAAGGGGGGAGGGCGGCGGCGTGCCAGCGACTTTGGGAAGCAGAACACCGGACTGGCTCGTATGGGTGGCGGTCCGACCATCAGGACAAGGCCCGCCATCATGACCCAGGACGTTCTCGCCCGGCTGTTCGCGCTGGAGGCGCTGTTGCCGACGATCTGTCGGCACGTGATCTCCCAGTCGGCCGACCCGGCCCGCACCTGGCAGGAGATCGAGACCGAGGCCCGGGCGACGGCCGATGCGCTCATCGCCCAGGCCGTCCGCCAGGGGGATGAGGTTGTCCCCGTCGGCTTGGCGATGGCCGAGGCGCTGGAGAACCTGACCGACACACTGGCCGAACGGGTGGTGCAGGAGCTTGGCCCGGGAGGTGGATAGCCGTGTCATTCGGCGGGCTCCGTCCCGAAGAAGTCGTTCGGTGTCACGGCACGGGCGCTCAACCGCTCGATGCAAGCCATCGCTTGAGGGCGCGGACGTCGTGTCCCCCAAACCCACTTCCAGACCGCGCTCTGGCTGACGCGACACCCCGCTTGGGTCATCTCATCAGCGAGAGATCCCGAGCTACGATTTGTCAGTTTCATCCAGTCACGCAGTAGCATGACGAGCTTTATGATCCAAAATGGACATACCCTGCAAGCCCCATCTTGCCCATTTCAGAAAGCATGCAAGGCTGAGAGGCGTGCCAACGTGTGCGCATGAGAGAACGGATCAGACAAATTCGTGAGTTCCTCGGCCTGTCGGTTGAGGATTTGGCCAACCGCACCGGGGCAAGCGTCAGCGCGATCTACAAGAGGGAAAGAGGCGATCTGCAGCTAGGCTGGGACTGGCTTGTGACCCTGGCCAAAGTATATGGACTCCCGCCCGCTCGAATGGTGGACACCGAAATTCCGGTCTCCGATTTGTTCGAGCCAGCTGATCGAAAAGAGGATCCAATCAACAGAGCCGCGTTTCTGTTAAGCACAAGTACAACATATGCCGTCCTTCAGAAATACGGTTTGAATCCAGACCCACATGAATTCGCTGACTGGCAACTTCAGGCCTATTTTGCAGCCGTAGATCTTGCCGAGCGCAGGGGCGGTTCCTTGCCAGACACAGGTACCCTATCCTTCTTTGTGGAGAGGCTCGCGGACATTGAAACAGCAACGTCCCGTTTTATGAAGCAAGGATAATTAATGCAAAAGAGAATTATACCCTTAACACAAGCATGAATACTTGCTAGATAGAGTGCATGAGCAAGAGCAAATCACCCGCATTTTCCGTCCGCGACACTCAGATCCACCACGTGTGTTGCTGAAATCGGTCAATCAGGAATACGAAACCTATGAACGAACCTTGCCGGAGGTCGCGGTCAACGGACGCGTGATTGGCCGATGGGAATGGATCTGATTTGGAGCCGACCGATCGGAACCGGAAGCGAGTGGCGAAACGAGCGATTTTCTCTATATTGCGATGTTCATGGTTGCGAGATATTGCGAATATCGCGTTGTCTTGTCAACGCGCTTTCAACAATATCGACCTACGATCAATTCCGCAAAAAACAGCGCATGGACTATCTGGAATGGCTAAACCGTGGGCTGAAGAAGCCTGGCAAGACCCAGCGTGGCTTAGGCCGGGCACTCAACATAGATCCTGCTGGCATATGGCGAATGACCAAGGGTCTCCGGCAGATCAAGGCGGACGAGGTACCCGTCATCGCGCGCTACCTGGAGGAGCCGCCACCTGGTCAGGAACTCCAAACTGAGTTCGGGTCCGCCAGAGCCGGCGAACGGATACGCCGACGGATGGCCCAGCTAGGTCTGACAGATAGAGCATTGGCCAAGCACGCTCAGATCGAACTCGCCGAGCTTCGGGCGATGATAGCGGGGGAAGTCGCCTGGACCCCAGAGGCAGTCGAGAAACTCGCAGCTATGCTTCAGATCTCGATCTATGAGATGGCCCGATTGTGCGGTGTCCCAAGCCCTCATGGTCCGCAGGATAGTGAAGCAATTAGCCGTGAGTTCGCCCATCGCGCCGCGGCGGTGCTGATCGAAACCGTAAGGGCCTTTGATCTGGACCCAGGACCGGGGCAGTTCGCCGACGCAATGTTGCGCCTTACTGATTTACAAGAAGCCTACCTGCGCGAAAACGGCGAGCCGATCGATACAGTCAGTCTCCGTTTTTTTGCTGACCACTTAGTTGGTCAGTCACATCGTCCAGTCGCATAGTGGTGTATTTCTTCATCAAAACGGCTTGACTGCACGCAATGGAGTGCGTTGGATTGCTGTAAGCATCCCGATCCGAGAGCGGGTCGGGTGGCCGGTGCTACCACACCGACAACCCAGGATCGGCCCACGACGCCGACCGTCAATCCTGCGGATCGACCCCCGCCGCTACTACAGCGGCGCGGAAATGATAAGTGGTGGCAAGATGCACGACAAGACGCACAAATTCTCCTTCGAAGCGATGCCCATGTTTCCAAAAAGGAAAACCAGAGGCGTTGTGCTGACTCTCTGCATAATCAATACTGCCTTAACATGCGTTAATCTCGTTATCTGTATTGGAATACTGATCGTGGTTGGAAGCAGATAGTATTGTGACTTCTCTACTATAGGTGAAGGGAGCCGGTTGCCGCCGGCCGGCCTCCCGCCCTCGCCGGTCAGGGGCGGAAGCGGATGGTGATCCGCACGATATTCGCTAGAATGCGCTGGGTAAAGGGGGAGTGGTTACCAGTGCGTGCACAATGGTTCGGATTTCACCACCATACGGCCCTGCAGGCCGCGCGCGCCAACCCCAAAGGGTTCGCAGCAGGAGGAAAGGTCCAGGCCGAATGATCGCGCGGAACTCCCCAATGTGGGCGGCAAATGGCTGACGCCATCGATCCCGTGCTCCTGGGCGGTCTGATCCTGGCAGGGATCCTCATGGTGGCGCGGGTCGCCCGATCGCTTCGGGATGACGCGCAATGGCGAGCGTGGGAGCGGCGGCGGCGGGCCGAGCGACGGCGCGGGGTCGACCGGCGGTCCGCGATACGGTCCTTGACCGCAGCGGCACAGAGCCCGGTCGACCGCGAGGCGGCCGCGCATCGGGCGTGGTCGCAACGGATGGCTGGAGGGGTGGAGCCGTCGAACCGCAGGCCGATGCCGGCGCGCCCCTCATCACTGTCCCCAGCGCAGGCACGGGAGCCGACGCCGACGGACGGGCCGGTCACCGAGCAGGACAGGGCCGATGTGACCGCCATGATGGGGGCAAAGGGCGTCGGAGCAGCACTCGCTTGGCAGCTGGTCCAGGCGGAGCGGAACATTCAGGCCCTACGGACCGCGGTGGAGGCACGGGAGCCGACGCCGACGGACGGGCCAGTCACCGAGCAGGACAGGGCCGATGTGACCGCCATGATGGGGGCAAAGGGCATCGGAGCAGCACTCGCTTGGCAGCTGGTCCAGGCGGAGCGGCACATTCGGGCCGCGGCCATCACGGTGAGGTATTCGCTTTCCGGGCAGCGCGAGGACGGGGAATCGCACCGGGCAGCCCGCGCCGGTCGTACCGTTCGGCGGCTCGCTACCGATCCCTGGACAGCGCTTGACCGCTTGCGCGCTGTGCCGGCTGAGCGGCTGGTGGTCTTCGACACCGAGACGACTGGTCTGGGAGAGCGGGCGGAGATCCTGGAGTACGCGCTGGTTGCCCTGGATGGGACGGTGCTATCCTATTCGATCGTGCGACCCACCGCACGGATCCAGTCAGGCGCGCTGGCCATCCATGGCATCACGCGCCAAGAGGCAAACAAGCACCCTCGGATCACCGAGCATGCGGACGGCCTGGTCGGACTGATGCGTGAGAAGGTAGTCGTGGCTTACAATGCCGAGTTCGATCGCAGGTTGCTGGAGCAGACGTTCGAGCGATATCAGCTTGAGCTACCGGTTCTGGATTGGGTTTGCGCGATGCGCGCCTATCAGGCGTTTACGGGGCGATACCGAGCCGCAAAGTTAGAGCGGGCCCTGGAGGCATCAGGCTTGGATGTAACGGCGACCCACCGCGCGGCAGCCGATGCCGAAGCCACTCGGCAGTTGGTCTGTCACTTGCGCAAGCCGCATGACGCTGAAACGCCTGGGAGTTAATGCAGACTACATCCCTGTCAGGAATTGGATCGGGGCCATTGAGGCCAGTTACATCCTTGTTCAAGCGGTTCGATGACGTCCGCGAGGCCGGTCACGCGAAACAGGAAGACTCGTGAGGCGCGGCCACGAGGCGCCAGGCGAATCTGGAACTGCTCCGCCTCCAGTAGGCGCCAGATGACGGGAAGCGCCCCCTCCGTGGTCCAGCGGCCGGCGGCGCCCTGGGAGCGATCCCATCGCTGATGGACGGGTGGCCCATCATCCACCCAAAACGTCGTGTGGACTCGGTACTGCTCGCCCAACGGCATGTCGGTGATCAACATGATGGCGGTTGCCCCCGCCTGGCACTGCAGAATCAGGACCGCATCGTTGAGAACCGAAAGTATCGACAAACTCTCGTGGGGCTCGTTGTCGATCATTGTGCGGCTGGAAGCCCGCCAGCGCGGCGACCGCGTGACCGGGGCAGGCACAGTCATCGCATCGAAGCAGGCTAGGCGGCTGGCCGCGTTCCGTACGGCCTGGCAATCGCGTACCTGATCGGCCAGGGTCGCACCGACCGGTCCGGCCGGCGCCAGCAGGGCGCCGATCAATAGCAGCGAGACCATCGTCTCAACCCGATACAGCATGATACACCTCATTGGCGAGCGGCCCAGTGTAGGGCTTCAACATCGCGGCGCAAGCGAACGGTCTGACAAGGGCCCGACCATGCCGGGGTACACACCGCGTCGGCAGGGATCACCAGACTTGACGTGACACGTCCTCCTATCTGGGATAGCCGTGATTCACATGGGTGGTGGGGATCATCCATGCTCTTGGGTGCTTGTTCAGGGAGGGGTCGGCATGGCGCACAATGCGTACCGCTTCACGATCAAGGACGTGAAGCCGCAGGAACTGCCGATCGCGGAGTTGATCGGCTTCCTTGAGGATCTGGCGGCGATGTTCGCAGACGCACAAAGGTGGCTGCATCTGGTCGGCATCGAGGAAGGCAGCACGAACTTCATGCTGACGACCGATCCGGCCGGGGCCACGCATCTGGAGAACCAGGTCCGGCATCTTAAGTCTGGTGGCGCTCGCAAAGAGGCGCGGGACGGCCAGCGACGGGTCGCGGAACGGCTGGGCCGCCTGGGGACCCGCGGAACGCTGCACAAGGCAAGGGGCACCGCGCCGCACACACGGTGGCAACCGCTGTTGGATGTACCAGGAACCCGGGCCGACGCGCCTGCCGCACAGGAACGCCCGATCGGACCGATCCGGGACGAAGGGACGATCGACGGACAGGTGATCCGGGTCGGTGGGCAGCAAGACCCGTGCTCGGCGCAGATCAAGGTGAGTGCGGGGACCGTGGTCCCCTGCGCGGTGAGCCGAGCCCTGGCCGTCGAGCTGGGGTGCCATCTGTTCCAAAGAATCCGTGCCTTTGGCACCGGCGATTGGCTGCGCTACCCCGGCGGAACGTGGGAGCAAAAGAGCTTTACGATCACGCGGTTCGTCGTCCTGGACGACACACCGCTGCTGGAGGTGGTCGAAAAGTTGCAGGCGTTGGGAGGCGGGGATTGGGCCGACGATCCCGACCCGTGGGAGACGCTGCGCCTGCTGCGGCATGGCGAGGGCGAACCGCATTGATGGTGGTGTTCGACGCCACGGTGGTTTTGCCGCTGGTGCACCGCGCGGCACCGGTACCAACCGATCCCGAAACAGGCCAACCGATCGACGGGTTCCATGAGCGAGTGATGGGCCTGATCGCACGCCTTTCGGGCGAAGGCACCAAAATCGTGATACCGACCCCGGTGCTGGCCGAAGTGTTGGTGCGAGCCGGGGACATCAAGACCGCGATACTCGACCTGATAGGCGATGATCGGGCGTCATTCCAGATTGTGGGCTTCACCCAGCGGGCGGCGGTGGAACACGCGCGGATCACGTTGGAAGAGATCGGTCAGGGCATAAAGGCAGACGAGACGACGACCTGGGCCAAGCTCAAGTTCGATCGGCAGATCGTCGCGATCGCGAAGGTCTCGGGTGCGACGACGCTCTATTCCGACGACAAGAAGATGCATGCGGTGGGATCGCGGAACGGGCTGGATGTGGTTCGGAGCGGCGAACTCCCCCTGCCCAAGACCCAGCTACGTCTGAATGTTTGAGACGATTGGATCCTCAAGACCCGCGATGGCCCATCTGATCAAGGCGTCCAGTCGCACGCCGCGGCGACCGGCTGCAGTACCTCGGCCAGACCGTCCAACGGGAACCGGAAGGTGATCGGAGCCCCATCATCCTCCCGCTCATAGGTGATGGTGAGGGTCGAGCCGGCCAGGAGCGTCCGGATGAAGGCCTCGGCGCCCCCCGCTTCGGGCCCCAAGATGTGAGTCTCATAGCTATACCTCCAGTCCATGGGGATGTCGGGACCATCGTCGACCCGGTATCGCACGGGGGACGCGGCCGGGAGGGGTTCGAGGCGATGGCGACGGTCCATCAAGACGAAGAGATTTGAGTGAGCCGTGTTGCAGGCGATCCGAAGGATCCCGCTATGAAACACGTCGGTGTTCGCCCACCGGATCCGTTCGATGCCGACATACTCCCCCGGGCCGATGTACCAGGGCCATGCCTCCAGATACCATCCCGCACTGCCGACCGGTGTCGTCCGGTCGTCGCGGAAGCCGTCATCGGTGAGCGTTTCGACCAGATCATCGAGGAGGCGGTCGAAGCAGGCGAGACGCCGATCGGCGTCGGCTTCCGTGGCGCAGGCGAGCATCTTCACGGCCAAGGGACGATCGGCCGCGATCGCATCTGCCGACACGCCATAGGCCTGGCCGGACAGCCCCCCGAGCAGGATCACGACGATCATCCCCAGAAGGGTCGAGACCGGAGAGGGGCGAGTATCCACCATCGTCAGGGTTCCCGCGTGCTTGATCGTGAAGCGGTACGCATTGCGCCGCGCCATGCCGACCCCTCCCTGAACAAGCACCCAAGAGTATGGATGGTCCCCACCACCCATGTGAATCACGGCTATCCCAGATAGGAAGACGTGTCACGTCAAGTCTGGTGATCCCTGCCGACGCGGTGTGTATCCCGGCAAGGTGTTGCGACTATCGATACAATCAGATTGGTCCAAATCGTGCTGGTTCGCGATTGACAGAATTGTCCAATATGTACATTTTTGGCTGCTACCCAGACATGCTGGGTGGTAAGCGCATTAGGCGCTCAACCCTCCTTGTCCACCTAGGCCTGATATGAGATGCGCGCCACTCACGACATCCAAACCGGCGATAGGACTCTCGCGGCGTCAGCGCCGGGGACGTATCCGCCGCCGCGTCTGATCATCACCCGCACGGGGCCGGATGCGCCGCTGGATGTGCTGCCGTTATGGGTGGAGGGGCCGCTGCCGGGCCGGGCGCGGGGCATCCGGCCGATCCGGGTCGCCATCCTGTGGGGCGCCGCCGCCGCCCTGGGCGCCCTCGCCCTGATCGCCGGGTAGGGGCAGCCCGTGGCCGACCGTCCCCTGATCTTCTCCGACCCCATGGTCCGCGCCCTGATCCGCGAGACGGGGATCGAGGGCACCGGCAAGACCATGACCCGCCGTCTCGTCCGGCCGCAACCTCTGCTCGTCGCCCAGCACCACGGCGAGATGCCGGCCTATCAGCAGCGGTCACGCCGCACGGTCTCCTCGGGCGACCGCATCTGGGTACGGGAAGCCTGGGGCACCGACGCGCCCGACCTCGACGCCTGCCGCCAGGGCGTCGACTCCGACGGCCGCTATTGCGGCCCCTGCTTCCGGGCCGATGATGATGCCGGGTGCCCGCCCTACGGCGGATGGCGCTCGCCGATCCACATGCCCCGCTGGGCCAGCCGCCTCACGCTGATCGTCACCGATGTGAGGATCGAACGCCTGGGTGCCATCACCGAAGACGATGCCCGCCGCGAGGGCGTGTCCCGTTGGCGCTGGCGGCCGACCGCCCGCACCGCGTTCATCGATCTGTGGGACGAGCTGCACGGGCCCGGCGCCTGGGATCGCGACCGGGACAGATGGGTCCAAGTGATCGCCTTCACCCCACGCCTGGAGAACATTGACGCGCTTGATGAGGGCGCCGCGGCATGACCCACAGCCTCCGCGCCAACTACGCGCAAGAGTGCCCAGAATGTCAAGGCACAGGCGCCTATATGCCTGACTGCTGGCTTTGCAAGGGCAGTCGGGACGTGCTCATGTCAGAGGCCTTGGAAGAAGGTTACGTTGAGGAAGATCTTGATTTTATTGATGACGGATATGTTGTCTGTCCCGTTTATGGCTGTCACGGTGAGGCCTGTAATCTATGCCGCGGCGACGGAGAACTTTCGGAATATGAAATAGATCATGAAATCACGCGAGTTCTTGTTTATGGTCTTGAAGAACGGCTTCCCCCAAGGATCACCATTCATTACGGCCGTCGTTATCAAAGTGATGAATTCTTGGCAAGATTTGCAGGAAAATATTGTCGCGATAAAGGTTGGATCTATTGGTTTGTTTCAATTCTAGGAGACGAAGTATCCCTGACCAAGGAGGGAATGGCCGAGGCCAAGGGGCGGCATTGGGGCTGGTACGCTGGATTAGATTCAACGACCTGCCCATACGACGATGCGGGCCGTTGGTGCGACGACGGAGGGGCGCAATGACCCACACCTGCCACTGGCCGGGCTGTGACCGGCGCGTGCCGCCCAAACTCTGGGGCTGCCGGGAGCACTGGTTTGCCCTGCCCCGGGCGATCCGGGAGGAGATCTGGCGGACCTACCGCCCCGGCCAGGAAGCGGACAAGGCCCCCAGCCGGGCCTACCTCACCGCCGCGCGGGCCGCCCAGGACTACGCCCGGGCGTACGATGCACGGACCCCGACCGCCGGCCGGGATCTCGACGCGATCACCGTCTGGCAGCCCTGGGCCAGCCTGATCGTGGCGGGCCTCAAGCGGTTCGAATGGCGCACCTGGCCCGCACCGAAGACCAAGATCGGCCAGCGGCTGGTCATCCACGCCGGCAGCCACCGCATCAGCAAGACCGAGTTCCGCAACCTCCTGTGCCGGCCGGAACCATCCTGCGGCCCTGATGCGGATGCGGACGGTATCCGTGCGCTGCTCGCCGACGGGCTGCCCAGCCTGCCGTTCGGCGCCGGCGTGGGGGAGGTGACGCTTGGCACCCCCCGGACCGCGCCGGAGATCGACCCGGACCCCCGCTCCGACCCCGGTAAATGGGGTTGGCCGATGCTCGATCCCGTCGCCTGGGACGCGCCGGTGCCGGCCCGCGGGGCCCAGGGCTTCTTCCGCTTCATGCCCAGCCCCGTACCCGAACCGCATCCATCCGCTGGCGGCGATCCGGTGGCTGCGGTGATGGGGCAACTGCTGTGACCAGCCGGGGAGGATAGATCATGACCGCCGAGACCGCCGCACCGACCGGCACCACCACGGTGGATCTCGACGATCTGCCCCTGACGGCCCGTGCCATCGCCACACGGCTCGGCCGGGCGCTCAAGGAGGCCACCGGCACGGCTCTCGACCAGGTCCGCAAGGTCGATGACGCAGATGCCGTACCGGCCCTGCTGGGTCTGGTCCGTGCGGTCTACGCCCATGCCGGCACCGTGATCGGCCAGACGGCCGACGGGATGCGCCGCCATCCCGACCCGCATCTGCGGGCGACGGCGGACCGGCTGGCC
>JANQJV010000287.1 GCA_028281465.1 Azospirillaceae bacterium | reverse complement strand
TCCAGCCGGCCCGGACCACGTCCAGCGGCAGGCCGCCAAGATTGGCGGCGGTCCAGCCGGCAGGGATGCCGGCGCTCCTCGTTCAGCGCCGAAACCGAACCTGTCGTCAAGGCGGGCCATCGGTATGATACGATTCGTTAGACCACCGGCCGGGCTCTACCGGCCAGTGCGTTCCCGCTTGGAATCATAGAGGCGGGCCAACCGATCGGGCGATACGCCGAGATGGTAGAGCGCGTGTAGGAGCACCCAACCACCAACGATCGCAGCGGGGCAACGCCCCCGAAACCGACGGCACGAAGTGACGAGTGGCGGCTCGTCGATACAGAGCGTCTCGCCAGCCGCTTCCAAGGCACATACAAACGCATAGTCTTCCATCAGGGCGATGGGCAACATGCCGCCCAAATGGTCATAAACCGAGCGGCGCACAAAGATGCCCGAATCACCATAATAAAAACCACGGCGCCGGAACCATGGATAAAGCCAGGTAATCCATCGCGCAAAACGAGTTTCACCGGCGAAGATCAGGCGGAAATTGCCGCCTGGACACGACAGACGCCCGTCCATGCCCTGCCGGATCGCCGCCAGAGCCCCAGCCGGCAATCCGGTGTCCGCGTGGAGGAATAACAGGATGTCGCCCCGCGCCACCGCTGCGCCGGCGCGCAGTTGTCGGCCGCGGCCAGCCGCGGTGCTAAGCACCTGGTCGGCTCCGTTGGCCCTAGCTGACTCAGGCGTGCCATCTGAGCTGCCACCATCGACAACCAGCACTTCGCGCGCAGCGCCCTGTCGGTCAGCCGCAAGTGCCGCAAGAAGACCCGGCAACCGTGCCGCTTCGTTCAATACCGGGATGATGACCGAGATGCAGCGCTCCGGCGCGCTGGCGCCGCTCATGGCTGCAACGCCACCTTGTGCGGGTCGCAGTGCGTGGCATCTTCAAAACACAAATCCACCACCCACTGCTGCAGAAGCGCCTGCCCCGGTCTTGCCGATGACCAAACACGAAAGCCCCATCGACCGTCACTCTGGCAAAGACACCGCCGTAAAGGCAAGGCCGGCACTACGCGCCATACGGTGACTACCCAGCTCATTGGTGTCACCGGACAAAGCGATAGGCGATGGAACCGGCACCAGCATCCCGAAAACACGCCGGTCGTCACGCCGCCCATCGACGGTCTCGGCAACCAAGTGTGCGTTGGTGTCCCAGCAAGCCGAAGACTGATCAACGCGCCGCGCTTGCGTGAGAAAGGGGTCTCCAGAAGGGGTCCCACCCATACAGACATCATCGCAGACATAAATCAGCCCGTTGCCGAGCACCGCGCTGAACTCGGAGGCAAGACCGTGCAACAAACCATCGACCAGCCCACAGTCACCCGGGTCGGATGGACGTCAGACTTAAAGCGCCCTGGTCGACCCGCCACGGCCAACCCAGACGCGGCGTGACCACGTGCAAGCCGTGCAGCTCTCAGTGACAAGGGCCGAGCCCATCCCGCACGGCGATCTCCAAGCTGCCACCGGCATGCGGCCGGACGCGTGCCGATGCGGTGTCGGACAAGGGCCAGTAACGCCAACCAACTTCGACCAATCGACGATCCAAATCCGCCCATGCTTCAAAAGAAGTAAGAAAAAACAAGACGAAACACGTCAGGTCCTGGTGCCGTGCCTGTTGAACCGAGTGCTTCCAGCGCATTGCTGCTCCCAAACTGACACGGAGCCTTTGGTAAATTGCGAGCGCCTCCCATATTATGTACGGTTGATGTAGCGCTGGCACCATCAAGAACCACGCACATCTTCGGCCCCCCCATGACTGCAGCCGAGGATTGGAGACGAGCTCAATGTCGAGAGCGAATGGGAGCGATCCGCGACCGACCCTCCCACCCTTCGAAGAGCGAGAAGCGATCAGTGCCTTGTCCGCGCTTGCGCAGGAAACCCGGCTGGCCGCGTTTCGCTTGCTGATCCAGACCGGACCC
Source organism: Azospirillaceae bacterium (assembly GCA_028281465.1). Classification (GTDB taxonomy): domain Bacteria; phylum Pseudomonadota; class Alphaproteobacteria; order Azospirillales; family Azospirillaceae; genus JANQJV01. The sequence goes on along the minus strand of JANQJV010000287.1, from coordinate 13,053 downwards.
GAAGGCATGTCGGCCGGCCACATTGGCGCGGCATTGGATGTCGCTCCGTCTACCCTATCCTTCCATCTGTCTCACCTGGAGCGGGCCAACCTGGTCCATTCCTGGCGTGTCCAGAGGCAGATATTCTATGCAGCCGACATCGGCGGCGTGCGCCGCTTGCTGCTTTTTCTCACCGAGAATTGCTGCGACAGCCGACCGGAAATCTGTAGCGATCTGTTCAAATCGACCCAAACGGCCGTCTCGAACCTGGATTCAGGGTATCACTGAAGCCAGGATGTGTGCGGGCATGTCATACCCACCTGGCGTGGCCTCGGGTTGATGGCCCTACTCTTTGTCGCTCGCAGAAACTCTTGCAGTCGTCAGGGTGATCCCATCGGTTCGGCTGAAGCGATGGGGAGCCACCCAAGGATGTTATTGCACCGATGGGGACGAGAATGCGGCGATCTCCCGCTCGTTGGCAGCATAGAACCATCGGGCCGCTGCACGGTTATTTTCGCTCATGCACGGGTCGTTGATCTTATCGGCGAGCTTCTTACGCCGGCGCAACAGGACCTGCATGTCCTCCAAGGTCCTGTCTGCGAAAGGTAAATTTGTTCCGATCACCGTGACCTCCCAAGGTATTTGGCTTTGTCGCCAGTTTTTGTTTGTCCCTGAGACTACTCGACCCACCTCCTTTTGCCCAAGTGAATTGTGTTTTTGCCTTAGACAACCGACTCGTTGTTTGCTTCAAATCCCGTTGCTTAAGCCATTTGGTGTATACTAACTCTTGCGCACCGCAACATTGCTTGGATAGACCCGCGTTTGTTTTCAATGTGCCCGGTCTTCGCTTTGCAAAATCACCGTCGTCGCCCGTCGGTGTGATGGACCGAATGGGCGACTTCGCAAACCGCCGAATGCCGCGACTCGGATTTGTCTTGTCGTAAGGTTCCGGCCCGATCCGCCCACCACTGGCCCCGCTGATGTCACCGATCCGACGCCGGCATTCCGTCGCCTTATGGCTCCATTTCCTTGATATTCCGGCCGATTTCGATGTGGTCAACATGGTGAAGGGCGAACCGTGCCGTCATTGCTAGACTCGCCCTAAGCGATCTCACCGCCCGGTGTGCACGACGGACGCCCATCTCCTGGTTCAATGACCGGACCATGTCATAGGTCAGAAAGGGCTCGATTGCTCATCGCTGTGCCCAAAAGCCCATGGTCGCAACCATCGCGCCGACCGAGGTCAGATCAACCAACCGTCACTCCGCCAGCTCCTGCAACGCTTTGCCGCTCCGCTCCAAGAACGAGCCGATCCCATCGACGGCCCAATCGACCGTCTCACCCGCTGCTCGCCCGGCATTGCCCAAGAACTCGCCGGTCGCCTGAACACCGCGATCGATGGTGCGTCCAGTGCGTTCGGCTAAACCCGGCGCAGCCTCCTCACCCGTGACGTTATCGGTCGACACGGTGTCGATCGGCTCGGCCTCGGCCAAGGTTTCTGCCGCCCCTGGTGGCACGTGGTGCGGTTGCACATCTGCCTGAACCTCCGGCACCGGTGGCAACTCCCCGGCGGACGGCGCGGTCGCCTCGGTTCCCACCATCTCCGGAACCAACGGCGTCGGCGGACCCGCCAATGTGCCGGCGACCGACAAGACGAAAATGCCGCCACACGCGGCCAACCCCACACACAGGGCAATCACACGCGTCTTCATGGCATGGTCTTCCGCTGTATCCTCGATTCACACGCCGGGCGACCGCGCCGCGCCGGCCGCAACGGGCAACGGTCCCGGCAAGCCCCATTCCGCCCACGACCCATCGTAGACGGCAGCCTCTTCGCCCAGGACAAATAACGCCAAAGAAACGATACAAGCAGTGACGCCACTACCGCAAGTGGTGACGATAGGCTTGCCAGGTTGCAGTCCCGCTCTCCGACACTGCTCTGCCAGACCGGCCGCAGGCAGAAGGGTTTTGTCTCGGGGATCGAGCAAGTCGACGAACGGCAGGTTAAGGCTGCCGGGAATATGGCCACGCCGCCGCCCCGGCCAAGGCTCCGCCACGGCCGCCGTAAAGCGGTCGGCACTGCGAGCGTCCACAATCTGCTCGGCCCGACTGTCCAGATTGGCACACATTTGTGCCCTGGTTCGCAGCAGCGCCGGCCGCCACCCGGCACCATACGGTCTGACCGCAGTCGAGGTGACGCCGGTTTCCAAAGGCCGTCCTTCGGCCTGCCATTTGGGCAACCCGCCATCGAGCACCGCCACCCGATCGTGCCCGAACAAGCGGAACATCCACCACACCCGAGCACCGCTGGTGGTGCCATCCCGATCGTACACCACCACCAGGTCGTTGTTGCCGACACCGAGAGCACCGACCGCGGCCCCAAACTCGGCCGGGTCCGGCACCATATGGGGCAAAGGTGAGCGCCGGTCGGCAACCCGGTCGATATCGAAGAAGCGTGCGCCCGGAATGTGGGCGCGGTGAAACTCGTCGGTCGCCCCCCGCTCGGCACCGGGCATCATGAAGGTTCCGTCCAACACCACAAGCCCTGGATTTCCCAACCGAGCGGCAAGCCACTCGGTCCTAACCAAGGCATCCGGGCGATCAACGATCATGGGGGATCTGCCATACCAAAGATAGCGAGGCCCAAAGATAGCGAGGGCCGAAGAAAACACGGCAACGGTTCGTCACTCGTTCAAAGTGATGACAACACGGCGGTTCTGCTTGCCCTTGTTCTCGATCTTGATGACGTCGACCGCCCCAATCTCGCCCAATCGGCCTACGTGGGTCCCGCCACACGGCTGCAGATCGACACCAGCGATCTCCATCAAGCGAACCAAACCGTTGCCAGTCGGCGGCTTGACCGACATGGTACGCACGAGCTCCGGCTGGGCCGCCATCTCGTCGTCACTGATCCAACGTGGCACCACCGGGCTGTCGGCCGCGATCAACGCATTTATGCGCGCCGCAATCTCGGCCTTGTCCAAGGTCGTCGTCGGCACGTCGAAATCCAGCCGACTCTTGTCAGCCGCGATCTGGCCACCGGTCACCGCGCCAGGCACGACCGAACACAACAGATGCAGCGCCGTGTGCATGCGCATATGCCGATAGCGCCGATCCCAATCGATTTCCGCCTCGACCTCGGTCCCGACCGCCGGTGCTGCCGTATCCGCTGCCAGCACATGCAGAACGTCGTCGGGGCCGTCTCCCTTCACCGCATTGGTCACCCCCACCTGCCTGCCTGCGAAGCGCAAAACCCCGGTGTCGCCCGGCTGCCCGCCGCCGGCGGGGTAGAAGACCGTCCGGTCGAGTCGGAGACCGCCTGCCTCCACCGCGACCACCATCGCCATGCAACGGCGCGCATACGCATCGTTGCGAAACACCAAATCCATCGGTTTGCCCTCAAACAGCCCCATCACGCCAGCCAGGACGGCACCGGCAGCCCTTTGCCGCGCAAGAACGCCGGGCTGAACAGCTTCGACTGATAGCGTGAACCGCCGTCACAAAGAATGGTGACGATGGTGTGTCCGGGCCCCAGCATTTCTGCCACCTTGATCGCAGCCCCGACATTGATACCGCTGGACCCGCCTAACACCAGCCCCTCATGCTGCACCAGATCGAAAACAATGGGCAACGCCTCTTCGTCGCTCACCCGAACCCAATCGTCGATCGGCGCCCCGTCCAGGTTCCGGGTGATCCGCCCTTGCCCGATGCCTTCGGTGATGGAGTTCCCGTCAGCCTTCAAAACACCGGTTGCAAAGTGGTTATAGATGGCCGAACCCATGGGATCCGCGAGCACGATCCGCACATTCGGATTGTGTTCCTTCAAAGCCATGCCGACGCCCGCCAGCGTGCCACCCGTACCAGTGGCACAGGTGAAGGCATCGATCCGGCCACCGGTTTGCCGCCAGATCTCCTGACCTGTGGTGGCGCAATGGCCGTCACGATTGGCCGTGTTGTCGAATTGGTTGGCCCATACCGCCCCTTGGGGATGGCTAGCGGCAATCTCGTCGGCCAATCGCTCGGACACCCGAACATAGTTATCTGGATTGGCATAGGGCACCGCCGACACCAGGCGCAGGTCGGCCCCGATCAGCCGCAGCATGTCCTTCTTTTCCTGGCTCTGCGTCTCGGGCATGACGATGACCGTCCGATACCCCAGGGCATTGCCGACCAAACACAAGCCGATGCCGGTGTTGCCGGCCGTACCTTCGACAATGATCCCCCCCGGTCTGAGCGCCCCTTGGCGCTCGGCGTCACGCACAATCGCGATGGCGGCGCGGTCCTTCACCGAACCACCGGGGTTGAGAAACTCGGCTTTACCCAGAATGGTGCAGCCGGTGCGGTCCGAAGCCTGTTTCAGGCGGATCAGAGGCGTGTCGCCGATCGAGCTGACGAAGCCATCGCGTATAGTCACGGTCTATTCCAGTGTGGATTGTTTTCGATGAACGTATCTCGTAGGTAAAACGCACCAAGGGTTGGATCAAGGATCTGCGAGAGCTGCAGTTCATCACGCCACCAAAACATTCCTATGTCACAATCTATTGTAGAGACATGAAGGCTCAAACACTGTGGAAAAATCCTTGAAGTTCAGTGATTTAAATCCGAACGATCGGCCGCCGACAATTTGGACCAACAGGACTGTGGTTGCGAGACCATCCCCAAAGCACCGTCTTCCCGCATCGAGCTGCTCTCTCTCTCTCTCTCTCTCTCTCTCTCTCTCTCTCTCCTGAGGGAAAGGGGGAACACGCTCTCCAACCGGTTTGGACAAGGGCGAAGTCGGGCGAGCAGATCGCCCCTCACGCACAATTCAGGCACGCACAATTCAGGCTTGCGGTTGACCCAGCCAGCGCCGACGTAGGTCGCCGTGGTGACGGGCGAACCAGTTGAGCGCCACCAATGTGGTGGCATTGTTCAACCGGTCGTCGTCCAGGAAGCGCCGCACCTCGTCGGCAGACCAGTGCACCGGTCTGATGTCTTCATCTTCGCTATCCAAGCCGAACAGCCCATTCGCCTGGGTACTGTCCACCTCACCACAATAAAGGGTGATCGTTTCCGAGGAACCACCAGGGCTGGTCAGAAACCGGCCTATCAGCTCCAGGCGGCGGACCGTACAGCCGACTTCCTCCTCCGCTTCCCGGCGTGCCACAGCCTCAGGCGCTTCGCCGTCTTCGATCATACCAGCCACCGGTTCCAATACCACCGGCGACAAGCCGGCAGCCAGAGCGCCAACCCTGAACTGCTCGATGAGGACGACTTTGTCCCGAACCGGATCGTAAGGCAGGACGGCAGCGGCATGGCCGCGCGCAAAAACCTCTCGCTGCAGAGGGCGCGACCAGGTGCCGTCGAACCGCCGATGGCGCAACTTGTATCTGTCGACTCGAAAAAAACCTTGATACCTTGTCGCAAGCTCGATCAACTCGACATCATCGCGTGAAACGTTCATCACCAGATCCTGTCCAAGCCGGGTCGATGCAGGCATGCCCTGTATGCGCTACGACCGGGACTGGCCCGGAAACAAGGGGAAGTGGGTGGCCAGCCGTCGGTACGATACCTGCTACTATTGTCGGTTTTGGGTCGGGCACGGGGTGCGTGAACGCGGCCCTAAGGGCAACTGTCGACGTTTCCCACCGATGCTGACGGCGCGGCACCCCTATGGTGCCTTTCCAGTTACCCTCGCCACCGATTGGTGCGGCGAATGGCAACGGACATCGGCCGCCTTGTCGGATGGCGCCTTGTCGGATGGCAGCGCAGCCGGCGGTGGCCAGCCAACCGGCCACTCGCCCGATGACCTGGTCGATTGAGCAACGCCCGCCCCTCAACGATCATCGAACCTGGTCACGGTGGCAACAAGGCCAAAATCAGCCTCGATGAGCGGGTCAGGGCACCAGCGTCCCAAAAAACGGCAACCGGCAAGGCAATCAAAGGCGCCAATGTCAAGAACGCGCCAGTCGCCTGAAGGATGAACGGCTCGTCAGTGACCTCGTGCAGCGCCAGATACCCGAGGGTCGCGGCACCGATATACATCAAAACCTGTCCGGTGGTCGGGAATAACCCGACTGCGGCGACCGGGATCGGGCGTGGCTCAGCCGGCGCTTGCGGTACGATCGCCCGCGCACCGGGCGAAGAACCAAAACCCCACACCAAGAACGCCACGACCAGACCGGCGCGAAGCCAGAACATGATCATCGCCGTCTCTCCCCCCAAGGCAGACCATTTCCGCACGAATCGGAAACATCGAGACCAGCTCGAGTTTGCTCTGGTCTGCGGTCCGGCTCAAGACCACAAACCATTGGCATCCAAATGCCTGTTATAGGGAGATGGGAGCAAAGAGAACAGCCAGGATGATGGCTCCCCGGGCCGGACTCGAACCAGCGACCCGGTGGTTAACAGCCACCTGCTCTACCGACTGAGCTACCGGGGATCATGCGCCATCACGCGACAATAACCGATGATATAACCACTTCCGCGTTCCGGTTCCAGCGGTTTTTCGCCCAAGAGCCCTGGCCAGGCCCCATACCCAATCGTGCACCGGAAACAGGCTGGAGGCACGGGGCGGAATCGAACCGCCGTCCGCGGATTTGCAGTCCGCTGCATGACCACTCTGCCACCGCGCCCTCAGAGCCGTATAGACTGCGATGCCCAACGCGCACTTGTCAAGGGGAAGATCGGATCAGAAAACGCCTGCCCACAGCGCCCGGATCACGTTCCGGCACTCATGGCTGTGACATGGAAACCACCGCTCCGATCGAACCGCCCACCCACGGTTGTCAATCCGGCACCGGACTGGATATAAGCGCTGTTCATGTAGACCTTACCGGCCAAGCTGGTTTTGGTCTTTGATCAATCGGGCGGCCCATCGGTCGAAAAACGGTTTCGATGCACGCCGTCGGCCCGAACGCGCGGCAACCGCAGACGGAGTGTTGCGCCGATGTCGAACTATGCGACAGCGCGCATGAACATGGTGGACGGCCAAATTCGGCCCAACAAGGTCACGGATGCTGGGCTCCTGGCATCGCTCGGCGCCGTGCCACGCGAGCTATTCGTGCCGAAAGCGGCCCGCGCGTATGCCTATGTCGATGAGGACGTTGCCATCGGCAACGGCCGGTACCTAATGGAGCCGCTGGTATTGGCGCGCCTGCTGCAGGAAGCCCAGATCAGCGACCAAGACGTGGTTCTGGATATTGGTTGTGCCACAGGCTATTCCACAGCCGTGATCTCGCGCCTGGCCAATACGGTGGTGGCGTTGGAATCCGATGCGGAACTCGTGGCGCGCGCGTCAGAATTGCTGACCGAACTCGACATCGAGAATGCGGTCGCGGTGCAGACTGACGTGACGGAAGGGTATCCGGACCAGGCGCCTTACGACGTGATTGTCGTGAACGGCGCAGTGGCTGAAGCCCCACAACGATTGCTCGACCAGTTGGGTGAGAATGGTCGGTTGGTCGCGGTGATCGCCCGCAGTGGCCACCACGGAACGGCTCGCCTGTTCAAGCGGATGGGCGGACACGTGTCAAGCCGCCCGCTCTTCGATGCGGCCACGCCGGTGCTGCCCGGTTTCGAACCGCGCTCAACTTTCGTGTTCTAACCGAGTTGGCGGCGCAAAGGGGCCCAAGCATGCAGGACGGTTTCGACGTGACTGTGGAAACCTTGGCCGAGCTGCGACGCAGTGGTACGTCCATCACGGTGTTGGACGTGCGCGAACCTTGGGAGATCCAAATTTGCGCACTCGACGGCAGCCTGAATATTCCGATGCAGAGCGTGCCGGACCGGCTGGCCGATGTGCCAAACGACCAGCCAGTTCTGGTTCTTTGCCATCATGGCGTCCGCAGCGCCCATGTGACGGCTTGGCTGCGTCGGCAGGGGCGTCCGCACGCCGTCAATGTCGCGGGCGGCATCGACGCCTGGGCCCGCAGGGTGGACCCGGAAATGGAGACGTACTGATGCGTGCTACACGGACTCGTCCCGACCGGCGTGTCGGCCCCACCGAGGACGCCGCTGGCCGTGGACCGACGGCCAAAGCCTTTGCCACCGCTCTGGTCCTCCTCGTTTCGGCCGGATCGACGTCGGCCGAAACACTCAGCGAGGCCTTGGGACAGGCGTATGAAACCAACCCGACCTTGCGCGCGGCCCGCGTCGAACTGCGCTCGGTGAACGAAGGCGTACCGGAAGCCCTGTCGGCACGGCGCCCTTCGTTACAGGGCAATGGTCAAGCCGGAGCCGATTGGACCGATACGGACCTTACGGATGCTTCGACACGCACGACCCCGCGCACCATCGGCATCGAGGCGACGCAACCGCTCTACCGCGGTGGACGCATCGATGCCGGCGTCCAACAGGCGGAACGCCTGGTGCGAGCGCAGCGCGCTGCCCTTTCAAGCACCGAGCAATCGACACTGCTGGATGCCGCCTCCGCCTACCTGAACGTGGTCCGTGATCAGGCCGTCGTGGAACTGAACAAGAACCTTGAGCGGGTGTTGGCCCGCCAACTTGAAGCGACCCAAGACCGGTTCCGCGTTGGCGAAATTACCCGAACCGACGTCAGCCAGGCAGAGTCTCGGCTTGCAGGTGCCACAGCCAGTCGCATCCAGGCGGAAGGCACGCTGGAGACATCCCGTGCCAACTATGCCCGAATCATTGGTCAACGCCCTGCCGAACTACGCCAGCCAAGCGTGGAATACACGTTGCCGGACTCCTTGGATGAAGCAATTGCGCTTGCCGAAGAGAACAACCCCAGCGTGGTCGCCGCCGTCTTCACAGAACAGGCCGCGCAGAGTGGTGTTCGGATCGTCGATGGCGAGTTGTATCCGACGGCGGATTTGACGGCGAGCTATACCTATAGCCGTGAGGTCGGCCGCCAGGACGCCCGCAGCCGCAACGCCCAGGTCATCGCGCAGGTGACGGTCCCGCTCTACACGTCCGGATCGGTGGCGGCGCGGGCGCGCGCGGCCCGCGAGACGGCAAACCAACGGCGCATCGAGGTTCAAGATGCGCGCCGACAAGCTCGGGAGTCCGCGGTCGCATCTTGGCAGCAGCTCGTGACGGCGCGGGCGAGCATCGTCTCGCTTCAGGCCCAAGTGCGCGCCGCCGAGATCGCCCTTGAGGGCGTGCGCCAGGAAGAACTGGTCGGCGCGCGCACCGTGCTTGACACCTTGGACGCGGAACAGGAACTGCTGGATGCTCGTGTCAATCTGGTGCTCGCCCAGCGTGACGAAGCCGTAGCCATATTTACCGTGCTGTCCGCGATCGGAGAATTGACCGTTCAGCGTCTCGGTCTCGATGTCACCGTTTATGACGAGACCGAACACTACCGCGCGGTGCGCGACCGATGGTTTGGAATCGATATCGTCGATTGAGTCGATCCGGACCGTGGCCGTCCGGGCCGTTGGGTCCGACGGCTACAGTGGCGTTTCGTTTTGTCGCCAACCAGCCTAGAGTGCGGCCTGTGATCGACGCGGTAGGCCATTAGAAATGAGCGATAACAAAGGCCAACAAGAACCGTCGATGGAGGAAATCCTTGCCTCCATCCGGCGGATCATTTCTGAAGACGGTGAGACCCCCCCAAAACCCGTCGAAGTGGAGGAAGAGGCGTCGCCCCCCCCTCCACCGCCGCCGCCATCACCGCCGTCACCATCACCGCCACCGCCACCGCCACCACCGATCGAGGAACCGGAGGAGTCGGAAAGCGACATCCTCGAACTGACCAATGTGGTCGACGAGGACCCCCTGCCATCGCTGGACGAAATTGCCGACAGCGAGCCGGATTGGGGGTTGGACGACGACAAGGACCCATTGGCGGATTTCCGCGACGCCTTCGCCGACGACGAACCACCGCCGCCGCCCCAGACACCGCCGCCCCAGACACCGCCGCCCCAGATACCGCCACAAGCCCAGCAAACACCGTACTCCGACGATGGCATCATATCGCCGGAGCCGCGCGACATGGCGACGGCAGCCTTCCAACGACTGGCCAACAACCTGGGGGACGAGATCGCGCTCGGCTCCATGCGTATCAGTCCGGTTCCTGGCTCGCGCACGGTGGAAGACGTGATCCGCGACCTCTTGCGCCCCTTGCTGCGAGAGTGGCTCGATGCCAATCTGCCCGACTTGGTGGAGCGGCTGGTCACCCAGGAGATCGAGCGCATGAAGCGACGCTCGCGCGACTACGACTTCTAGGGAGTTCACGGTCTCCCCTCACCCACCGCCTTGCACAAGGTTCGGCCATGCTGGACAAGATCTATCGGCCGTCCGAGGTCGAAGCAAAACACTATCGCCTATGGGAAGAGTCCGGTGCCTTCGCGGCCCATACGGAGTCAAACGCCCGACCCTATGTGATCATGATGCCGCCGCCCAATGTGACCGGCAGCCTGCACATGGGCCATGCCCTGAACACCACCCTGCAGGACGTCTTGATCCGCTACCACCGCATGAACGGATACGATGCCCTATGGCAACCGGGCATGGACCATGCCGGTATTGCCACGCAGATGGTGGTCGAACGCAATTTGGAAGCGGACGGTATCAAGCGCACCGACATGACGCGGGCGCAATTCATCGAGCGGGTGTGGGCCTGGAAGGCGAAGTCGGGCGGCACCATCACCGATCAGTTGCGCCGGCTCGGAGCCTCGCCAGACTGGACCCGCGAGCGCTTCACCATGGACGAGGGCCTGAACCGCGCTGTGCGTCGAGTCTTCGTTGAACTGTACCAACAAGGTCTGATCTACCGCGACAAGCGCCTGGTGAACTGGGACCCGAAGTTTCAGTCGGCGATCTCGGACCTGGAGGTCGAACAGCGCGAGACGAAGGGCTCTCTCTGGCACTTCCGCTACCCGATCGAGGGGGAACCGGGACGCTTCATCGTGGTCGCGACCACACGGCCCGAAACCATGCTGGGCGACACCGGTGTCGCCGTGCACCCCGATGACGAGCGCTACCGAGACCTGGTGGGCAAGTATGCCATCCTGCCCTTGGTCGGCCGACGCTTGCGCATCGTCGCCGACATCTATGCCGACCCGGAGACCGGCAGCGGCGCCGTCAAAATGACCCCGGCACACGACTTCAACGACTTCGAAATCGGCCGCCGTCACGGCCTGGATTTCATCAACATCCTGGATGCCGCGGCTCGTACGAACGACGCGGTTCCCGAAGCGTTTCGAAACCTCGATCGCTTCGAGGCACGCAGACGGGTCGTCGCCGCTATGGAAGCGGAAGGGTTGGTGGAGAAGATCGACGATCACGTGCATATGGTGCCGCACGGTGACCGCTCGGGCGTACCGCTGGAACCCTGGCTCACCGACCAGTGGTACGCCGACGCCAAAACCTTGGCCCAGCCCGCCCTGCAGGCCGTTGAAGATGGCCGCACCGTGTTCGTGCCCAAATCTTGGGAGAACACCTATTTCGAGTGGCTGCGCAACATCCAACCCTGGTGCATCAGCCGGCAGTTGTGGTGGGGACATCAGATTCCAGCCTGGTATGGGCCGGACGGCACGATATTCGTGGCCGAAACCGAAAACGAAGCGAACGCTCAGGCCGAGCGGCATTATGGCGCGCCAACCCTCCTCACGCGCGACCCAGATGTGCTCGACACCTGGTTTTCTTCGGCGCTGTGGCCGTTTTCCACCCTGGGCTGGCCAGCCTCGGTTCCCGAGGTTCCACGCTATTACCCGGGCCGTGTGCTGCTGACAGCCTTCGATATCATCTTCTTCTGGGTGGCGCGGATGATGATGATGGGGCTGCACTTCCTGAAGGACGTGCCGTTCCACACGGTCTACATCCATGCTCTGGTGCGCGATGGCAAGGGCCAGAAGATGTCCAAATCCAAGGGTAACATTATCGACCCTCTGGATCTCATCGACCGCTACGGCGCCGATGCCCTGCGTTTTACCTTGGCCGCCATGGCCGCTCAGGGGCGCGACATCAAGCTGTCCGACCAGCGGGTGGAGGGCTACCGCAACTTTGCCACCAAGCTGTGGAACGCGGCCCGCTATGCGCTGATGAACGAGTGCCGCCCGCAATCGGGCTTCGACCCGAGGGCAGCGCGCCTGACTGTGAACCGCTGGATTATTGGCGAGGCGGTCACGCTCGGCACCCAAGTGTCGGCGGCCATCGACGCGTACAAATTCAACGAAGCGGCCGGGGCCTTGTACCACTTTGCTTGGGGCACCTTCTGCGATTGGTATCTGGAGTTCACCAAGCCGATCTTGACCGGCGACAATGCGGCAGCCAAGGCTGAGACGCGTGCCGTCACGGCCTGGGTCCTTGGCCGTATGATGCATTATCTGCATCCTTTCATGCCGTTCCTGAGCGAGGAGATTTGGGAGCAGATGGGCGTGGCAGAAGCTGACGGTCCACTGATCACTGCCACGTGGCCGGACCATGACCCGAGCTTGGTGGATGCCGCCGCCGCCGTGGAAATGGACTGGGTGGTGCGCCTGATCTCAACCGTGCGCGGTGTACGCTCGGAGATGAACGTGCCGGCCTCGTCCCAACTTACCGTGTTCCTGAAGGATGCCAGCCCGGCAGCGTTGCAGCGGCTCGCAACCTACCAGGATCTGATCCTGCGTCTGGCGCGCCTGTACCGCGCCGGGGCGCTGGACGGGGCCGTACCAAAAGGATCAGCCCAAGCAATCCTGGACGAAGCAACCGTGATCCTGCCCCTGGCGGATGTCATTGACCTCGACCAGGAACGGGCCCGCCTGCGTAAGGAGCTCGCCAAGATCGAACATGATATCAGCAAAATCGACCGCAAGCTCGGCAACCCCGATTTCGTGGCCAAAGCCCCAGAAGGGGTGGTGGAAGAAAACCGCGAACGCCGCGCCGAAGCCGAACGCACGCTGCAGCGCTTGCAGGACGCTCTCGCCCGAGTCTCGTGACTAGGGGGCGCAGCCGCGTGCCCCTCCCTCCCGACCTGAGCGGCGACACCCTGTCGGTCCGGAGCACCGCCGGCCCGACACAATGACCGGTCCTCGGGCCGCCCTGTTTCGGAGCGCCGGCATCCTTGCCGGCTGGACCGCCGGCTTTCAGCCGGCCCGGACCACGCCCAGCAGCCGGCCGCCAAGATGGCGGCGATCCAGCCGG
>JANQJV010000300.1 GCA_028281465.1 Azospirillaceae bacterium | reverse complement strand
GCATGAAGATCGGTCGTTCATTGGTGCCGCGAAGCCCGTGCTCTAGACCCCGCAAAACCCCGGCGAGCACCTCACAGAGAGGGCGTAGTTTCTTGTTAGAGCCATTGGACAGTGACTCTTGGGAATTCGGAGATGATGGAGTCGGGGCGTTCGTCGAACCGGGTGCGGCCCCAGGTGCGGCCCCAGGTGCGGCCGTTGATCGCGGCCTGAGGGGCCGTCGCCTCGACAAGCAACGGAGCCCTCGGCGGACTTTCGGGTGTCATGGCAATAGGTCAGCCGCAATGCTGCGACACGGCCCATTGCCATGCCCGACGGTTCGGCGGGAATCCACACCCTGAAGAGGAACCGACAAAACGCCACTATCCACAGGCTCTCGAGCATTTTTTTCCGCGCACCTTGGTTCGTGGACTCTGCTCGAGATTTGCGCTAGAGTGGCAGATCGTAGGCGGTCTTCACTGTTGTGTAGAATTCCGCGGCATAGCGGCCCTGTTCGCGTGGGCCATAGCTGGAACCTTTGCGGCCGCCGAATGGCACATGGTAATCGACACCGGCGGTGGGCAGGTTGATCATGACCATGCCGGCCTGGCTGTTGGCCTGGAAATGCGCCGCATGTTTGTGGGAGCGCGTGCAGCAGCCGGCGCTCAGGCCGAAGGCAGTGTCGTTAGCGACGCCGAGCGCTTCGTCGTAATCCGCCACCTTGATGACGCCGGCAACCGGGCCGAACACCTCTTCGCGGTTGAGCCGCATGCTGTTGGTGGTGCTCACGAACAGGGCTGGCGACAGGTAGTAGCCGTTCTTGTCGCGATTGAGCCGTTCGCCGCCAGCGACCAATTCGCCGCCGTCCGCCCGCGCGCCATCGATGTAAGCCAGGTCCTTGTCCAATTGCGCCTGGTCGACGACGGGGCCGATTTGCGTGCCCTCCTTGAGAGCGTCGTCCACCACCAGCGCTTTCATGCGCGCGGCCATGGCGTCGACGAAGGCATCATGGATGCCCGCTTGCACGATCAGGCGTGACGAGGCGGTGCAGCGTTGGCCCGTGGAATAGAAAGCGCCGTTGATGGCACACTCCACCGCCGTGTCTAGGTCGGCGTCGTCCAGCACGACCAGCGGGTTCTTGCCGCCCATCTCGAGCTGGAACTTGGCCAAGCGTCCGGCGCAAGTGCGCGCCACCACCCGGCCTGTGTCAATCGACCCGGTGAAGCTGACCGCGTCGACCTCCGGGTTGTCCAGGAGCGCCTGGCCGATCACCGAGCCCTTGCCCATGACCAGGTTGACCACCCCAGCCGGTGCGCCCGCACGGTGGAGGATGTCGGTCAAGGCCCAGGCGCAGCCGGGCGCCAGTTCGGCCGGCTTGAACACGATGCAGTTACCGAAGGCGAGCGCCGGGGCGATCTTCCAGGCCGGGATGGCGATGGGGAAGTTCCACGGCGTGATCAGACCGACGACGCCGAGCGGCTCCCGGCTGATGCGCACTTGGATGTTGGGTCGCACCGACGGCAGGCTCTCGCCGCCCAAGCGCAGTGCCTCGCCGGCGAAGAATTTGAAGATCTGGCCGGCGCGTGCGGTTTCGCCGATGCCCTCGGCCAGCGTCTTGCCTTCCTCGCGCGCAAGGAGCCGGCCCAGCTCCTGCTTGCGGGCCAACAGCTCCGTACCCACGGCATCGAGCAGGTCGAACCGCTGCTGCGGCGTCGTGCGCGACCAGGCCGGGAACGCGGCGCGCGCTGTGGCCACGGCCTCGGCCACTTGTCCGGTCCCGCCGCGCGCATACAGGCCGACGACGTCGTCGATGTCCGAAGGGTTGCGGTTCTCAATCGGGTCACCGGCGGTGACCCAGCGACCCGCGATCAGATGGCCGTGGACGTCCATGGAGTCCTCCCGTGTGTCTTGTCTTGCCTTGCGTTGGGGCGGTGATCGTTCGAAGCCCCCCGTATAACAAAATCATCGCCCCATTGACCGCCCCTGTGCCGAGCATGCCAGGGCTGCCCGCGGACCATGTCGCGCGATCTCCTCGGTCGATCCCACCACCGGCACCGAAACATGATTTTCGATCCGGCGAGCGGCTTCGTCCGATCATCGTAATGCCGCGTTGATCCTATTGAGATCCGTCTGGGATCCCAATAGGATCAGAGCCGACAAGGGCCGCATGCGATCCGTCCACCCGCGGCTTCATGCGTTCGGAGGTCGCATCGTGGTATCCTCGCCCCCGATCCGGTCGGCCGCTGCGGGCCAAGTGGAGACCGTGTCGGAACGCACCTATCGGGCGCTGCACACCATGGTCTTGACTGGGGCCTTGCCGCCGGGCCAGGTGTTGGAAGAGCGCAAACTGGCTGAACACTTGGCTGTGTCGCGCACGCCCTTGCGCATTGCCCTCGGCCGGTTGCTGGGTGAGAACCTGGTGACGCGGTTGTCCAATGGCCTGCTGGCGGTGCGATGGGTCGGCGTGGAGGAGTACTTGGAGCTGGTTCAGGTGCGCCGGGTGCTGGAAAGCGAGGCCGCGCGGTTGGCCGCCGGCACTTTGCCCACACACCGGCTCGATGCCTTGGCGGCGCGCATCCGCATCCTGCGTGACCACGGGCGGCCGGACACGGTACAGCATTGGCAGTTGGACGACGAAGTGCACGGCATGATCGCCAAAGCGGCGGGCAACCGGCGCCTGGCGCGGCTGATCGCGGAAGCGCGGCGCGAAATGCGCCTGTGCACCATCGATCGCCTGCCACTGCGTCTTGCCGAATCCTGTACCGAGCATTTGGCGATCCTGGAGGCGTTGAAACAGGGTGATGCCGAGGCGGCGGCGCGTTGGATGGCCGAGCACTTGGATCGGGTGCGTCGGGGTTTTTTGACTCTGTTGGATCAACGGTGATTCGATTCCAAGCGAAGACAGGGAGGACAAGTCCATGGACATGGGCATCGCCGGCCGGCGGGCCGCGGTTCTGGGGGGTGGCAAGGGAATCGGCCGGGCGATCGCGCTTGGCTTGGCGGCCGAAGGCGCAAAGGTCATAATCGGCGGTCGCGACCAGGCGGCACTGGAGACCACCTGTGCGGCCTTTACTTCTGGCGCCCACGGCGGCAGCGTGACGGCGCAACGATGCGACCTGTCCTCGGAAGCCGACATCGCCGCTTTCATCGCCGTCGTCGGCGAGGCCGACATTCTGGTCAACAATGGCGGCGGGCCGCCGGCCGGGCCAATCTCCCAGGTCGACGACGCCACCTGGCTGAAGCATTTCGAGGCCATGTTTCTGGGCACCGTGCGCATGACGCGCGGCTTCCTGCCCGGCATGCGCGCCCGCGGCTTCGGGCGCATCCTGACCGTGACCTCCTCGGGCACCATCCAGCCGATCCCGCATCTGGGCATTTCCAATGCCATGCGCATGGCCGTGACCGGCTGGAGCAAGACCCTGTCGCTGGAGGTGGCCCCGGACGGCGTGACCATGAATTGCCTCGCCCCCGGCCGCATCCAGACCGACCGGGTGGACGCACTCGATATGCTGGCGGCAGAGAAACAGGGCCTGGATCTGGAGACCGTTCGCAAGAACGCCCGCGCCGGCATCCCGGTCGGCCGCTACGGCAGCACCGAGGAGTTCGCCAACCTGGCGGTCTTCCTGGCCAGCCCCCATGCCTCCTACATCACCGGCAGCATCCACCGCATCGACGGCGGCGCCACCCGGTGCCTCTGAGGCGGCAACAACGGATTGGCCAATAGAACCCTCGGAAACGCCAGTACTTGCGTAGGTTGTGGCGATCTGCCGGCACGGTCTTGCCGGTATCGAGGGCTTCGGGGCAGATCGCCACAACAGCCGACCTATCAGCCAGCG
>JANQJV010000255.1 GCA_028281465.1 Azospirillaceae bacterium | reverse complement strand
TTTCTTGTGAGAGTCCGGCGCTTTTCTGGCTGCACGAGGCGCGCTGAAGCACGCCCTACGAGAATAGACCCATGAGTCAATCCGATCGTTTGTTGGTCTTACACCGGCTGCACCAGTTCGACGAATACGCGCCGACAGTCCATTTCGAAATCGAGACCGGTCACCGGAGGGCGATGCAGGTGCCAGGTCAGGCCATGACGCAAGGCACCGCGCGCGGCCATCTCGGCGGCCATGAGCGGATAGGCGTCGTGCACGGTGTAGAGCTGGGTGGCGGTCACATCGGCCCAGCCGGCGTCGAAATGCGCCATGCGCCGCTCCATTTCGCCCAGGACGAAGCGCGCCTTCTCGTGCAGCCCGTCCGGGCTTGTGTCGCCCAGGCGCACGGTCACGCTGGCGTAGTCGCCCTGGCCTTCCGGAGCCTCGCCGGACCCGGCGATGACGAAGCTCGGCACCGCCGCCGCGTCCGGCACGGTGTAGCAGAAGGCATGGAAGGACGGCGTGGCCGGCGCACCCGCATCCGGGCAGACGTTGGCGCGCGCCACCGGGTTGTCGTCGCCGTGCATGATGCCCCAGCCGCGCAGCACCTCGGCATAGGCGGCATTGAAGGCGGTGAAACCCGCCTCGCTGAATTGGCCAGGCGAGCGCAGTTCGCAGGCGCAGAAGGCCGCGCGCGGCCGGCCGATCGCCTCCAGATGCCTGGCGATGCACGAAAAGCCGTCGTCGAGGGCGACCGGGTCGGTGAAGCGAACGCGCTCGATGCGGTACCCGGACATGGCAGCCACACCGGCGGAATACTGCATGACGCCGGGAATGTAGGTGTAGTGGCCGGCGAGCATGGGGCGAACGGCCATGGGCGAGGTTCCTTATCGTCGGGACGGGGCGGATCGGCCGGTCAGGAACCGACCGAGACTGGATCGGTCAAGCGCCGCAGCGCGGCCAGAAGGCTGTGGCCGGTCACGGCACTGCTTTTCGGATTGGCTGGATCGGGCCGGTTCACCGTTGTGGCGGTCATCGTCCCGGCCGCGGACCAGACCTGCAGCTCATGCCGGTTCTCGGTCACGGCCGGGTCGGCCCAGATCTGCACCTCGGTGCGGTCCGGGCCGAGACCGGCCAGGCTCACCGTGGCCGCCACATTGATGTTCTTCGGAAACCGGTCGACCGCCTGTCGGGCCGTGCCATCGAACAGCAGCACGGCCGCCCCGTCGCCGGCGCTCACCCCGAAGGCGGCCGGCGGTTTGCGCGTCACCAGGCGTACGCGCGTCAAACCGGCCAACCTGGCCGCACGCACCCCGTCCAACCCGGCAACCGCGCCGGATGGCGCCAGGATGCGGACGCCGGTCTGCCGCGCCGTCTCGAGCAGCGGACCCGCGGTCAACAGCGCGCCGACGCTGGCCACCACCAGAGTCCGGCCCGGCGTGCTCACCACGGGTGCGGCCAGCTCGGCGAACCGAGCCGGCGGCAGGCATTCGACGACGATCTCGGCAAGCATCGCCATCCGGTCCAAGGGCGTCAGGGCCACGGCATCGGAGAACGACGCCATGCGCCGGTCGCCGGGCGCCGCCGTGCGCGCCGATACGGCGACCAGACGCATCCCCGGCACGTCGCCGGCATCCAGCGCCTGGGCCACGCGCAGCCCGACCGAGCCCAAGCCGGCGACCGCGACGGTCGAAACAGGCAGGCCGTCCATCCGCCGTCACCCGTAGTTGATGACCATGAACTTGATGTCGGTCATGCTGTCCATGGCGTAGCGGGTGCCCTCACGGCCGAAGCCGGAGTCCTTCCAACCGCCGAACGGCATGTTGTCGATGCGGTAGATCGGCACATCGTTGATCATCAGCCCGCCCACGTCCCAGTCCTCCAGGGCCCGAAAGGCGGCCCGCAGATCGTTGGTGAAGAACCCGCCCTGCAGCCCGTAGCGCGAGGCCGCCGCCCGGCGCACGCCGTCGCCAGCGCTGTCGACCCGCGTCACGGTCATGACCGGGCCAAAAATCTCCTCGGCCTCCACCTTCATGGCCGGCGTGGTGCCGGTCAGTACGGTCGGCTGCACCACCGCACCGTTGCGCCGGCCGCCGGTCAGCACCCGCGCGCCGCCGGCCACGGCCTCGGTGATCCAGGACTCGATCCGCTTCGCCGCCGCTTCGTCGATCACCGGGCCGACATCGGTGCCTTCCTGGAGCGGATCGCCGGTCTTGCACGCTTCGACGCGCTCCACCAGAGTCCGCACGAACGCATCGAAGATGCCGGTGTGGGCATAGATTCGCTGCACGCCGATGCAGTATTGCCCGCCATACACCACGCCGCCCCGCACGCAGCGCGCCGCCGCATAGCCGATGTCGGCGTCGGCCGCCACCACGACGGCGCCGTTGCCGCCCAGCTCCAAGGCCACCTTCTTCTTGCCGGCGTTCGCCTTGATGTGCCAGCCGACACCGGCACTGCCGGTGAAGGAGACCATGGCGATGCGGTCGTCACGCACCAGCCGCTCCGCCAGCGGCACCGGACAGTGCACCACGGTCAGGGCCCCATCGGGCAGACCGGCTTCGGCCATCAGCTCGGCCAGCAACCGGCTGGTGAGCGGCGTCTGCGGTGCCGGCTTGAGGATCACCGAATTGCCGACGGCAATCGCCGGCGCCACCTTGTGCAGCACCAGGTTGAGCGGGAAATTGAACGGTGTGATTGCCAGCACCGGGCCGATCGGGAAGCGACGGGCCAGGCCGACCCGCCGGCCAAGCTGTTTCAAAGTGTCCAGGTCGTCTGGATCCAGGGTCAGCGCGCCGCCATCCGGACGGGCGGTTTGGTAGGCGAACACGCCGCCATCCACATCCACCGGCACCTCGTGGCCGGCGAACAGCCGCGCCTCGCGTGCGGCGTTGCGCAGGTTGAACAGCGAACGCGACACCTCCCCGCGCGCGTCATACAGTGGCTTGCCTGCCTCGGCGGCGATCAGGCGCACGATTTCATCGCGCCGGTGGTCGATCAGCGTGGCCGTGCGTTCCAGGATGTCGGCACGCATGAACCGCGGCAGGGCCTTCATCACCGCAAAGCCGGCTTGGGCGCACAGCACCGCCGCCTCCACGGCGGCGGCATCGGCCACCGGCATCTCGCCCACGGCCGACCCGTCGAACGGGTTTCGGATCGTCTCCAGCCCGGCCGCGCCGTCACCTTGCCCGGTCATGTCCCCCCCCAACGCATCTACTCAAGCGACGCCGATATAGGCTTCGCGCACCTGCGGTGCGGCGCCCAGCTCGGCTGCCGTGCCGAACAGCGTCACCCGGCCGCGGTCGAGCACATAGCCACGGTCGGCCAAGTCCAAGGCGATCATCACATCCTGTTCGACGAGCAACACCGACACGCCTTGGGTATTGATTTCCTTCAGAGATTCGCTCAGCACATCGACCGCCTTGGGGGCAAGACCCAGCGACAGCTCGTCGATGATCAACAGGCGCGGCCGGCTCATGATGCCGCGACCGATGGCACACATCTGCTGCTCGCCGCCGGACAGGGTGGCGGCGTCCTGGTTGCGCCGTTCCGCCAGGCGCGGGAACATGGTCATGACCCGCTCCAGGTCCGCCGCCACGGCCGGGTCGGCTCGCCGGCGCAGATAGGCGCCCATGAGCAGGTTGTCGGTCACGCTCATGGTGCGGAACAGTCGGCGGCCTTCCGGCACATGGGCAATGCCGGTGGCCAGCACGCCCTTGGGGCCAGCCCGGGTGATGTCGGCGCCATCCATGCGCACGGTGCCGGCGCGCGCCGGCAGCAGGCCCGAGATCGTCCGCAAGAGGGTCGTCTTGCCGGCGCCATTCGAGCCGATCAGACACACGATCTCGCCGTGGCCGACATCCAGATCGACACCCCACAACACCTGGATATCGCCGTAGCCGCTCTCCAGCCCGGCGACTGAGAATAGGGCTTCAGCCATGGCCGTTCGCGCCTCCTGCCGCCGTCGTCCGGTCTGCATAACGGTCGCCCAGATAGGCGCGGATCACGCGCTCGTCGCGGGTGATCGCCTGCGGCGAGCCTTCCGCGATCAAGGCCCCGTGGTGCAGCACCAGAATGCGGCTGCACAGCGACAGGACGACCTTCATCAGGTGCTCGATGATGACGATGGTGACCCCGCGGGCGGAGATGGCGCGGATCAGCTCCAGGGCCGTATCGATCTCCGCCGGGTTGAGACCGGCGTTGACCTCGTCCAACAGCAGCACTTTGGGATGCATGGCCAGGCTCTTGGCCAGTTCGAGCCGCTTGCGCCCGGCCAAGGTCAACTCCGAGGCGAGCAAACCCTGCGATGGCGCCAGGCCGACAAACTCCAGGCATTCCATGGCCGCGGTGCGAGCGGCCTGCACGCCAGGCGCGCGGGCGGCGAAAGTGGCCGGGGCCATGACGTTCTCCAACACGGTCATGTCGGGGAACGGCTGCACCACCTGATAGGTGCGGGCAACGCCGAGCCGGCTGATCTGATGCGGTTTGCGACCATCGATACGCCGACCGTCGAACCGGATGGTGCCGGTGCTCGGCTTGAACACGCCGGTCACCAGATTGACGATGGTGGTCTTGCCGGCCCCGTTCGGCCCAATCAGGCCGACGATCTCTCCCGGCTCGATCGTCATGGTCACATCGTCCACCGCCGTCAGCCCGCCGAACCGGCGCGTGACGCCGGTCAACTGGAGCGTACTCATGCCCCGCCTCCCCGGTTAGCCGGCTCCTGGCCCGCCGACCCGTGTCCTGCCGTCGGGGCGGCCGGCCGGCGACGCTTGACCAGGCCCAACACGCCGTGCGGCAGGAAGAAGATCAACGCGACGATGATCAGGCCAAGCACGGCGGCATGCACGGACAGGAAGGTGCGCCACACCGTCTCCTCCATGATCAGGAACAGGACCGCGCCGATGATCGGGCCGAACAGCGTGCCGGCCCCGCCAAGCAAGGTCATGACGATGGGCTTGACAGAGGTCAGCACGGCGTACACGTCCGGTGGTTCGATGTAGAACACCCACGACGCGTACATGGCGCCGGCACCGCCGACGAACAGGGCCGACAGGACGAACGCGACCACCTTGGTGAAGGTGGTGTCGATACCGACCATGGCCGCGGCATCTTCGTTTTGCTTGATGCAGCGCAGGGCAAAGCCGATCCGCCCCCGGGCGACCAGCCAGGCCATGACGAAGCTGGCCACCGCCAGAGCCAGCATGGACCAATAGAACAGCCGGGCCTGGGCATCCACCGGGATGCGCAAAATCGGCAGGTTGAGGCCCATACCGCCGCCGGTCAGGCTGGTCCAGGAGGTGGTGATCTCCAGCAGCACCTCGGCCACCACCAGGCTGGCGATGGCGAAGTAATGCCCCTTCAGATGCAGGATGGCGCTGCCAAGCAGAGCGGCGAACGCGGCCGCCACGACACAGGCGAACGCCCAGGCCAACGGCATCGGCGCGCCCGCCCCCTGCAGCAGGGCGCCGGCATAGGCGCCCAGGCCAAAGAACGCCGCCGTGGCGAAGGACGGATAGCCGGCGTAGCCGCCGATGATGTTCCACGACTGCGCCAGCACGGCATACATGGCCAGCATGGTGCCGAGCCGCAGCAGATAGTTGTCGGCGACCAGGGGTACGGCAGCCGCGCCGCCGACCACGGCCACACCCAGAACCAAGCGGATCATTCGTACCCCTTCCGGCCCATGATGCCGGTCGGCTTGACCACAAGCAGCAGCAGCAAGAGCGCAAAGGCGATGGTCAGCCCGTGTTCGGGACCGATCCACAGCGCGCCGAAACTCTGGATGGCGCCCAGGGCGAAGCCACCGACGATGGCGCCGCTGATCGAGCCCAGGCCACCGAGCACGCACACGACGAAGGCGATGCCCAGGAACTCGGTGCCGTTGAGCGGCGAGATCGGGAACACCAGGCTAAGCAGGCTGCCCGCCGCACCGGCCATGAGCGCGCCGATACCGAAGGTGACGGCATAGATGCGCGGCACATCCACGCCCATGAGAGCGGCCGCCTGCGCATCCATGCGCACGGCGACGATGGCGCGCCCGATCTTGGAGCGTGCCAGCGTGAAGAACAGCAGCACGGTGAGTGCCACTGCCAGCCCCATGGCCGCCAGCCGGTCGAGCGGCACCACCAGCCCGCCGATGATCTGGCTGCCCAGCGGGTGCTCCAGACGCACGGTCCGGTAGTCGGCGGTGAAGGCCAGCAGCATGCCGTTGTTCACGATCAGATCGAGGCCGAAGGTGAGCACCAGCGTGGTCAACACCGGCGCCGCGATGACCCGGTTGATCACGCCGCGCTGGACCGCATAGCCAACGACGAACAGCACGCCACCGCTCAGGAAGATCGACAGGAACGGGTGCAAACCCCAATGGACATGGGCGAAATAGGCAATGTAGGAGCCAAGCACGACGAAGGAGCCGTGCAGGATGTTGATGACGTTCAACACCCCCCAGACGAGGGAGAAGCCCACGGCGATGCAGGCGTACAGCCCGCCGAGCAGCAGCCCGTTCAAGAGTATCTGCGCATACAGCATGGGGGTCGGGCCCGGGAGAACGAGGAACGAACGGTTCGAGGCCGCGTCGGACCCCTCTCCCTCGGGGAGAGGGTGGCCGCAAAGCGGCCGGGTGAGGGAGGCTCGGCCGGCCCGATGCCCAACGCCTTGGGCCAACGGCGACCCCTTCACCCCACCCCCTCTCCCTTAGGGAGAGGGGTCTATCGGGCCGATTACTTGATGCCGCCGTAACGCATGTCGGTTTGCTGGATGGCCGGCGGATAGACCGTCTTGGCCTCGCCGTCCTGAATCTGGAACACGGGCGGTTCCAGCGACACGATCTGCCCGGTCTCGCCGAATTCCACCTCGCCGTAGAACGTGGTCGCCTGCATGGCGGCCAGCGCATCGCGCACCGCTTGCGGATCGATGCTGTCGGCCGCCTCGATGGCGAGCTGGAGGATCACGCCGGCTGCACTGGCCGAGGCTTCGGCGTAGTCGGGCAAGGCGTCGTACTTGTCCTGGAAGGCGGCCACGTAGTTGGCGGTGGTGCCGAAGATGTCCTGGCCGTCATAGGATACGGCCGGGTGCCACCAGGCGGCGCTGGCGATGTTCTCGGCCAAGTCCCCGCCAGCCTCGATGAACTCCCTGTAGGCCGGGCCGGCGATCATGGTCAGCACCTTGGGCTGGATGCCCAGGTCGCTCATCTGCCGGCGGATCAGGATCAGATCGTTGATGTAGCCGGTGGCGAACACCCAGTCCGGTTGCGACAGGCGCAACAGGGTGAGCGCAGAGCCGTGGTCGAGCGTGCCGATGGCGTATTCGTCGAACGATACCACCTCGAGCCCCCGCGCTTCGGCCGATTTCTCCATCTCGCGCGCAATTGCCAGCGGGAACAGGTCGTTGCGCGCATAGATGGCGACGCTGGCAACGCCTTCGCCCGAGTCCGTGACGATTCTGGTGAGCGGGTCGGTCAGGGTGCTGTTGGGCGTGAAGGTGCCGAACAGGAACTGGTAGCCCTGGTCATACACGGCTTCCGACGACGCGGTCGCCGCGATGGTCGGGATGCCGTAGCGTTCCGACACGCTGCTGGCCGCCTTGGCGGCCCCGGAACCGAACGGGGAGAACAGAAAATTGACTCCGTCTTCAGCGATCAGGCGTTCAGCGGTCTGCACCGCGCGCGGTGTGTTGGATTCGTAGTCCACATAGACGATCTCGACCTGATAGGTCACACCACCGGCCGTGATGCCGCCCGCGGCATTCACCGTGTCCTTCCACAGATCGTAGCCGCGCTGCTGCTTCAACCCCTCCGGCGACAGCGGCCCGGTCAGTGGCAGCGGCGCACCGACCCGGATGGTGTCCTCGGCCGAAGCGGGGCCTGCGGCCGAGACGAGACCGAGCGCCATCACGGCAACCGGCACGGAAACCCAAGCGGTCCTTGCGTTCGTCATTCTGCTCCTCCCTGCAAACGGCCCATGGCCACCCGAGCCATGACCCTAGGATGGGGCAGCCATGCGGGGAACAGGAAAGTCCGCCCCACCCCGTTGCGGTTTACGCAACACCGGGACCGGCGAGCACCGCGCAGGTCAGGTAGTCGACGAAACGCGCCGCGGGCAAGAACAGCTCGGCATCACGGCGTTTGCAGATTTGCAGCGTGGCCGCGGCCAGGTCCGGATCCCGGAACGGCACGCCGCACAGGCTACCGACCTCAACCTCACGCTCGAAGGAAAAGGCGGGCAGGAACGCCACCCCCATGCCGTGGACGGCGAATTGGCGCACCATGTCGATGCAGTTGGTTTCCAGGCGGATATCGATCTCCACCTGGTCCTTGCGGGCCACGTGATCGACCAAGTGGCGGATGCCGAAGCTGCGGTCGGGGATGCCCACCGGTTCGCCACGCAGGTCTGCCAGCGTCAGCGCGGCACGCCCGGCCAGGTGGTGCCCCGGCGCCACGACCGCCAACAGCGGTTGCCGGATGCAGAGCAGGGTTTCCACCTCCGGTTGGGCATGCGGGTGGAAGGAGATGCCGATGTCGCACCGGTCTTCGGCCACGGCGCGCATGACGTCGTCGGTCCCGGCAATGCACACTTCATAGGTGATCCCCGGGTGGTCGGCGCAGAAGCGGGCCAGGGTCTCTGGCAGCAGTCCGTCCACCGTGCCCTCCACCGTGTGGATCGTGATCTGGCCCCGCCGCAGCGTGGTCAACTCCTGGATAGCCGCCTGCAAGCGCTTGTAGTCGCGCGCCTGGCCACGCAGGAAGCGAACAACCGCCTCGCCCGCCGGCGTCAGCCGTACGCCGCCGGCATGCCGCACCAGCAACGCAACACCGTACTCCCGCTCCATATGCGCGATCTGCCGGCTGACGGACGACGGCGCCGTGTTCAACTGCTCGGCCGCCTGCCGGATCGACCCCAGGCTGGCCACCTGCTCGAAGTACCGGAAGCGCTTGTCCATTCCCACCCCGCCGTGCCGCCCAAGCGGCCAGTCTGGCCCACGCCACGCCCGACCGGCAAGCCGACGGTGGCCGTGGCACGCGGCCCGGTAAGGGTGGTTCAGCCTGTGCGGGACCTGATCGATGCGCCGGCGGCCCCACCCCAATGCCCCGAGGGAAGGGCTTCTGCCTCGTCGGATCGGTTCAACCAGTCATTGCAGCGGGGCTCTCCCCGAGCCACCTGTCCAGCAACCGGGGACCCCCGCACCACCGTGCGCGATCGACCGCCGCGCCGGCGCCAGGGTCCGACCCGTGACGCAGAAACCGGATACGAGAGCCACGCATGATCGACGCCCTGATCCACTCGCCATTCGCCGAGATGGCGGTTCTTCTCGTCATGGCCGCGACCATCGGCTTGCTCGGGATTCTTCTGCGCCAGCCGCTCATCGTCAGCTTCATCGCCGTCGGTCTGATCGCGGGGCCGTCCGCGCTCGACGTCGTCCGGTCCGACGCACAGATCGATCTGCTGTCCAAACTCGGCATTGCGCTCTTGCTGTTTCTCGTCGGCATCAAGCTCGACGTCAAGCTCATCCGCTCGTTGGGTCAGGTCGCGCTCCTGACCGGCCTCGGGCAGGTGCTGTTTACCTCCGTCTTCGGCTATCTGATCGGGCTGGCGCTCGGGCTGGACCCGATCACCAGCCTCTACGTCGCGGTGGCGCTGACGTTTTCTTCGACTATCATCATCGTCAAGCTCTTGTCGGACAAACGCGAGATCGACAGCCTGCACGGCCAGATCGCCCTCGGCTTCCTGATCGTGCAAGACCTGGTGGTGGTGCTGGCCATGATCGTGCTGTCGGCCATCGGCATCGGCGCGGCGGCCGAGGACGGTGGCCATGGCGGCGGCGCGGTGCTCTCGGTGCTGGCCGCGGGCGGCGCCATGGTCGGCCTGGTGGTGCTGTTCGTCCGCTTCATCGCCGATCCGCTGACCGAGCGGCTGGCGCGGGCACCGGAGCTTCTGGTCATCTTCGCCATCGCCATGGCGGCCATGTTCGCCGCGATCGGCGACGTCGTCGGCCTGGGCAAGGAGGTGGGCGGGCTGCTGGCAGGCGTGGCGCTCGCCTCCACCCCCTACCGCGAGACCATCGGCGCCCGCCTGGCGCCCCTGCGGGACTTCCTGCTGCTGTTCTTCTTCATTGCCCTCGGTGCGACGCTCGACCTGTCGCAGCTCGGCGTGCATGTCCTGGGGGCCATCGTCTTCTCGCTGTTCGTGCTGATCGGCAACCCGCTGATCGTACTCGCGATCATGGGGGTGATGGGCTACCGTAAGCGCACCGGTTTCCTGGCCGGCCTGACGGTCGCGCAGATCAGCGAGTTCTCGCTGATCTTCGTTGCCATGGGCGTGTCGCTGGGCCATGTGCGCGAGGATGCGCTCGGTCTGGTCACCATGGTCGGCCTCGTGACCATCGCCGCCTCCACCTACATGATCTCCTACTCGCACCAGCTCTACGCCGTCTTCGAACCCCTCCTGGGCCTGTTCGAACGCAGGGGCACGCCGCGCGAACCGTCCGACGCCAGTGCCCATCGCGTCGACGGCTATCAGGTGATCATCTTCGGCCTTGGCCGGTTCGGCACGGCCATCGGCCTGCGTCTGCAGAAGCACGGCCTCAAGGTGCTGGGCGTGGATTTCAACCCGCTCGCCGTGCGGCGGTGGCGCGCGCTGGGCCTGGACACCGACTTCGGCGATGCCACCGATCCGGAGTTCGTCGGCGATCTACCGCTCGCCGGCGCTGACTGGATCGTCTCGACGGTGCCGATCCACCCGTCCGGCGTGAGCCACGAGGACATGCGCACCACCCTGATCCAATTGACGCGCACCGCCGGGTTCCGTGGCCGCATGGCGGTTGCGTCGCACCACGCCCAGGACACCGCGGCGCTGTTCGACGCCGGCGCCGATCTCGTGCTCGAACCGTTCCAGGACGCCGCCGACCGGGCGGTGGAGCTGATCGGCGGCGCCCCGGAAGAGACCCGTACCGACATCCCAGCCATCGAAACGGAAGGCAAACCCACGCCGTAGGATGCGCTCGCGCACACCGGCGACGCTGTGGCCACGACAGCGGCCGGGTGAGGGCGCCGCCGCGGAGACGGCAGTCGAGCATTGCCCGGTGACCACGGCATCGCCCGCCGCAATGACCGTCAACAGCCAACCGGGCGGCCTCCAGGGCCAGCGGCTGTTCGGTCCACGGGTCGCGCACGAGTTCCCACGGGATATCCGTCGCGTGGTCCACATCGGCCACGATTTCGACCCGCGCGGCGATCTCCCGGTTGAGGTCGTTGATGTGCTGGAGGAAATCCTCGCGCTCCCGATCGGTCAGGGCCGCGGCGCGCAGGAGCAATGATTGTTTTGGGCCGCAGATGGACACAGATGAAC
>JANQJV010000235.1 GCA_028281465.1 Azospirillaceae bacterium | reverse complement strand
TCCGACGGAGACGCCACGGCACAATCCATGCCCGACGCCAGCCCGGCCAAGTGGCATCTGGCGCACACCACCTGGTTCTTCGAGGAATTCGTGCTCGTCCCGCGGCTGGGCGATGGCGTGCGCTTTCACCCACACTTCGCTTTCCTGTTCAACTCCTACTACGACGCCGTCGGCACCCGGCATGCCCGGCCGCACCGCGGCCTTTTGACCCGACCCAGCCTGGATGAGGTGCGCACCTACCGTGCCCATGTCGACGCCCTGATGGCACCGCTGTTGGCCGACGGCGACGACACGGTCCTGGCCTTGCTGCCGCTTGGCCTGGCGCATGAGGAGCAGCACCAGGAACTCTTGCTGACCGATATCCTGCATCTGTTTTCGCACAACGCCTTACAACCCGCCTTCCGGCCGCCGCAACCGGTCGAGATACCGGACCGGGTGCCGGGGGAGGTGCGCTGGTGCGGCTTCGACGGCGGCCAGATGGCTGTCGGGGCCGACGGTGGCCGGTTCGCCTTCGACTGCGAACGGCCGCGCCACGACGTTTTGCTGCAGCCGTTCCAGCTCGCCGACCGGGCCGTGACCAACGGTGAGTGGATGGCGTTCATGGATGACGGCGGCTATGCCGAGCCGCGCCTGTGGCTGTCCGATGGCTTCGACGCTTGTCGCCATCAGGGTTGGACGGCGCCGCTGTATTGGCACCGGTGCGACGATGCGTGGTGGACCATGACCTTGCGCGGCGCCCAACCGGTGGACCCGACGGCCCCGGTGTGCCACGTCAGCTTCTATGAGGCCGATGCCTATGCCCGTTGGGCCGGCGCGCGCCTGCCGACCGAGGCCGAGTGGGAGACGGCGGCGCTTGGCGTGCCGACCACCGGCAATTTCGTCTCGACCGGCCGGCTGCGCCCGCGCCCGCAGCTTCCGGCTGCGGACGGCGGCGCTCCGATCGGTCTGTTCGGCGACGTCTGGGAATGGACCGCCAGTCCGTTCACCGCCTACCCCGGCTACCGACCGGTGCCGGGCGCCATCGGCGAATACAACGGCAAGTTCATGAGCGGCCAGATGGTGTTGCGCGGAGGGGCGTGCACCACGCCGGACGACCATGTCACGCCGTCGTACCGCAACTTCTTTCATCCGGACAAACGCTGGCAGATGTCCGGCCTGCGCCTGGCCAAAGACGCCGACTGATGCCGGACGCCCTTGCCGCCGATCACCGTGCGGCCTTCGCCGCGGATGTGCGTGACGGCCTGGCCCGCGCCCAGAAGGCGATCCCCAGCCGTTGGCTGTACGACGCGCACGGGTCGGCGCTGTTCGAGCAAATCACGCAATTGCCCGAATACTATCCCACGCGCACGGAGACGGCGATCTTGCGGCAGATGGCCGGAACCATCGCCGCCCAGGTCGGCCGCGGCGCTACCTTGGTGGAATATGGCGCCGGTGCCTCGGTCAAGACGCGCATCCTCCTGGATGCCCTGGACGGGCTGGCCGCCTATGTCCCGATCGACGTGTCGGCGGCGTTCCTGCATGAGACCGCGCGGGGGCTGCGGACCGATTACCCCGCATTGGCGGTCGAGCCGGTGGTGGCGGACTTCCTGGCGCCGATCGCCTTGCCGGCGGCGCTGCACGGTACCGGCCCACGGCTCGGCTTCTTCCCCGGCTCGACCATCGGCAATCTGTCGGACGCCGAGATCGTGGCCTTTCTGGGCCGGGCGCGGGCCGATCTTGGTCCCGGCGCGCAGTTCATCCTCGGCGCCGACCTGAAAAAATCCCCGGCGATCCTGATCCCGGCCTATGACGATGCCACCGGCGTGACCGCGGCGTTCAACCTGAACCTGCTCACCCGCATCAACCGCGAGCTGGCCGGCAGCTTCGATGTGTCGGCCTTCCGCCACGAAGCCCGCTGGAACGACGACGCCAGCCGCATCGAGATGCACCTGGTCAGCACCGCCGACCAGACCGCTCGGGTCGGCGACGGCCTGTTCGCCTTCCCGGCCGGCGAGACGATCCACACCGAGAACTCTCGCAAATTTACCATCGACGGCGACTTGGCCGAAGACTGCGCCCACGCCGGCTGGACCATCGAAGACCGCTGGACCGACGCCGCCAGCCTGTTCGCCGTGCTGCTGCTGCGGGCGGGGTGAACGCCGTAGGTCGTGGCAATGGGCCTTGCCGCGGCGTCGCCGCTGCGCCCATCGTCTGCCGGCCCATTGCCACGACAACCGGCAGTTCCGCCTGCCGCCCCGTCGCCTGTCGGGGCGCGTGCGCCGGACGCCGCGACCAACGGACGGGCCCGGTCCCGCAATCACCCCGGCCTACGGGTTCTGGACCTCGCCGAAGGTCAGATCGACGTCGCCGTTGCGGCTGCGGTACCGGAAGATGACGCTCTCCATCGCACCCATCATGCTGTCCGGCAAGGGATGATGCACGAGATCGCCGCCGGCAAAGCCCGGTGCGACGGTGCCGACGGTGGTCTCGCTCAACATGCGGACGGCGACCAGGCACGCCGTGGTGCCGTCGGCCAGGGACCGCACGAACGGGATGCCGGCCAGGCGCAGGAACGCCTGCCGGTCCGGGGCGGCGCGGAAGCCTTGGACGAAGGCCTGTTCCAGGGCCGCCAGGTCTTCCGCGGTCACGTCAGGCTGACCGGTTTGTCGATGATCGGTTTGTGGCTGCCCAGCTTGCCGTAGGCGACCAGGGTGCCGAGCACATCCACCACCACGCGCACGCCGAGCAAACTGGTGATGTCGGACGTATCGTAAGGTGGGGAGACCTCGACCACCTCCATGCCGCACAAGCCTTGCGCGGCCACCTTGCCGACCAGGGTCAGGGCCTCGCGCGGCAGGAACCCACCCGGTTCGGGCCAGCCGGTACCGGGCACGAAGCCACAATCGACGCTGTCGATGTCGAAGCTGAGATACACCGCATCGGCATCCTTCCAGGCCAGTTCCAGCGCCATTTCGGCGGTCTTGTCCAGGCCCAGCTCTTCCACGTCGCGCATGGTGAAGATGTTGGTGTTGCGCTTGCGCACCTGCTCCACCGCCGCGCGCGGCACCTGCCAGCCGCCGATGCCGATCTGGACCAGATTGCTCGCCGGCACGTTGGGCAGATCGGTGGCGTGGTACCAGGGCGTCGTGTGCATGCGTTCGTCCAGGTCCTTTTCCTGGATGTCGGCGTGCCGGTCAAAGTGAATGACACCGATCCGTTTCGACGTGCACTGGGCGATGCCGCGCAGATTGGGAAAGCCGATGGAGTGGTCGCCGCCGAGCAAAACCGGGAAGGCGCCGGAGGAAAACACATGCGACACCGCCCGGCTGATCTGGTCGAACGCCTTCTCGATATTGGCCGGGATGACGAAGACGTCGCCGGCATCGGCCAGCGTCATCTGTTCGCGCAGGTCCACACCCAGCTCGTAGTTGTACGGCGTGTACAGAGCGGAGATGCGACGCATGCCTTGGGGGCCGAACCGCGTCCCCGGCCGATAGGTGGTGCCGCCGTCGAACGGGATGCCGACAATCGCCGCATCATACGCCCCGATCGTGTGCACGTCCTCGACATACGGTGCTTTCAGGAAGGTGTTGATGCCGGCGAAATGCGGCAGCTCGCCGCGAGCGAAGGTGGAGATCGTCCGGTCCTGGACGCTGGGCGCCGCCGACAGGCCATGTCTCAGCCCGCGCGCCACTTCGGCATCCCAGCCGGCGGTCGGCAGCCTGGCTTCGGCTTCGGCCGCCTTCCAGCCGAGCAGATTGAGCTTGGAGAAATCCGGATGGTGGAAGCGCCGGTGGGCGGCGCCCAAATCGCGCGCCCGGCGCGCACGGCGTTGCAGCGTCATGATCTCTGTTCCTCCTGAGCGCCGACGGCCCCGGCCAGGGCCGGCGGCGGCGCTTTGCGCAACAATGGCAGATCGTAGGTGATGGTGGCGCCATAGGCTTCGGGCGCCTGTGGGTCGTGGCGAACCTTGTCGAACACCAGAACCCGGGTGGACAAGGCGAAGCCTTCGCGCAGATCGTGGGTGACCATGAACACGGTCATGCCGGTCTCCTGCCACAGCCGGGTGATCAGCGCATGCATCTGCGCCCGCGTGCCCGGATCGAGGGCGCCGAACGGCTCGTCCAGCAACAGCACGCGCGGCTTGCGCACGAGCGCTTGCGCGATGGCCAGGCGCTGCTGCATGCCGCCGGACAGTTCGGCCGGGTACTTGCCGTGGGCACCGTCCAGACCGACCGCCGCCAGCACCTGGGCCGCCTCCATCTCCGCCCGACGCCGGGCCCGGCCGAACAGCCGGCCGGTCAACGGGGCAGCGGCAAACTCCAGGCCGACCACCACATTCGCCAGCGCGGTCAGATGCGGAAACACCGAATACTTCTGGAACACGATGCCGCGGTCCGGGCCGGGATCTTCGGGCAGCGGGGCGCCATCCAGGGTAATCCGCCCGCGGGACGGGCGTTCCTGGCTCATCAGCAGGCGCAGGAAGGTGCTCTTGCCGCAGCCGGATGCGCCCAGAATGGCGCAGAACTGGCCGGACGGCACCTCCAGGTTCAGACGCTCGAGCACCGGCTGCCCGGCGTATGTCTTCCAGACGCCTTGAACGGATACGTTGGCCATGACCGCCGCGCTCCCATCAACCTGACCGCACGCGGGTCCAGGCAAACAATCCGCGCGACAGCAACCGCAAAGCAATGTCGAGCGCCGCCGCCAGGAGCGTGATCCACGCCACATAGGGCAGGATCACGTCCATGGCCAAATACCGCCGCACCAGAAAAATGCGGTAGCCCAAGCCGTCTGTGGCGGCGATGCCCTCCGCGGCGATCAGGAACAGCCAGGCCGGCCCCAGGGACAAGCGTACCGCATCGATCAACCGCGGCAACACCTGCGGCAGCACCACGCGCAGCACGATCTGCCAGGTACTGGCGCCCAAGGTCTGTGCCTTGATCAGCAGTTCGCGCGGCATCTCCCCCACGCGTATGGCTAGATCGCGGATCAGGAACGGCCCGATGCCGACCGTGATCAGCACGACCTTGGACAGGTCGCCCAAACCGAAGACGATGAACAGGATCGGCAAGACGGCCATGGGCGGAATCATGGACAACACCGCGACCACGGAGGCGAGGCCGGCGCGGACATAGGGAATGAGGCCGATGGCGACGCCGAACACCAGGCCGAACGCGGCGGCGACGCCCACGCCCAGGGCGAGCCGGGTCAGGCTGGCCGCCGTATCGGCCCAAAGCACGATCTCCCCCGTGCGCCGGCTCGGCTCGAAGGCCAGCCGGTGCAGGGTTTCGGCCATGGTGGTGACGGCCGGCAGCAGCTTGTCGTTCGGGTTCTCGGCCAGGCGCGCCGCCGACCCGGCCAGATAGAGCGCAGCCAGCACCAGAAACGGCACGGCGGCGAGCACGACCACCGTCATGTGGTCCGGTACCCGGTTGATGATGCGGCGCATGGCCCGCCTCCCGTCGTCCGAACCTGGGTTCCTACAGGGTGCCGTCGGCCGCGCTCTGCATGAAGTCCGCGGTGAAGCGCAGGGTCACGTTGCCGGCATCGCCCAGGGTCGAGCCATCCGGAAAGCCGATGCCGATCACGTCCGGCGACGGCGCGCCTTCACCGAGAAGGCCGTGGCGGAACGAGAACTGGCGAACTTCCTCCATGGTTCGCGGCAGATCGGCGCCGAGCGTGAAGGCGACGGCCTCGGCCGGGTCATGGAACATGCGCGTCGTCGCCAACTGGCTCTCATAACCGGCCAGGTCGGTGCCGGCCGCCGCGGCCATGGCGGACCGCGCCACCCGGCCGGCGGCGTCGTCGCCGGCCATGACCGCCATGGTTTCATACCAGGCGCCGGTCAACGCCTTGCCGAACGCGGGGTTGGCGGCCAGGGTCTCGGTGTTGACGACGGTCAGATCGATGATCTCGCCCGGGATTTGGGAAGAATCGAACACGCGCTTGGCACCCTGGAAGCCTTCGACCTCGCTCAACTGCGGATTCCAGGTGACCACGGCGGTGACGTCGTCGGGGATGAAGGCGGAAACGATGTCGGCATCGGAGGTGTTGACCACCGTGATGTCGCGCTCGCTCAAGCCCACGCTGTCCAGACCACGCGCCAGCAGGTAGTGCGACACCGACAGCTCGACCAGATTGACCCGGCGCCCGGCGATATCGGCAATGGTCTCGGCAGTCTTTAGCACCACACCGTCGTTGCCGTTGGAGAAGTCGCCGACGATCAGAGCCGTGGTGTCGACGCCGCCGGCCGATGGGATGGTCAGCGTGTCCATATTCGTGGCGGTGACGCCATCGAAAGCACCGGCCGTGTATTGGTTGATGGATTCAATGTAATCGTTGATCTGCACGATCTCGATCGTGATGCCGTATTTCTCCGCCCATTTGTCGACGATGCCGCTGTCGGCGGCGTAGGACCAAGGCATCCAACCGACATAGATCGACCAGGCAAGTCGAAACTCGGTACGCTCCTGCGCCGTTGCCAGGGCCGGCACCATACAGACGACGGCGGCCGCCAAGGCCACCGAAAAACTCATGCGTGTCAAGGTCATCGCAGCCACCTCCGCCGTGCGGCCGGTGGACCGAACACCGCGGGCGGCGCAAGGATGCGGGCTCACCGGCACCCTTGGCCGTGGCTCCATGAGCGCCACGGTTTCGGCCTCCCGGGCTTTTGTCCCGCCGTGTGTCCGGACGGCTGGACGCCCCGCCCGGATCGCCTCTCTCGGACCAGACACCGCGCCGTACGCCCAGCCGGAACCCTAGAGACATGGAAATCGCAGCAAGAGGCATGCCATCGCCTCATTGTTGCAGCCCTTGCGGCTCAGGATGGCGATCGGCTGGCGCTCACAACGCGATCCTGCTCGCGTCGGTGGCAAGCGTGGTCGATTTCTGGGCAGATCCGCCCCTACGGCCACCACTCCGTGTCCAACACCTGCTCGACACCATACGGCGGGTCGTCGGCCAGGGCGGCGGCGGCCGCGGCGTCGCCGTTTTGCTGCAGCCAGAGCCGGGTGGTGGTGCGGGCGGTACGGAAGTCGCGTCGCAGGCGCGTGGTCAGGCGGTCGGTCAGGCTGGGGCTTTCGGCCAGGAGCCATGCCAGCTCACCGCGGCTGCGGGTGACCACGGCGCGCCAACCAACGATTCCGGCAGCCTCGGGGGCATGTTCCAACTTGAGCAAGTGTTCCAGCACCAGGGTCAGGTGGCTGGACGCAGCAGTCAGACGGGCGTTGCCGGCCGCGGCCACCACATCTGCAATGTTGTGCCAATCGACCGGGGCATCCACACCCCTATCCGCCATCTGACGCAGAACGGCCGCTTGCTCCTGCGTCCAACGGTAGAAGTCGTCGCGGAAACTCTCAGACAGGCCGGCCATGGGGGTGCGATCGGAGGCGGGAATCGTCACCACCGATTTCGCCCGAGCCGGCAGGTGGGCGCAAGCGGAAGGATATCACCGGACGGCTGATTCCCATCCGCCGTGGCCTCGCGGTCGATCACGCGGCGAGACCGCCGCGCTGTTCGATGAACCGGGCGATCTCGGCCACGCCCTGGTCCGCCTTCAGATTGGTGAACAGGAACGGACGCGTGCCGCGCATCTTGCGGGCATCCCGGTCCATGACCTCAAGCGACGCACCGACCAGCGGGGCCAGGTCGATCTTGTTGATCACCAGCAGGTCGGAGCGCGTGATGCCCGGCCCGCCCTTGCGCGGAATCTTGTCGCCAGCCGACACGTCGATGACGTAGATCGTCAGGTCGGCCAGTTCCGGGCTGAAAGTGGCGGCCAGGTTGTCGCCGCCGGATTCGATGAACACCAGCTCCAGCCCGTCGAACCGGGCGACGAGCTGCTCCACGGCGGCCAGATTGATCGAGGCATCCTCGCGGATCGCGGTGTGCGGACAGCCGCCGGTCTCCACGCCCAGAATGCGCTCGGGCGCCAGGGCGCCGGACCGGGTCAGGAACTCCGCGTCCTCTTTGGTGTAGATGTCGTTGGTGACGACGGCGACGGCATAGCGGTCGCGCAAATGCTTGCACAACCGGTCGGTCAGCGCCGTCTTGCCGGACCCGACCGGTCCGCCAATCCCAACGCGCAAGGGGCCGTTCACTTGGGGCATGGTATACGTCTTTGGCGAGAGTTGAAGAGATCAGTGCAGAATGGGGACGTCATCGAGCAGCATAACGCCGGACCGCCAACCGGTGGATTGAACCCGACGATACAGGCGGTAATCGGCGGTTGCCGAATTTCGAACGACCTTGCGGCAAGTGTTGTGGCTGGCAGCAACTCGTCAAACAGAGATACGAGTTGTTCTATCGCGAGCATGGCCTGGGATTGATAGACCTCACCTCTTTTGTGTTTCTTCCAAAGTACATTGGTCGTTTCGGCGATCACCAGGTCCGGCGCTACGATCCACGCCGTGTTCCGCACCAGCTCGGCGGCGCGCTCCGAGCCGTCCTCCGCCACCAACACCTTGATCGCAGCGGAGGCGTCGAACACGCGCATGGTCATTCGCCGCGAACGTCCCGCAACAACGCGACACTGTCCGTTTGCGTCACGCCTTTGGGCGTCATGGCACGAATACCGGCGAACAAGGCATCGCGCTCCTCGATTCCAAGGTGTGCCGCTCTTGAGAGTGTCTCGCGGACCAAATCCTCGATGGAGACTTGGGTTTCCTCGGCAATGTACTTGAGTTTATCGAGCAGGTCTTGATCGAGGTCGGTCAGCGTGATCGTTGCCCCGTGACCCATTTGGGAACCGGCCACGCGCCTGAGTGCGTCCACCATCACCGCTTCCAGCGATTGACCGCGGAGAGCCGCAATGCGCTCCAGACGGGCCCGGACGCTCGGGTCAAGGTTGCGAATGGTGAGTGTCGTCACGGTCCGATCTCCCTGTTGCGCCACGAACCGACCCGATCCGGTTCAGGACTACGACCGGAACAGCCTGGTATACTGGGTCTCGTGGCCCATGGAAGCAAGCTCGGCCATCGGCGTGGCCGTGCCGAGCGATGCCGGGTCGGTCGCGGCGGCACGAGCGGCGGCGTCCAGCACCAGCGGTTCCAGGGCGGCCAGCACCCGTTGCCCGTCGGTCTGGCCCAGGGGCACCAGGCGCACACCGGCGGAGACCAGGTTGGCGGCAAATCCGTGCAACAGCGCCACGGCTCCCGTTTCCGCCGGGACACC
Organism: Azospirillaceae bacterium; assembly: GCA_028281465.1. GTDB lineage: Bacteria > Pseudomonadota > Alphaproteobacteria > Azospirillales > Azospirillaceae > JANQJV01. Next base: position 16,352 of record JANQJV010000235.1, on the reverse strand, counting down.
GGCGGCCGCCGCGGCGGTGCCGACGGTGACGGAATAGGCACTCTCTGGCGCCGGATCGGGCAACACGGCCTCGACCGATGGGTGCGGCCACGCGGCGCGCACGGCCCGAAGGAAGGCACGGCCTTGCTGCCGGCTTTCCAGCGCCGTCTCCGCCGTGCCGCGCCAAGCCAGCGCCTCGGCGTTGATGGCGCACCAAGCGGCGGCATCGGCCGCCGCCGTGGCCCTGTGCGCGGCACAGCTCCACACCGCGTCGACGAAGCCGCTGCCGCGGGCAACCAGGGCACCGATCCACCGGCGCAGCCCGTGGGCATCGGCGACCTCGCCCCACTCGACGGCGGTCTCCAGGCCGTGACTGTAGCTGAACGCGCCGACCGGGAAACCGGGCGACAGCCAGGCCAGCAGTCGGTAAAGGCCTGCGTCAGCCATGGTCGGCCGGGTGGTCATGGCCGTGCCCCTGTCCATGCCCGCGGCTGCCGGCATAGGCGCCGGATTCCGGGGTGAACGGCTCGGTGACACGGCGCACCGTGCCGCCCAGGCCGCGCACCATGTCCGCCAGCACATGGTCGTCCCGGATCAACAGCCGGTGCGGCTCGATCTGCGCCGGCACATGGCGGTTGCCGATGTGCCAGGCCAGCCGCACCAGATCGCCGGTGATCTCCAACAAGGGTTCCGGTGCCGCGCGCACGGCAATGACGCCGCCGCCCTCGAGGAGCAAACCATCGCCGTCGCGCAGCAGCACCGCCTGCGGCAGGTCGAGGAGAAATGCCGTACCCCCGTCGGTCGCCATGGCCAATCGACGCCGATGGCGGTCGTCGTAGGCAAGCGTCACCGTATCACGGACCGGCCCAGACCCTGCCGGCACCACCGCACGCACCACCTGTTGCATGGACCGTCGTTCGTTTCCTGTTTTTCGCCGGCACCCCATATGGTGGAAAGCAAACGCGATGCCAAAGACCGGCGATCCGGCCGCTCCCGCCGGGATCACCAAATTCTTGGTTTGAAATCCCCGTCGTTGCGGATGCGCACGGCCTCGCCACAAGGCTCCAGAACGTAAAGCCCCTTGCGATAAGCGTGTTTGGCGGCTTCGTCGTCCACCACCATGCCGGCCACGGCGCCGACAATGGCTCGGTCGGCGTATTCCGGGAAATAATTCTTAAAATCCTTCAGCCGCTGCAGGTGCTCATCCACATCGGTGCTGGTCAGCCGGCTCTTGACCTCGACGGCGACGACCTGCTCGGCGTTGACGAGCAGATAATCGAATTCGCCGACACGGCCGTCGAACCGGCGCTTGAACCAGCGGCCGACGCCGTACACTTCGTGGCCGCGGCTCTGCATAAGAGTCTCGACGGCCGGAATGATCAAAGCTTCGGCAAACTCACCGATCCGGTCACCCAGGTCGCCGAGCCGGCGCGACAGGCGTTCGTACGCGCGGTCCATGGACCGCTCGGTCTCGGCATGGCGTCGATCCGCCTCCGCATGGCGTCGATCCGCCTCTGCACGACTCTGTGCCATGGACTCCCGGAACTGTGCCATGGACTCCCGGAACTGTGCCATGGACTCCCGGAACTCGGCCTGGCCGCGCGCCATCGAGTCCCGCAGCTCTGCAAGGCTTTGGCGGAACTCCCCCATGCTTTCGCGAAACTCCGCCATGCTTTCGCGATCTTCCGCGTAGCGCCGGTCGGTCAGGGCGATCGACTGGTTCAGCCTTTCCTCGGTGGCCTTCTGGCGTTCGCCGATTTCCTTGATGAGGGCCCATACCTCGGTCGGTGTCACGTCGGATGCCATGGGAACTCGGCCTGTCGGATCGGGGACGCCTGTTGGTAATATGGCCAAAGGCACGTCACGACGCCACACCGTTTCACGCACCCGGAATACGAGGGCAATCCCGTCGCGGCGCCGGCGGACACTGTCGGATGGGATAGACGGGTCGATCCTGCCGTCATCACCAAATTCTGGGTTTGAAATCCCCGTCGTTGCGGATGCGAACGGCCTCGCCGCAGGGCTCCAAAACATACAACCCCTTGCGATAGGCGTGTTTGGCGGCTTCGTCGTCCACCACCATGCCGGCCACGGCGCCGACAATTGATCGGTCGGCATATTCCGGGAAATAGTTCTTGAAATCCCTCAATCGCTGCAGGTGCTCATCCACATCCGTGCTGGTCAGCCGGCTTTTGACCTCCACAGCGACCACGTGCATGGCGTTGACTAAAAGATAGTCGAATTCGCCGACACGCCCGTCGAACCGGCGCTTGAACCAGCGGCCGACCCCGTGCACTTCGTAGCCTTGGCTCTGCAGCAGCCCTTCGATGGCCGGGATGATCAAGGCTTCGGCAAACTCGCCGATCCGGTCGCCCAAGTCGCCGATCTTGCGCGCCATGCGTCCAAGGGCACGCTCGGTTTCGGCATGTCGCCGATCCGCCTCCGCTTGTCGCCGATCCGCCTCCGCTTGTCGCCGATCCGCTTCCGCTTGTCGCCGATCCGCCTCCGCGCGACTTTGGGCCATAGCCTCCCGGAACTCAGCCCGATCGCGTTCGATGGTTTCCCGAAGGTCCGCCAAGCTCGCGCTGAACGCCGCGTACCAGCGGTCGGCCACCGCAACCGACTGGTTCAGCCGTTCCTCAGTGGCGGTCTGTTTTTCGCCGATCTCCCGGAGGAGAGCCCATATTTCGGCTGGAGTCGCCGCATCGGACGCCATCGTCAGACCATCCATTCGAAAAACAACGGTCACGCTGAAGATGGTCTATCCGTCACACCGGCACCACCACCCTCAACTTACCAGAAACACGGGTGTTGTCATATGCTCCAGCATGTGGCGGGTGATGGCGCCGCGGTGCAGGCGGGGATGGCCGTAATGGGCGTGGGCGCCCATGACCACCAGGTCGGCGCCGACGTCATTGATATGCGACAGCAGGCCATCGGCGAAGTGGTGGTCGCGCGGTTTGGTGGCGATCCAATGCGCCTGGATGCCATGGGCCGCCAAATGCTCCAGCAGGCTCGGTCCGGGCAGCGGATTGCCGTCCTCGTCCACCGGGCCGGCCAAGGGCGCGACCTCCATCACCGTGACCCGGCAGCGCTGTGCCACCAGCCATGGCAACGCCTCGTTGACCGCGCGCACCGCTCCGGGGCTCCCGTTCCAAAGCAGAACGGCGTGGGTCACGCCATGGGCGTAATCGCCGAAATAGGGCAGCACCAGCACCGGCCGCGCCGCGTGCAGGGCCACTTGTTCGACCAAGCCGGGTGGAACGGCGGAGCGGCTGAACTCGGGGTCGAACTGTCCCATGACAATGGCGTCGCAATGTCGCGCGGCCGCAATCACCCGTTGTGTCAGATAAGCCTCACCGATGGCGAGGATGCCGTACCAATCGACCGTCGACAGCCCGGCCGCCGCCGCCGCGTCGCGGAAGTGCTCTTCGACCGCGACAGCTGCCGCTTTCAGCGCCGGGCCGGGGCCATGCGACCCGAGCGCCGGCACGGCCGCCTCGTTCTGGGCGAACACCCCCGTCAGTCGGGCATCGCATGCCTTGGCCAAGGCCACCGCAGCGGCCAACCGGATAGCGGTCTTGTCGCCGCCGTCGAGATGCACGAACAGGTTCTTCCACATGGCCGACCGCCCGCCTTCTCCGTCATCGCCGCCGCGGTTTCAACAGCGCTTCCAACTCACCAACGATGCCGCGCCGGAACAAAAGCACGCACACGACGAAGATCGCCCCGATGATCACTGGCACCGGGATGTCGATGCGTGCCAGATAGTTCTGTAGAGTCACCACCAGCACCGCGCCCACCGCCGGGCCGAAGATGGTGCCCATACCGCCGAGCAGCGTCATGAGAACGACCTCGCCCGACATGTGCCAATCCACATCGGTCAGCGACGCAAGCTGGAACACGATCGCCTTCATGCCACCAGCCAGCCCGGCCAGGGTGGCCGACAAGACGAAAGCGATCAGCTTGAACCGGTCGACATCGTAACCGAGCGAAATGGCCCGCGGCTCATTCTCGCGGATCGCTTTGAGCACCCGGCCGTAGGGCGAATGGACCGTGCGGTAGATCAGCCAGAACGCCGCCAGGAATATGCCGAGCGTAACGTAGTACAGATTCAGGTTGTCGTTCAGATCGATCACACCCAGGAATACGCCGCGCGGCACATGCTGGATGCCGTCCTCGCCGCCGGTGAACGGAAGCTGCAGGGCAAGGAAATACACCATTTGGGCCAAAGCTAGGGTGACCATGGCAAAGTAGATGCCCTGGCGGCGAATGGCGATGGCGCCGAACACCAACCCCAGGCCGAAGCCCGTCACCGCCCCCATCAGCACCGCCAATTCGTAAGGCAGCCCCCACACCTTAGCCGCATGGGCCGAGACATAGGCCGCCCCGCCGAAGAACGCCGCATGGCCGAACGACAGCAAACCACCGAAACCAAGCAACAGGTTGAAAGCGGAGGCGAACAGCGCAAAGCACAGCGCCTTCATCAGGAACACCGGATAGAAATAATGCGGTGCCACCACGAGCAACGGAACGGCGACAATCGCAACGGCCCAGCCCAGTTTCTTGGCCAGGCTCATGGAAGGGCGGCCGGCCGCCGCCGCATCGGCCGCCCCGGCGCCGGTCTCCACGCGCTCTGCGGTTTCGCTGGTCGCGGTCATGGCATCATTTCTCCCGTCCGAACAGGCCGGCCGGCCGGATCAGCAACACCACGGCCATGACGACGAAGATCACGATGTTGGCTGCCTCGGGGTAGAACACTTTGGTCAGCCCCTCCAACAGACCCAAGGCATAGCCGGTGATGATGGCGCCCAGGATCGACCCCATGCCGCCGATCACCACCACGGCGAACACCACGATGATCAGGTTCTGCCCCATAAGCGGCGTCAACTGATAAATCGGCGCAGCCAGCACACCGGCGATGCCGGCCAACGCAACGCCGAACCCGTAGGTCAGGGTGATCATGAGAGGGACGTTGATGCCGAAAGCGCGCACCAGCGTTGGGTTCTCCGTGGCGGCGCGCAGATAGGCGCCGAGCCGCGTGCGCTCGATGGCATACCACGTGCCGAAACAGACCACGATGGAGACGACCAGCACCCAGGCGCGGTAGGTCGGCAGAAACATGAAGCTCAACAGATAACCGCCGGTCAGCTCCGCCGGAATCGCATAACGCTGGCCCGACACGCCATACCAGTATCGAAACATGCCCTCCACGATCAGGGCGATGCCAAACGTCAGCAACAGACCATAGAGATGGTCGAGGTGATACAGCCGTTTCAGCATCGTGCGCTCGATCACGATGCCGAACAGACCGACCACGATCGGCGCCAGCACCAGCGCCGCCCAATAGCCGATGCCAAGATAGGCCAGCAGCATCCAGGTCACGAAGGCACCCAGCATGTATTGCGCACCGTGGGTGAAGTTGATGACGTTCATCATGCCGAAGATCACCGCCAGCCCGAGGCTGAGCAAGGCATAGAACGCACCATTGATCAGCCCGATCAGGAGCTGACCGAACAACACCTGCGGCGGGATGCCGAGCAAATCCATGATCATGGCGGAAACCACCTCAAGCATCCGGGAGAAGCGCGATGGCAGCAGCACGACCGCCCAACCCTCTCCCTTGGGGAGAGGGTGGCCGAAGAGCGGCCGGGTGAGTTTGGTTCAGCCTGGAGAATGCGAACCGACCGCGCCGGCCGATGGACCCCCACCCCACCCCCTCTCCCAAAGGGAGAGGGGCTTAGACCCGTGACGGCCAGGGTATTCACCGTAAGTCGGTGCAGCCGGAGGCTTCCACCGTCAGGAAGGCGTCGTCGCCCGGAATCTCCCGGCGCACGTGGAAGTAGTCCCACGGCCCTTCGGATTCATCCGGCGCCTTGACCTGGACCAGATACATGTCATGGCTCATGCGGCCGTTTGGCAGGATCTTGGCGTTGCGCGCGAACACGTCCGACACCGGCACGGCATACATGGCGTCGATGACGGCATCCGTGTCGTCGGTGCCGGCGTGGGCGACCGATTTCAGATAGTGCGACACCGAGGAATACACGCCGGCTTGGATCATGGTCGGCTTGGCCCCCTTGAGCGCTTCGAAGCGGGCCGCGAACGCCCGGCTCTCGTCGTCAAAGTCCCAGTAGAAGCCGGTGGTCAGGTAGAGGCCCTGGGCGGTTGCCAGCCCCAAGCTGTGGATGTCGGTGATGAACATCAGCATGCCGGCAAGGCTTTGGCCGGCCATGGTGATGCCGAACTCGTTGGCTTGCCGAATGGCGTTCTGCGTGTCAGAACCAGCGTTGGCGAGGCCAATGATCTTGGCACCCGAGGCCTGTGCCTGCAGCAGGTACGACGAAAAGTCGGAAGACGGGAACGGGTGCATGATCGAGCCGAGCACCGTGCCGCCTTCCTCTTCCACCACGGCGGCCGTGTCGCCTTGCAGCGAATGACCAAAGGCATAGTCTACCGTGATGAAAAACCAGGTGTCGCCGCCTTCTTGCACGACGGCACGGCCGGTGCCCGCAGCCATGGCATAGGTGTCGTAGGCCCAGTGGAAGCCGGTCCGGGCGCAGTCGCTCCCGGTCAACCGGGTGCTGGCAGCGCCGGAGTTGATGGTGATGACGTTCTTCTCTTTCCCCAGGCCCTGCACAGCTAACGCCACCGAAGAGGTGACCAAGCCGACGATCACGTCAACCTTCTCAACGTCCATCCACTCACGCGCGATCGCGGACGCAATGTCGGCCTTGTTCTGGTGGTCGGCCGAGATGATCTCGATCGGGGCGCCGGCGACCATGTCGCCGAAATCGGCCACCGCCATCTCGGCACCGATCACCGAGCCGCGTCCGGACAGGTCGGAATAGGTGGCGGCCATGTCGGTCAGCACGCCGATCTTGACCACGCCGTCGGATACCTCGGCGCCGGCCACCCCGGTCCCCAGCGCCAAGCCAGCCAGAGCGCCAACGGCGGTTGCTCGCGAAATCATCGTCATGGGCTTCTTCCTCCGGTTCGTTACCTGTTGATCATCGGGTTGCTGTCGGCCCGGCCCCGGCAGTCCCGATCCCGCCGGCCGGCCCTTACCGCGTGGGGCCGATCACACGCCCAGATAGGCCTTGATGTCCTCCATGCGGCGGTCCAGATCGGCGTTGTCGATGGTGTCCACAACCCGGCCGTCTTCCATCACCACATGGCGGTCGGCCACGGTCTGGGCGAATCGGAAGTTCTGCTCCACCAGCAGCATGGTGAACCCCAAGCCCTTGAGCGTTCGGATTGACTTGCCAATCATGTCGATGATCACCGGCGCCAACCCCTCGGTCGGTTCGTCCAGGAGCAGGAACCGTGCGCCGGTGCGCAGGATGCGACCGATCGCCAACATCTGCTGTTCGCCGCCGGACAGGCGTGTGCCTTGGGTGCGCCGCCGCTCCGCCAGGTGTGGAAACAACTGGTAGATCTGCTCCAGGCTCATGCCGCCGGGCCGGACCACCGGCGGCAACAGCAGATTCTCCAACACATTCAGGCTGGCGAAGATGCCGCGTTCTTCCGGGCAATAGGCGATGCCCCTGCGCGCGATGTGGTCGGACGGCAAGCGGATCAACTCGTCGCCCTGAAAGCGTACCGACCCAGCACGCCGCGGCACGATGCCCATGATCGAGCGCAATGTTGTGGTCTTGCCGACACCATTACGGCCGAGCAACGTGACCACTTCACCTTCGTGCACCGAGAAATCGACCCCGTGCAGAACGTGGCTGTCGCCGTAGTAGGCGTTGAGATCCTGCACCGCCAGAGCAACCGGGCGGGGGCCGGGGGCCGGTGCAGGGGCGGTGGCCGTCGCGGACCCGGCAGCGTCAGGCATGGCCGCTCCCCATATAGGCTTGGATCACCTGCGGATCGGCCGAAACCTCTTCGTAGGTGCCTTCGGTGAGCACCGCGCCGCGCTGTAGCACCGTGATGCGGTCGGACAAATCGGCCACCACCTTCATATTGTGCTCCACCATGAGCACCGTACGGTTGGCCGCCACGCGCCGGATTAGCGCGCTGATCCGGCCGATGTCCTCCTGGCCCAAACCGGCCATGGGCTCATCCAGCAGCATCATCTCCGGGTCGAGCGCCAGCGTGGTGGCAATCTCCAGGGCCCGCCGCCGGCCATAGGGCAAATCGCCGGCCATGGCACCCACATACTCGCTCAATCCGACGGCCTCGACCAAATCGCGGGCTCGGCCGTGCAAATCGTCCAGGCAGGCGAGCGAGCGCCAGAATTGGAACGACACGCCCGAGCGCCGCTGCAGCGCCACCAGCACGTTCTCCAGCACAGTCATGTGGGGAAACACGGCAGAAATCTGGAACGAGCGCACCAGACCGCGGCGCGAAATGCTGGCCGGCGAGGCACCGGTGATGTCACGCCCATTATAGGTAATGCGCCCGGCAGTCGGCTTCAGGAACTTGGTGAGCAAGTTGAAACAGGTGGTTTTACCGGCGCCGTTTGGCCCGATAAGGGCATGGATGGAGTGCCGGCGCACCGCCAGGTCGACCCCATCGACGGCAACGAAACCGCGGAACTCCTTGGTCAGACCCCGGGTCTGCAAAATGATGCCGTCGGTCATAGCCGCCGCCGGACGAAACCGCGCGCCGCGCAACCGGCAGATAGCCACCCTGGCCGTGGCGGAAATGTCTTCTGCATCAGGTCAGGAAATATAGACGAATATCGGGTGGTGGCCATGCCGCCGGCCCCTCTCGGTTCGTTTCCCCATGCCCATTGAATGGCCGATGCCGCGAGCGCAGACCGGACCGGCACGGTTCTGAATGCCGCGCCTAGTGGTTGATCTATAACATGTTTGGACGGATGAAAAAGGGTAATTCGATGATTATTGGTGCTCATGCATCGCTAAAAGGCGCGGCGGCATGTCGCGGAGCATGATTGATTGATGTCACGCTCGGTTGCATGCCACTCTTGCAATATGGGATCTGTAAAGAATGGCTCCGCTGTCGGGCCGCCCGATCGACCATCCGGCGCTGGCACCGGCACAAACCAAGAACTGCGAGGAAATGCCGTGAACGACCTCTCCCCAACTTCGACCGTTGGCGACTCGGTATACGAATCCGGCCTGGATAAGCGCCGGGCCAATTTCATGCCTTTGACGCCACTCAGCTTCCTACCCCGGGCAGCACACATCCTGCCCGACAAGCCGGCCGTGGTGCACGGGCCGCTGCGCTACACCTATGCGCAGTTCTATGAGCGCTGCCGGCGTCAGGCCTCAGCCCTGAAAAAACATGGTATCCGGGCGGGCGACACGGTCTCGATCATGGCACCGAACATTCCGGCCATGTTGGAGTCCTTTTACGGCACACCCATGGCCGGCGCCGTGCTCAATGCGCTGAACATTCGGCTCGACGCCGCCGGCATTGCCTTCTGCCTTAACCACGGCGGCGCCAAGCTGCTGTTCACCGACACCGAGTTCTATCCGGTCATCGAGAAGGCGCTGCCGCTGGTCGACCACGACATCATCGTGATTGACATCGACGACCCGGTCGCCACCGGAGACCGCAAGCGCCTGGGCAAGATCGAGTACGAAGCCTTTCTGGCCGAAGGCGACCCGGACGAAGACTGGCGCCTGCCCGAGGACGAGTGGGAGGCCATCAACCTACTTTACACCTCCGGCACCACAGGCGATCCCAAGGGTGTCGTCTACCACCACCGCGGCGCTTATCTGAATTCCTTCGGTAACGCGCTTTTCTTCGGCCTGAACCAAGACAGCCGCTACCTGTGGACCTTGCCCATGTTCCACTGCAGCGGCTGGTGCTTCACCTGGGCGGTGACGGCGCAGCTCGGCACCCACGTCTGCCTGCGCAAAGTCGACCCGGCATTGATCTTCCCATTGATCGCCGAGCACCGAGTGACGCACATGTGCGGCGCACCGATCGTGCTCAACGCCCTGGTGCACGCCCCGGACGACATCAAACCCAAGCTGGACTACTGGGTGAAGATCGCCACCGGAGGTGCCGCGCCGCCGTCCATCGTCATCGAGCGCATGGAGGCCATGGGCTTCGAGGTGACGCATCTTTATGGCTCGACCGAAGTGTATGGCCCGGCGGTCGGGTGCGTGGTCAAGGACGAATGGCAGGGGCTGCCAGTGACGGAGCGCGCCGGGTACATGGCCCGCCAGGGCGTCCAGTTCGCCTGTCTGGAAGGCCTGATGGTGGCCAACCCGGAGACCCTGGAACCAGTAACCCGGGACGGCAAGACCATCGGCGAAGTGATGATGCGCGGCAACATCGTCATGAAGGGTTATCTCAAGAACCCGGCGGCGACCGAGCGCACCCTGTCCGGCGGTTGGTACCACTCCGGCGATCTGGCCGTCTGCCACCCGGACGGCTACATCGAGATCAAGGACCGCTCCAAAGACATCATCATCTCCGGCGGCGAAAACATCTCCTCGCTCGAGGTCGAGGAGACGCTCTACAAACACCCCTCGATCATGGAATGTGCCGTGGTCGCCTGGCCAGATCAAAAATGGGGCGAAGTCCCCTGCGCCTTCGTGACGCTCAACCCAAGTGCACCGGACGTGACCGAAGACGAGATCATCGCTTGGTCCAAGGAAAACATGGCGCGCTACAAGGTGCCGAAAAAGGTGGTATTCGGGCCATTGCCAAAGACCTCGACGGGCAAAATCCAGAAATTCGTCCTACGTAGCCAGGCCAAAGACGACGCTCGATAGCCAATCGGACGCAGGGTCACCGCAAGCATCACAACGCCCACCAAGCCACCACGACATCCGCCCCCCCGGTGGCTTGGTGTTTGGGTGGCATGGTGATCGATTGCGATGTCCCATGCCATTTTTTTCGACGGTGGGCAGGACTCTGCACGGAGGCTCGAGCGAGTGCATGATGCTCCGACAGCGACGGTCTCCGACGGGTCAAGGACACACAGCGTCTGGTCGTCGCCACCAAAATGCCAGCATGCTGCGCCGAGCCGGAGCCGGTTCCAACGGTCGTTTTAGCGGGTGCGCATGTTTTCCGGAAGCCAGGTCGCCAGTTCTGGGAAGGCGATCAGGATGAACACCATGAGCACCATGATCAGGAACATAGGGAAGGCGGCGCGCGCAATGAAGCTCATTTCGTGGCGCGTCATACCCTGCAGCACGAACAGATTGAAGCCGATCGGCGGCGTGATCTGCGCCATCTCCACCGCCACGGTGATGAAGATGCCGAACCAGATGATGTCGATGCCGGCGCTGCGCACCATGGGTTCGACCACGGCCATGGTCAACACGACGCAGGAGATGCCGTCGAGGAAACAGCCGAGCACGATATAGAACGCCAATAGGGCCATGAGTAGCTGGAACTGGGACAGCTCCATGTCGGCGATCAGATTGGCCAAGCCGCGCGGCAGGCCGGTGAAGCCCATGGACAAGGACAAAAACGCCGCCCCGGCCAGGATGAGCGCGATCATGGCCGAGGTGCGCGTGGCGCCCATGAGACTGTCGATAAAGGTCTTGAACGTCAGCGAGCCCTGGCTCGCCGCCAGCACCAGCGAGCCGATGACGCCGAAGGCGGCGGCCTCGGTGGCCGTGGCATAGCCAAGATACATGGAGCCGATCACCAAAAGGATCAGGCAGATCACCGGGATCAGGAACCGGGAATTCTTGAGCTTCTGGACGAAGTCCATGGGCGGTTCCGGCCGCGGATTGTATCTCTTGGAGACAATTGCGTACAGAGCCACGTACAGCATGAACAGGCTAGCCAGCACCAAACCCGGCAGAATGCCGGCGATGAACAACTTGGTGATGGACTCGTTGATTGTGACGCCGTAGACGATCAGGGTCAGCGACGGCGGGATCATCAGGCCGAGCGTAGCAGCGCCGGCCAGCGTGCCAATGACCATGGGTTCCGGATAGTCGCGCCGGCGCAGCTCCGGGATCGACATCTTGCCGACTGTGGTCAGGGTGGCGGCCGACGAGCCAGACACGGCGGCGAAAATAGTGCAGCCGACGATGTTGGTGTGCAGCAGACCACCCGGCAGGCGCATCATCCAGGGCGACAGGCCGCGGAACATGTCCTCCGACAGGCGCGTGCGGTACAGAATCTCGCCCATCCAGATGAACAGCGGCAAGGCGGTTAGAGTCCAGGACGACGACGCAGTCCAGATTGTCGTGATCATGGAATCGCCGGGCGGGCGCACCGTGAACAGCTCCATGCCGACAAAGGCGACGCCGAGCAGGGCCAAGCCGACCCAAACGCCGGTGCCAAGCAGCAGGAACAGGACGAACAGGAAAATGCCGATGGCGGCGAGTTGTTCCATGGGATTGGGTCCTCACTCCGCGTCGTGCTGTTCGACCGTTTCACTGCGGATGCCATGGTTGCCGCCGAAAATCAGGCGGACCAAGTGATCCCAGAAACAAATCGCAAACAGGATGGTGCCGGCCGACATGGCCAGTTGCGGAATCCAGATCGGCGTGGCGTCCTGGCCCTGGCTGATGTCGTTCAGCTTCCAGGACCAATAGGTGCCGCGAACGGCATACCAAGCGAAATAGCTGGCCAGCAGCGCGCCGATGCCGAAGCACCAGATTTCCAGCCAGCGCCGGCTCTTGCCGAGCGCGTTGAGCAGGATCGACACCCGGATGTGCGCGCCGTGGTTGAGCGCATAGGCAAAGGCGAAGAACGAGGCGCCGGCCATACAGTAACCGGCGTAGTCCGGCCCGCCCGGGAAAATCTCCCCGGTCCAGCGCGCCACCATCTGCAGCACGATGATCACCAGGATGGCGATCATGAACAGCGCCGCGATGACCCCGCCGGCGAAGTACAGGGCATCAAGCATGCGCCGGAGGACTCGGCCGACGGCTCGCATCTGGGCCTCATGGAATAGGGGGGTGGAGGGGTGGGCCGGAGCGGCTGCCCCGGCCCGGGCTGGTAGCAAGGACTACAGGGCGTTGAAGGCGTCGACGATGGCGCGGCCTTCGTCGCCGGCGGAGCTCAGCCACTCCTCGGTCATGGTGGCACCGACCGCGCGCAGATCTTCGACCAGTTGGTCGCCCGGCGGGCCGACCTCCATGCCGCCTTCGGCCAGACCGTCGAGCGTGAACTGGGTGTAATCCTTGGCCCGCTGCAGACCTTCGGCATCAGCGGCATCGGCACATTCGCGGACGACGGCCTGGGCGGCCTCGTCCAGAGCGTTCCAGGCGTCCTTGTTGACGAACACGCTGTTGCGCGGCAGCCAGGCATCGACCTCGTAAAAATGGGTCAGGTGCTCCCACACCTTCCGGTCATAGCCGGTGGCGCCGGAGGAAATGAAGCTCTCGGCCACGCCGGTGGCCAACGCCTGGGACAGTTCCGCCGCTTCGATCTGCACCGGCAGCATGCCCATGAGTTCGGCCATACGCGCCGTGGCATTGTTGTACGAGCGGAACTTGATGCCCTGCATGTCGGCCACCGAGTCGACCGGCTGCTTGAAGTACAGGCCTTGCGGCGGCCACGGCACGGAGTACAGATACACCAGGTTCTGTTCGTCCAGAATGCGCTCGATGGTCGGCTGTGCGGCCTGCCAAAGCATGACCGAATCGTCAAACGATGTGGCCAGGAACGGGATCGAGTCGACGCCGAACAGGATGTTTTCATTCTGGTGCGCCGACAAGAGCCGCTCGCCAATCGGCGCCTGGCCTGTCTGCACCGCACGCTTGATCTCGTTGCCCTTGAACAGGGAGCCGGATGGGTGGGTGACGATTTCGAGAGCACCCTCGGTGCCGTTGGTGACGCACTCGGCAAACACGGCCGCGTTCTCCGAATGGAAATTGGTCGCCGCATAGGCCAGCGGCATATCCCATTTCTCCGCCTGGGCCGTGGCGGCGCCGAGCACCGTGGCGGCGATGGCAAGCGGCGTGGTCGCAAGACGCATGGTGGTTTCTCCCTGGAGATTTGGCACTTCGGTGCCGTTGCGATTGATGCCCATCGGGCCCGGGGCCGCCTATCGAAACCGTCCCGGGTCGTAAGGTGCAAGATCGATGTCGGGCGTGTGGCCCGAAATGAGCTGGGCCAACAGCCGCCCGGTCTTCGGCCCGCCGGTCAAACCGACGTGATGGTGGCCGAAGGCGAGATACGCACCATCGACGCCGGGCACCGGACCGATGACCGGGATCGAATCGACCGGTGCCGGCCGGTGGCCCATCCATTCGGTTTCCTCCTCCCAGGTCAGCCCAGGCAGGGCGGCGCGGATGTTATTCTTCAACAAGCCGACCGGCGCCTGCGACGGCGGCGCGTCCAGGCCGCCAAACTCGACCACCCCGGCCAGGCGCAGCCGGCCGCGCAGCGGCGTGACCACGAATTTGCGCGCCGCCACCATGATCGGCGCCCGCGGGGTGACCGACGGCGCCCACAGCTCCAGGTGATAGCCGCGTTCGCTCTCCAGCGGCACGGTCAGGCCAAGCCGTCTGGTCAGATTGACCGACCAGACGCCGGCCGCGATCACCGCGGCCTGGCACGCAATGGTCTCGCCGCCCGCCCGTACGCCGATGACCCGGCCCGCTTCGGAGACGATGTCGCTGACCTCGGCACACAGGAGGCGACCGCCGTCAGCCACGACATGCGCGGCCAGGTGCTCCACATAGCGGCCGGGATCAGCGATATATCCGTGTTCGCCGAGCCGCACGGCAAAACCGAAGTTTTCCAGGACGGCGTCGTACGCCTTCAGGGCCGGCCCGTCCAACTCGTCCCACGTGAAGCCGTGCGCCTTGCGCAGGGACCAGCCAAACGCATCGGCCTCGAAGGCGGCGCGATCTCCATAGAGATACAGGTAGTCGGACGGGACGATCCAGTCTGCGGCCGGCGTACCTTGGGCCAAGGCCCGATGGTCGGCCAGGCTGTCGCCGACGATCGGGTACAGCGCGGCCGCAATCCGACCGGCATCCACAGGATTGGCATGACTGAGATAGTGCACAAGCCACGGCAGCAGACGCGGCACATAGGACCACTTGAGGAACAGCGGCTGGGTCGGGTCGAACACCAAGCGCGGCGCCTTGCCGAGCAGACCCGGCGTGGTCACCGGCACCACCGAACACGAGGCCAGGATGCCGCCATTGCCGTAGCTGGCTTCCCGGCCCGGCCCAGTCCGGTCGATCACGACCACGTCGTGTCCGGCGCGCTGCAACCAGATGGCCGTGGAGACGCCGACGATCCCGGCCCCGACTACGGCGACCGTATACCGTTTGTTCGGCAGCGTACCGACGTCCTGCGTCATGGCGCAACCCTGGACACTTGGGTGCGGCCCATCGGCCTTGAACCTGTCCGGTCTGTCATCGGCGCCCGAAGCCTCCCGATCAGCGGCTCTGAACCGAACCGCCGCACAAAGCGTGATCGACCGTTCCAGGAGAATGCATGATAAGGGCTTTCACAGTGCCAACCGGTCCGAAGGGTGTCAACCGGCACCGCACTGCGGCGATGGTGGAGAGGCGACGGGGGAGCCATGACGGTAACGGGAGGAAAAGCGATCTATGGTGCTGCCATCGGCATTCTGATGTTGGACGCACGGTTCCCACGCATTCCTGGCGACATGGGTAACGCGCTTACCTGGGCATTCCCGGTTCTGTATCGCGTGGTGCGGAACGCGTCGCCTGAGCGCGTCGTATGCCAGCGCGCCGAAGGGCTATTGGACGCGTTCATTGCAGCCGGACAGGACCTGGTGGCCGAGGGAGCCGACGGCCTCACGACCAATTGCGGGTTCCTGTCCCTGTTTCAGGACGAGTTGGCCAGGGCGGTCGGCGTGCCGGTCGCAGCCTCCTCGCTCCTACAGGTGGCGATGGTGAATCGCCTCTTGCCGCCGGGTCGGCGATGCGGCGTGCTGACCATTTCGGCATCGACCCTGTCGGCCGAGCATCTCGCCAAGGCCGGCGTGCCAACGGATACGCCGATCGGCAGCACCGAGGGTGGGCGGGCGTTCACCCGGGTGATCTTGAACGACGAGCCGGAATTGGATGTGGCAGCGGCCCGGGCCGACAACGTGGACGCGGCACGGGCCCTGCAGACCCGCCACCCTGACCTGGGCGCGCTGGTGCTGGAGTGCACCAACATGACACCCTATGCTGCCGATATTCGGGCCGCCACAGGCCTGCCGGTGTTCAGCATGATCACCTTCGTGCACTGGTTCCAGGCTGCCTTGGTGCCGCCCGGGTTCGCCGACCCCCAACGACCCATGCGGTAGCGGCGCCTGTTAGATGCCCTTGCCCAGGTAATACCCATGGCCCGCATTGACGACAGGTTCGGTTTCGGCGCTGAACGAGGAGCCGCCGGCATCCCTGCCGGCTGGACCGCCGCCATCTTGGCGGCCGGCGGCTGGGCGTGGTCCGGGCCGGCTGGAAGCCGGCGGTCCAGCCGGCAAGGAGGCCGGCGCTCCGAAACAGGGC
>JANQJV010000182.1 GCA_028281465.1 Azospirillaceae bacterium | reverse complement strand
CGATCTTCATGCCAACAACCGTGCTATAAATAGGGCACGCCGTCGAAAAGCCACCGTTTCGGTCATGGTGGGTCGGTCGAAAGGCCGGTGTGGGACTAGAGTGGATTCCGCGAACCAACGTGAGCGGAAAACGCTCTAGACTCCAACAAGCACGAAGCGCACTGCAGACATGGTCCAGAGCTTCAAGCACATGGCGGTTGATCAGACCACCATGGAACCTCGGACGATCCCTATGAAACAACGATGCAACGCCACAAGGATGCGCCGCGCGCATCTGCGGTCTCTCGACTGGGCCAGACAGATCCGGTCGGACCGGGACATGCCGGGGACTTCTCCCACCCGAAGCGGGACAGGATGGCGGCAAGAACGGCCGGGTGAGGTGCCGGCGCTCACCAAGAGCCCAAAGCCGGCACGACGAGCACAAAGGCGTCGCTCGGACGTGACCGGTCGGATGGGCCGGGCTACGCCTCTCAATCCCAGGAGCGACGTGCACCGCTGTTCGCAAGGCCGCGGCCAAGAAACAGGGGAGCTTCCTGGCTATTGTGGTTTTTTGGGCACGCTTTACGATAAATGATTGCCGCTCAGCCGACCCGACCTGATCGACCATGGATGACTCCTGCCGCTGGCAATCGACATCCCCGGGGTCTCCTCGATCGACCCGCCGGTGTCGTCTGGAACACGGCATTCGTCGTCCGAACGCAGTTCATCCGGTTTCCATCGCGGGGATTTGCCGGAAGGGGCCGACGAGCGAGGACCGAGCTACCCCATCATCTGCTTCAACCGTGCCGCCAGGCCGGGCAGCGGGACTTCCTCCTGGGCACCCGTGTCCATGCGTTTGATCAGGGCGGTGCTGCGGGCCACTTCGACCTCGCCACGCAACACGGCGAAGCGGATGCCGGCGCGGTCGGCGTATTTGAGCTGGCGGGCGATTTTGCCGGGGGAGAACTGAACCTCGACGGTGAGACCCTCGGCACGCAAGCCGGCAGCGACGCGCAGGGTGTCTTCGGTCATGGTATCGTCGAACTGGGTGACCAGCACGGTGTCTGGCCGGTCTTCGGCGCCCACCAAGCCGGCATCCAGGAGCTGGGAGAACAGGCGCGTGGCGCCGATGGACAGGCCGACGCCTGGCAGACGCGATCTGGTGTATTGGCTGGCCAGGTCGTCGTAGCGGCCACCAGAGCAGACGCTGCCCAATCCTGGGTTGGCGTTCAGCAGGGTCTCATACACCGTGCCGGTGTAGTAATCGAGGCCGCGCGCGATCGCCAGATTGATGCGCAACCGCTCCTCCGGCACACCGAGGGCGGCGACGCCGGCGACGACCTGGCCGAGCTCGTCCAGGCCGGTGCGGAACGGCGCATTGTCAATGCCGAGCGCCGCAAGATCGGCCAGGATGTCCGCATTGCCGGCCTGGTGGTCGAGCCGGCCGAGCAGGCGCTCAGCCCCGGCCACGTCCAGGCCGACATCGGCCGCGACCAGGTTCCGAGCGACCGCCTCGCGGTCCAGCTTGTCCAGCTTGTCGATCTCGCGCAGGGCAAGCCGCTGGGGCTCGGCGCCGTCGACGCCCAAGCCGGCCAGGAGCCCGGCCAACAGCTTACGGTTGTTGAGGTTAATGGTGAAGTCGCCGAACGCCAGGTCACCGAACACTTGATTGATCACCGCCGGCATCTCCGCATCATAGAGCAACGGCAGCGTGTCCTTGCCGATAACGTCGATGTCGCATTGGGTGAACTCGCGGTAGCGGCCCTTCTGCGCCCGCTCACCACGGTATACGCGCTGCATTTGATAGCGCCGGAACGGGAACACCAGGCCGCGCTCATGCTCGGCGACATAGCGCGCCAAGGGCACGGTCAGGTCGAAGCGCAACGCCATGTCCGGTTCGCGGCCCTGCTGACGCGCGCCCGTCGACTGTACGAAATAGATCTGCTTCTCGGTCTCGCCGCCGCTCTTGGTCAGGAGCACGTCGACGGTCTCGAACACCGGAGTTTCGATCGGTAGGAAGCCGTAGCGTTCGAAGCCGCGACGGATCGTGTCGAGCATGCGCTGGAAGGCAATCTGCTGGCGCGGCAACAGCTCCATCACGCCGGCCGGCGTCCGCGGGGTGATCAGCGCCATGGTGGTTCTCCATCGCAGTCCCCCCGGCCACCCGGGATGCGCGACTGGCTAAGGTCAACGGCCGGCCGTCGCCGGCCCGGTCTCCGGATCCACTCGACTTGCGATGGTCCGGAGCGTCTTGTAACCTAAATGTATGGGACCAGAGCAACGGAAGAGTGGTAGGGGTCCATGAAATCAATTCAGCCGGAGCCATCCGAGCCGGTTGATGACAGCTGGACCGATGACGTGCTTCTCGGCGATGACGCCTTGGATGCCGACCATCGCTTGATTTTCAACCTCATGCGACAGCTTGAAACGGCCCGCTCCGAGCGCGCGCCCGAAGCGACGGTGGAGGCCGTACTCGCCCGCTTGACTGACCATATCGGCGCGCATTTTGCTCGCGAAGAGCAATTCATGCGGGCCTGCGGTTACCCGCAGTTGGCCGGTCACGCTGAGGAGCACGCCGCATTCATTACCGATCTGGCACAAATACAACACGACCTGGCGCATGAACCGACGCAGGTCGCGGATCGCGCCTTCCGGTTCGTGCGTCAGTGGTTCACCGGCCATGTCAAGGGCGCCGACCGAGCCTTGGCGTATTTCGTTGCCCAAGACGGCCAGGACGATCCTCGCAACGACACCGAATCCGGCTCGGATGCATTAACGCCCGTAGAGGATTGGATCGGCTCATCGGACCCGCATCTTCCGACCGGTTAGGCATGCAATCACGCCGTGAAAGGTGCGCACCTCCTGCTCGGTCATGGCCATCCGTTCGAACTGCGCACGGAGGTTGCGCACCATGGCCGGACGCATCTCCTCGGTGGAGAAGAAGCCGCACTGGTCCAGCTCGGACTCCAGGTGGCGGAACAGGTTGAGCAGTTCCGCCTTGGTGGCTTGCCGTGTCTGTCCCATGTGCAGAGCATCGGGCGATACCGCCGCCGCCGACGTCGCCTGGTACCATTCGTAGGCAATCAGCAGAACCGCCTGAGCCAGATTGAGTGAGGAATAAGCCGGGTTGAGCGGCACCGTGATCAGGGCGTCGGCCAGGCTCAGATCCGGGTTGAGCAGGCCGGTGCGCTCCGGCCCGAACAATACACCGATGCGCCCACCGCCGACAGCATAGGCACGCATCTCGGCCGCCGCGGCGCGCGGCGTCAAGATGCGCTGCACCATGCCGCGGTTGCGCGCCGTGGTGGCGTAAACCCGTTCCAACTTGGCAACGGCACTTTCCGTCGACCCAAAGAGCTGCGCGTGCTCCACCACATGGTCGGCACCGGACGAGGCGGCAAACGCGCGCTCGTTCGGCCAGCCGTCGCGCGGGCGCACCAACCGCAGCTCGGTCAGACCACAGTTCAGCATGGCGCGCGCCGCGGTGCCGATGTTCTCTCCCAACTGCGGATCGACCAAGATGATGGCCGGGCCCAGACCATCCAAGGCGCTGTCGGATGCCGCCTCGGTCACGGGTGTTTCGCCGCCACGCCGTCACGGAACAGGCGGTAGGTGAAGCTGTCGCCGAGCGCGTCGAACGAGGCGTCGATGATGTTGGTCGACACGCCGATGGTGGTCCAGCACGCGCCGGCGCTGTTGGTGCTCTCGATCATCACCCGCGGCATGGCGCCGGAGGCATCGTTGGCGTGCAGGATGCGCACCCGGTAGTCGATCAGCCAGGTGTCGTTGAGCGCCGGGTAGTGCCGTTCCAGCGCCTTGCGCAGGGCCTTGTCGATGGCGTTGACTGGGCCGTTGCCGTCGGCCACCTCGTGGTGCACCATGTCGCCGACGCGCACCTTAACCGTGGCTTCCGACTCCGTGACCAGCGTGCCGACGGCATTGAAGCGCCGTTCGTCGGTGACCGAAAACCGCAAGAGGTCGAAGTAATCCGGCGCCTTGCCCAGCTTGCGGTGCACCAGCAGCTCGAAGCTGGCATGCGCCGTGTCGTAGGCATAGCCTTCGAAATCGCGCTGTTTGATCAGCGTGACCAGATCGGCGACGCGCGGGTCGTCCGGTTCGGCGTCCACGCCCATGTCGCGCAACCGCGCCAACACGTTGGAGCGCCCGGCCTGGTCGGAGATGACGATGGCGCGCCGGTTGCCGACCAGGGCCGGGTCGGTGTGCTCGTAGAAGGCGGGATTCTTCTCCACGGCCGAGACGTGCAGCCCGCCCTTGTGCGCGAAGGCGGAGTGGCCGACATAGGCGGCGTGCCGGTTGGCCGTGCGGTTGAGCCGCTCGTCCAGCGCGCGGCTGATCTCGGTCAGCAAGCGCAGCCGGTTGCGGTCGACCCCGGTCTCATAGCCCAGTTTCAGGGTCAGGGTGGGGATCAGCGCCACCAGATTGGCGTTGCCGCAGCGTTCGCCCAGCCCGTTCAAGGTGCCCTGCACCATGCGCGCGCCGGCCTGGACCGCCGCCAGCGAATTGGCAACGGCGTTCTCGGTGTCGTTGTGCGTGTGGATGCCCAACCGATCACCCGGGATGTGCCGGGCGACCTCGGCCACGATTCGCCCGATCTCGTGCGGCAGCGTACCGCCATTGGTGTCGCACAACACGATCCAGCGCGCACCGGCCTCGCGCGCGGCCAACAGACAGTCCAACGCATAGTCCGGGTTGGCCTTGTAGCCATCGAAGAAATGCTCGGCATCGAACAGCGCTTCGCCCTTGGCGGCCACGGCGGCGGCAATGCTGTCAGCGATCAGCGACAGGTTCTCCCGCCGCTCGATACCGAGCGCCTGGTCGACATGGAAGTCCCAGGTCTTGCCAACCAGACAGATGGCTTGGCAGTCGGCCTGCAGCAGCGCGGCCAGGCCCGGGTCGTTAGCGGCACTGCGCCCAGGACGGCGCGTCATGCCAAAAGCGGTGAAGCGGGCTTGGGCAAGCCGCGGCGGCTCAGCGAATACTCGATCATCGGTCGGATTGGCTCCGGGCCAACCGCCTTCGACGTAGTCGATGCCGAGCCGGTCCAGTTCGCGCGCAATCGCCATCTTGTCGGCGATGGAAAAATCCACGCCCTCGGTTTGGGCGCCATCCCGCAAGGTGGTGTCGAACAGGGTGATCCGCGCGCCGGGCATGACAGACTCGTGGGAAGACAGACGACGTAAAGCGTCAACAGCCGTGCACAATGGCCAATCCGGCGCCCCAGCTCAATGGTTTTCCGAGACGGTGATTGAACGCGGGACGTTGAGAACGCCGGCTTGGTGCTTGAAATATTTCCTGCGCTGCGGCATGTGGAAAGACCGGGCGCCGGGTGCGGCGCCCGTGCGGCGCGGCGAGGCCCTCCATGCTGCTCGACATCGGCATCACGGCCCTGGTGTTCTTCACCACCCTGGCCGCCATCAACATCCTGCGCGAACGCCGCGATTTTCTGGCCGCCGTCTTGTCGGCAGCTCTGGGCGCGCTGATCTTCGTCATGCCGCTCCTGGTCAGCGTCAGCCTGCTCATCACGGCGCTGTTCCATCTGGCCGGCGGTGCGCTGATTGCCCATGCCATCGTCAGCACGGTCTATCGTATGCGCACCCGGGCCCTGCGCCAATTGCGCACCGTGCTGGCCGAACGCCAGCGCGATGAACGCCGCCGCATGGCCACCCGGCAGGCGTTGGCCGTGGCCGGCAGCACCGGCAAAGGGCTGCTCGCGGCCTCCAAGGCAGCGGCGGGGCTGGTCGCCCGCACCGGGCGGGCCCTCGCAGGCATCCCCGGATCGGGGAGGACCGACCGGGGCGTCGCCCGCGGCAGCCGCCCGGCAGCGCCACGGATCCGCTCGGCGCTGCCAGAGCCGGAACGGCCCATCCTGGATGCGGACTTCGAGCCACTTCCCACACCACGCACCGCCGTGCACGCGGCACGGGCGTTGCCCGAACCAAGCGACAACGAGCCATGGCCGACGCCGGCCCGCCTGAGCACCGACCGACGAAACGGCGGGGCCGGCGGTTCGGTTGCGGCCATGGCGCGATCGCTGAACGGTCGATCGCGCCTCGACACCACCTCGGCCGGCCGGCTTGCCGGACTGCTGGACCGCCGCCGTGAGGAGCGACAGACCGACGGCGTCTCTGCCGTCCTGCGCAAGGGCCTGGCGCGCAAACCGACACGGATCGAAACCGCCGACGCCAAGCAGCCGGCGCCTGGAAACGCACGGCGTTTCCACCGGCCGCCGGTGGCCCCCGACCCGGTGATCCTGCGCGACAACAAGCCGGCCCGTGCGACGACTGCGCGCACCTCCTACGTGGCACGCCTGGTACCCCGCCGCTGATCCGCCCAGAGCAGTGCAGAAAGTGGATCAGTTGGTCACATCGGCGGCGACGCGCAGGCTGACGATGCGGTCAGGGTCGGTCACGATTCCGTTGCCGGCCCCCAGACCCTTCTTGATGCGGTCGACGTAGGTCATGCCGTCCACCACCTGACCCCACACGGTGTATTGCCCATCCAGATGCGGGGCCCGGTCGAACATGATGAAGAACTGGCTGTCGGCGCTGTTCGGGTCGCTGGTGCGCGCCATGGAGACGGTGCCGCGCTCATGCGGCGCCTGGCTAAACTCGGCGCGCAGGCGCTGGCCTGAGCCGCCGGCCCCCGTCCCGGTCGGATCGCCGGTCTGGGCCATAAAGCCGGGGATCACCCGATGGAACACGATGCCGTCGTAAAAGCCCTGGCGTGCCAGTTGCTTGATCCGCGCCACGTGATTCGGCGCCAGATCGGGGCGCATCTCGATCACGACGCGGCCGTCTTCTAGCTCCAGGTACAGCGTGTTTTCCAGATCCTGGGCCGCCGCGACGCCGGCCCAACCGAACAGTGCGAGGAAAGCGGCCAGTGCCCGCCCAAGCGCCCGCTTCATGATGAATCCTTCCAGATTTGACGGTTTCGGCGGGCACCATACGGCAGCTTGGCGTTTGAAGAAAGTGGAGGAGTCGCGGTGATGTCAGCAGTGGGCCGGGCAGCATTGGGCTGGACCGGGGTGGGCCGGTGGGTCGCCGGCGTCCTGTCCCATCTCCTGTCCCTCGTCCTGCTGGCCGGGTCGGCGCTGGTGCTGGCGTGGCCCGGCCTGCTGGCCAGTGCGGCCGGCATCGCGCAACGCGAATTGGTCGCCTTCGGGTTTACCACCGCCGATGTCCGGATCGACCGGATCGGCCTGCACGGCGCCGCCGGCGCCGTGACGCTGGCTCCGGACGCCCACGTCGGCGCCGTCGTGGTGACGTATCGTCCCGCGACCCTGCTCCAGGGGCGCATCGACCGGATCAGCCTCGGCGCCGTCCGGCTGCCGCTGGCCGTGGCTGAGGACGGCTCGGTGCGCCTCGCCGGTGTCCCATTGCCCGGCGGTGCCAGACGCGGCGCCGCGGCGCCCGCCGGCCCCGGCGCCGTGCCGGTACGCCGGATCGATGTACGCGACGCCGACCTCACGGTCTCCACCCCGTTCGGCGCCATCGGCGCCGAACTGTCGGCCACCGGGGATGTCGACCCGGAAGCCGGACTGACGGTCGACGGCTGGTTGCGCCTGCATCATGGCGGCTCGCGCGGGACGCTGACCGTGTCGGCAACCCTGTCGCCATCGGCTCACCTGCAGGCGACGGCGACGCTGGACGAGGCGTTGTGGCGCATCGGCCCGGCGCACAACCAGCCCGTGACCGGCCGGCTCACCCTTTCGGCGTCGACCGCGGACGGCCTCAGCACCGAGGCCGCGGTCACGGTCGGCACCCTCGGCACCCTGTCCGCCTCGGCACGTCTCGATCGGCTCACGCCGCAAGCCACTCTGCGGGTCGAGGCCAAGGCCGACCTGACGGCGGCGGACCGCCTGCCCTGGCTAGACGCGACCGGCCTCGGCGGTGGCCCGGCCTCGATCGACATCGACGCCACCGTCCGGGACCTGGAATCGCCGGAAAGCCTGACGGCCGAGGCCACGCTTGCGGTCCTGCTGCAGGACGGGCGTCTGGCCGGCCGCATCGCTCGGCTCGATCTGGCCGGTCGTGGCCGCCTGACGCTGGCCGGCGGGCGGCTCGCCTTCCATCCGGACGGCTGCGTCGACACGGCCGTGCTGCCGGACCCGGCACTCGGCATCACCGCCGCCGAGCCGCTGACGGCCTGCCTGGCCGCCCCACCCAACCAGGCGTTGGTCGACCTCGTCCTTGCCGGTGCCGAAGCCGGCGCCGGCCGTCTGGCGGCCACCGCCGACGCCGTGCCGTTCCACCTGCGCCGGCCCGGCGGTGCGGAGGGGCCGATCCGCGGCGTTGCCGAGCGGCTCGGCGTGACCGTGGCGCTGACGCCGGGCTTCGGTCTGGGACCGCTGGACGTGACGCTCCGGTCCGCGCCGCTCGGCCTGCCCGCAGTCAGCCTGTCGGCGACAGGCGCCGACGCGACGATCCGCGTTCGACCCGGGTCCGATCCGCCGGTCGGCCTGGACGCTTCCATCACCACGCTGCGCCATACGGTCGAACTGCCGGCTTTCGCTCCGCTGAACGGCTCCGTGGCCCTGCGGCAGGCGGCCGAAGGCTGGCGCGGCACCCTCACCCTGACCGGCCGCACGGTGCCCGTGCAGATAGACGGCAGTATTCGAACGAACACTTCCGGCGCCGGCCGGCTCGATTACACCGTACAGCCGGTGGTTTTGGGCGACCAAGGACCGGACAGCGCCACCCTGTCGCCGGCCAGCGCACCGTATTTCAATGCCGTCGCCGGCACCCTGTCGGCCTCGGGCAGCGTGCGCTGGGGCAGACGCGGGGTGCGGCTGCCCGCCATCGTGACGCTGGACGACATCACCCTCGCGACCCAGTATCTGACCACGATCGGCCTGGAGACGCGCCTGACATTCGCGAATCTTTGGCCCCCGGAGATGCCGGAACCACAGACCGTGCGCATGCGCCGTCTGCTCGCCGCCGCCCCGCTCGAAAACGGCCGGCTCAGCTTCGCGCTGCCGACACCGCAACGCCTGGAGCTGTACGGCGGGTCCTGGCAATTGGCGGGCGGCCGGGTTGCGCTGGAACCCGTCCATTTCGCCCTGCCGGTGCGCGATGGCGCGTTCTCGATCCGGTTTTTCCGGGTCGATCTGGGCACGCTGATCGATCTGGCCGGGGTCGAGGGCCTGACCGGCACCGGCACCCTGCGCGGCCGCGTGCCGATCCGGCTGCGCGACGGCGCGGTCAGTCTCGAGGGCGGCCGGGTGACCACGACCGGTCCCGGCGTGCTGCGCTACCGACCCGACTCGGACCAGGAGTTGCTCGCCAGTGGCGCCAGCGGCTATACCGATCTGGTGCGCCGCATGCTGCAGAACTTCCAGTACGAAACGCTGGAGCTGTCCGTCACCGGTCCGCTCGGCGGCGAAATGTCGGCCCCGGCGACCCTGAACGGGCGCAATCCCGACGTTCAGGACGGGCATACGACGAATCTCGAGGTGAGTTTATCCGGAGAGCTGGGAACCATCTTGAACGAGAACCTCAGACTCTATCACATGCCGATGGAGATCCTGCGACGGAGCGAGTGGTTTCAACGGCAACGGCGGGGCGGATGAGCACCACGGCGGCCACGACGACGACGACGACAGAAAGGGAACCAACCGACATGGCCGGGATACCGGATGCGACCGGAACGGCAGGCGCGGCCCGAACGGCCCGGGCCATGCCGTGGCCCTTGGGCGTCGCTGCGGCGGCAGCCTTCCTTCTAACGGGCGCCTGTTCACCCACCGTGCGGGTGGAAGCGCCGGACAAGCCGATCGAAATCAATCTCAACATCCGGATCGAACAGGAGGTGCGCCTCAAGGTCGAAGGCGACCTGGAGGAAGCGTTCCAGGACGATCCGGACTTGTTCGCGTTCCCGTTGGAGTAGGCAGCGCCATGCGAAACGCAGCCATTCTTGCAATTGCCCTGCTGCTGGCACTGGCGCCGGTCGGCACGGCCGGAGCAGCGGACCTGGCGTCCGCCATGCGTCAGGGGTTGGTCGGCGAACGCGCCGACGGTCTGGTCGGCCTGGTCTCGGGCTCGGTGTCGGGTGACGTGCGCCAACTGGTCGATCAGGTCAATCGCGGGCGGATGCAGAAATACCGGCAAATCGCATCCCAGCGCGGCGTGCCGGTCGACCAGGTACAGCGCATCGCCGCCCAGCGCCTGATCGGCTCCGCTCCGGCCGGCATCTATGTCCAGAACCCCGGCGGCGGCTGGGTGCGCAAATAGCCGAGGCCACGCTGGCGGCGGCCGTTGCCGCCCACCGGGCCGGCGACCACGCCACAGCCCGCCGCCTGTATCAGGCCCTGGTCGATCGCGGCGGCCCACCCGACGCCCTGCATCTGCTGGGCGTGCTGACGGCACAGGACGGTGACGCGTCGGCCGGCGCCGCCCTCGTCGAACGCGCCATTGCCCGCAACGGCGCGGTGGCCGACTACCATGCCAATCTGGGCCTGATGCGGGCTTCGCTGGGCCAGGCCGGCGCGGCACAGGTGGCGTGGCGCCTGGCCTTGGCCCTGGACCCGGATCAGGCGCCGGCCAAAGCGCAACTGGCCCGTTCCGCCGCGGTCGGGCCGGACGCGGCCGCCACGGCCCGGGCGGCAACGCTGGCGGGGGCCGCCGGCTCTGCTCTGCGTGCCGGCCGGCCGGCCGACGCCGCCGGTGGCTTCCGCGCTGCCTTGGCCGCCAACCCGACGTCGGCCCGGCTGTTCACCAATCTGGGCGTGGCGCTGGCGGCGGCCGGCCGGACGGCCGAAGCGACGGCGGCCCATCGGGCCGCCCTCGCCCTGCAACCGGGTTTTGCCGCCGCCTGGTTCAATCTGGGCCTGGCCTGGCAAGCCCTCGGCCGATCCGCCGACGCCCGCGCTGCTTACGCACAGGCCCTGGTGTGCGACCCGGGACTGGCACCGGCCCACGCCAATCTGGCCTCCCTGCATCTGGCCGGCGGGGATGCCCGCGCCGCGGCCGACTCCGCCCGTGCCGCCCTGGCCTCGCAACCGGATTTGCCGGAAGCCGTGCTGACGCTGGGCAACGCCCTGAAGGCTCAAGGCCGACCAGCGGAGGCGGAGCACGCCTACCGCCGGGCCCTGTCCCTCAAGCCCGGCTGGCCGCAGGCGCTGGCCAATCTGGCCCAGGTGCTGCGCGACCAGGACGCCCTGGCTGAGGCGATCACCATGGCGGAGGCCGCGCTCGACGCCGGCGTGCCGGAGCCGGCAAGCGTGCTGGCCTCGCTGTCGCATTGGCGCAAGCTGCTGGCGCGTTGGCCGGGTCGGGCCGAGGTGTCGGCACGCGTGCTCGCCGCCGCCGCTGCCCCGGCTGCGGTCGTGCACCCGTTCAGCCTGCTGGCCGAGGGCGCCGACGGCCCGGCGCAGCGTCGGGCTGCCGAACGCTACGTGGCGGCCCGGTATGCCGGCTGGCCGTCGCTCTGCCCGCCGGGGGCGCCGGTGCGGGCGCGCGACGGACCGGTGCGGCTCGGCTATCTGTCGGCGGATTTCCAGGAGCATGCCACCGCGACGCTGATCGCCGATCTGATCGAATGCCACGACCGCCGCACGGTGACGGTGTTCGGCTACTCCTACGGTGCCGACGACGGCGGCCCGCTGCGCGCACGGCTCGGCCGCGGCTTCGACCGTTTCGTCGATCTGCACGGCGCCGGCGCCCCGGAGGCCGCCCAGCGCATCCATGACGACGGCGTCGACATACTGGTCGAGCTGAAGGGCCACACCCAAGGAGCGCGGCTGGAAATCGCCGCCCAACGCCCGGCGCCGGTGCAGGTGCATTACCTGGGCTATCCGGCGACCACCGGCGCACCGTTCATCGATTACTTCCTTGCCGATGCGGTCACGGTGCCGCCGGCACACCACGCCCATTTCTCCGAAACGCTGGTGCGGCTGCCCGACAGCTACCAGTGCAACGACCGGCATCGGCCGATCGGCCCCAGCCCCAGCCGCACCGACGCCGGCTTGCCCGAGACCGGCCCGGTGCTGTGCTGCTTCAACAGTCTTTACAAGCTCACGCCGGCCCTGTTCACCCTGTGGATGCGCCTGCTGCGCGCCGTGCCGGCCGCCGTGCTGTGGCTCTTGGATGCAGGGCCCGAAGCCGCCGCCAACCTGCGTGCGGAAGCGGCGGCACGGGGCATCGCCAGCCACCGCCTGGTGTTCGCGCCGCGCCTGGACACCGCCGCACACCTGGCCCGGCACGCCCTCGCCGATTTATTCCTGGACACGCTGCCGGTCAACGCCCACACCACGGCCAGCGACGCCCTGTGGGCCGGCCTGCCCGTGCTCACCTGCCCCGGCGACAGCTTCGTCGCCCGCGTCGGCGCCAGCCTGGTCAGGGCGGCCGGCGTGCCCGACCTCGCGTGCCCCGATCTGGCCGCTTACGAACGCATCGCGCTGGACCTGCTGCGCGACCCGCCGGCCCTGGCCGCCCTGCGTGCCGGACTGATCGCCGCCCGCCCGCATTCCCCGCTGTTCGACACGCCGCGGTTCGCCCGCAATCTGGAGAGCGCCTTCGGGGCAATCTGGCAGCGGCACGCCAACGGAGTCCGCCCATGAGGATTTCGAGCGTCGGCGCGACGGGAGGCACACACGTTGAAAAAGGGCGCCAAATCAATGCGCACCGAATCGTCAGCTGGGGCACGGCGCGCCCTGACCCCGGATTTCCAAGACAAACGCAGAAACGCCGTGCCCCAGAGCACGGTTGTCGGCATGAAGGTCGGTCGTTCATTGGTGCCGCGAAGCCCGTGCTCTAGACCCCGCAAAACCCCGGCGAGCACCTCACAGAGAGGGCGTCGTTTCTTGTTAGCCCCTCACCGGCCTTCTGGCCGACCTGCCGGGGATGAAACAGTCCAGTTTTCCGAGCGCATATATAGCAGCGAAGTTTGCTTTTGCTACTATATTTGGACACGCCAAGCTTAGTTT
>JANQJV010000294.1 GCA_028281465.1 Azospirillaceae bacterium | reverse complement strand
CGCTCAGCTTTTTCCGTCACTGGCTTTTCGCGCCGACGTGGACGTCGGCGGCCCGGGCCGACAGGGTGTCGGCGCTCCGGCGGCACGGCGGTGGCAAGGCTCACGGGCGGCGGCTTTCAGACATCTTTTGATCACGTCCGACATGATGCCCTTCGGAGCGCCGACGCTCACGTCGGCACGGCGTGGACCGACACGGTGTCGGCGCTCCGGTGGGAACGCCGACGGTCGTTGTCATTGGTTCGATCAACCGCCGCGCAGGCGCTCGGCGATTTGCTGCTCGACGTCGGCGGTCATGCGCGCATAGGCTTCGTCCAGCGTCATTTCCCCGACGATGGCCTGGCCGAGCCGGCTGATCAGGGCGTTGAACATCACCCGGTTGAAGGGGTAGCCTTGCAGGGCGAAGGCGACCGGCGAGATGGTCGGCACCGCCCCGGCGAAGGTCTCCAGCGCGTGCTTGGCGAGCGGGTTGTCGGTGGCGAAGTCGACGCCCGATTCCGACAGGCCCAGATGCGCCGGCACGAACAGCGTGCGGCCGTAGAACTCTGCCATCACCGGTTCAGATGACAGGTATTCCATGACCCGGGCGGTTTCTTCCGGGTGCTCGGTCGTCTTCAGCGCCACCAAGGCCGCGCCGCCGGGCATGCCGGTGCAGGCCGCCGGGCCGCATGGGGCCGGCACCGCCCACCAGTCGAAGGCATCGCCGATCTGCTCCTCGAACTGGCCGATCTGCCAAGAGCCGGACATGTACATCACGACCTGAGCATTGGCGAAATCTTCGTTGGCGCCCAGGTATTGATGGCCGGAGACCGAGCCCCAGTGCTCCTTGGCCATGACGCCCTGATCATGCCAGTCGTAGAGTTTCTGCACCATGGCCTTGAGGCCATCGTCGACCAGGGCCGGCTCGCCGTCGGCGTCGAAATACTGCGCGCCCATGGAAATGGCCGGGCCGGAGACGCGGTGGCCCGAGCGGTCGAAAGCGAGCGGGATCGGGATGTCGAGCGCGTCCGCGACCTGTTTGGAGGCGGCCGCCCAGTCGTCCCAGGTGGCGCCGGCGTCCGGCATCTCGACGCCGGCCTGCTCGAACAGCGTCTTGTTGACGTAGGGCCCGGTGACCGTGAGCTGGGTCATGAAACCCGGGATGGCGTCCGGGTTGTCCGCCGGCGCCAGCCATTCCAGGAACGGGCCGAAATTGGTTTCCCAATAGGCCGGGTCGGACAGGTACGGGCGCAGGTCGAAGTAATGCTGCGACAGGCCGCCCAGGTCGGTGACGCGGGCCATGTCCGGGCCTTCGCCCGCGGCGAGCTGCACCGGCAGGCCTTCGATGATCGCCTTATAGGCGACCGTGTCGATGGTGACCGTGATGTCCGGGTTGTCGGCCTCGAACCGGTCGAGCAGGTCGCGCAGCACTTCGCCTTCGATGCCGTCGTTGTACCAGGTGATGCGCAATTCGGTCTGCGCGGCGGCCGGGCCGGCCAGGAGGCCCAGCGCCGCGGCACCAGCCAATGCGGCCGTGAAGGGGGATCGGATCAGCACGTGCGAAATCTCCCTATCCACTTGATCTTGTTATCGCCGTCGGTGCGGCGCACCACGACTTTGTGCACTGCAATAACGACAAGAACGATTTTGGCGGGCGCCAGTATTGCCGGCGCCGCAATTGACCGTCCATTCGGGCTACTGTAGCGTGACGTCCCTGTCCAGGAAAGACCGGCGTGCGGCCGGCAAGCGGTTGTCCCATGGAAAATCCGGATGACACCGGCGCTCCGTTCGGGGTTGCGCTGATTGGTCTCGGCATGGTGGCCAAGGCGCACACTCGGGCGTTGCAGGACCTGGCGCCCCGGGTCGTGCTGCGCGGCGTGTTCACCCGCTCCGCCGCGCGCCGGGCGGCGTTTCTGGCCGAACAGGCGTTCGCCGAGCCGCCGGCGCTGTATGCTTCGGTCGAGGCGGTGGCGGCCGACCCCGCGGTGGATGCCGCCATCGTGCTGACGCCGCCGAACGCGCGGCGCGCCATCGTCGACACCCTGTCGGCGGCCGGCAAGGCCATCCTCCTGGAAAAGCCGGTGGAGCGCACCAGCACCGCCGCTGAGGCCATCGTGGCGCAGTGCGCGGCGCGCGGCGTGCCGCTGGGCGTGGTGTTCCAGCACCGCCTGCGCGCCGGCGCCCGAGAGCTGGCCCGGCTGATGGCCACGGGTGCACTCGGCGCGCCTGCCGTGGTCGAGATCAGCGTGCCGTGGTGGCGCCCGCAAAGCTACTACGACGAACCGGGCCGCGGTAGTTATGACCGCGACGGCGGCGGCGTGCTGATCGCCCAGGCCATCCACACGCTTGATCTTGTGCTCAGCCTGACCGGCCCGGTTGCTGCCGTGCACGCCATGGCTGCCACCAGCCGGCTGCACCGCATGGAGAGCGAGGATTTCGTCGCCGCCGGTCTGCGCTTCGCCAACGGCGCGGTCGGCTCGCTGGTGGCGTCGACGGCCAGTTTTCCCGGCGCCCCGGAAGGGTTCACGATCCATGGCGACCAGGCCAGCGCCACGCTGCGCGGCGGTGAACTGCGCGTGGCGTGGCGCGACGGCCGGGTCGATGTCACCGGGGAGCCGGCCGGGACCGGCGGCGGCGCCGACCCCATGGCGTTCCCGCATGACTGGCACCGCGACGCCATCGCCGATTTCGCCGACGCCGTGCGCATGGGCCGGCCGCCCCTGGTGTCGGGCCGGGACGCCTTGCGCGTGCACCGTTTGATCGATGCGTTGGTCGCCTCGTCGCGCGACGGCTGCGTCACACATCTCGATGAGGAGACACGTCCATGACAGCGCCGATCCGGTTCGGGGCGATCGGGATCGACCACCGCCACGTCATCGGCCAGGCAGCCCACATGCAGGCGGTCGGCGGCGTCTTCAAAGCCTGGTGGACGCAGGGCGAACCCGGTCCGATGGCCGAATTGCGGCAACGGTTTCCCCATGTGCCGCGCGTGGCCGACCGCCGCGCTCTGCTTGAGGACCCGGCGATCGACCTGATCCTGATCGCCGCCATCCCGGACCAGCGCGCGGATTTGGCCATCGAGGCCATGCGCCACGGCAAAGACGTGATGTTGGACAAGCCGGGCTGCACCACGCTCGCCCAACTGGACAAGATCAAACAGGTGGTGGAGGAGACCGGACGCCTCTGGTCGGTGGATTTCTCCGAGCGCTTCGAGGTTCCGGCGGTCACCAGAGCGGCCGAGCTGGTGGCGCAGGGCGCCATTGGCCGGGTGCTGCAGACGGTTGGCCTCGGCCCGCACCGCATCGCCAAACCGAGCCGGCCGGACTGGTTCTTCCAGGGCCGGCGCACCGGCGGCATTCTGGCCGACATCGGCGCGCACCAGATCGACCAGTTCCTCTTCTTCACCGGCGCCAGCGATGCCGAGATCACGCTGGCGCGGGTGGCCAATCTGGCCAACCCGGACGTCCCCGCGTTGCACGATTTCGGCGAAATGGCGCTGACGGCGCCGGAAGGCTCGGGCTACATTCGGGTCGACTGGTTCACACCCGACGCGCTGCCGACCTGGGGCGACGGCCGTTTGATGCTCCTCGGCACGGACGGGACGCTCGAAATCCGCAAGTATTGCGACATCGGGTTCGGCGACGGCCGGCGCACGGACAGCCTGTATCTGGTCAACCGCACGCGTTGCGAGGTCATCGACGCGCGCGATGCCGACCTGCCGTATTTCCCCCGCCTGGCCGAGGACATCCGCAACCGCACCGAGACCGCCATGCCGCAGGCGCACGCCTTCAAGGTGATGGAGCTGGCGCTGAAGGCCCAGGCCATGGCGGAAACGGCTTTGGGCGGCTGACGATGGGGACGTATCGGGTTGCCATCCTGGGGGCGGGCATCGGGGCCGCGCATCTGGCAGCGTATCTGACCTTACCGGAGCGGTTCCGGGTCGCGGTGATCTGCGACCGGGATGCGGCGCGGGCCCGGCCCCTGGCGGCACAGGCGTCGGATGCCCGGGTAGAAACGGAGATCGACCGGGTGCTGGCCGACCCGGCGGTCGACCTGATCGACATCTGCCTGCCGCCGGCTTTGCATGCGCCGGTGGCGGTTGCGGCCCTGGACGCCGGCAAGGCGGTGGTGTGTGAAAAGCCGCTGGCCCTGTCCCTGGCCGAGGTCGACCAGGTGTCGGCGGCCGCTCGTGGGGCCGGTCACCCGGTGTTCCCGGTGTTCCAGTACCGCTACGGCCTGGGCATGGCGCAGCTCCGGGCGCTGATCGACGCCGGCCTGGCCGGCACGCCCTATGCCGCCACCCTGGAGACGCATTGGAACCGCGGCGCCGACTATTACGGTGTGCCGTGGCGCGGCACCTGGGCCGGCGAGGGCGGCGGTGCTGTGCTGACCCACGCCATCCACAGTCACGACCTGTTGTCCTGCGTGTTCGGCCCGGTGGCGCGCGTGTCGGTGCTGGCCGCCACGCGGGTCAATCCGGTCGAGGTGGAGGACTGTGTCGCGGTCGCGTTTGAAATGGCGAACGGCGCCGTCGCCACCAGCTCGGTCAGTCTGGGCGCCGCCGACGACACCTCGCGGCTGCGGTTCCTGTTCGAAGGTTTCACGGCGGAGAGCGGCCGGGCACCCTATGCGCCGGGCGCCGAGGCCTGGACCTTCACCGCCCGCGCCCCGGCGCGCCAGGCCGACATCGACGCCGTGCTGGCGGCCGTGCCGGAGCCGCCGGCCGGCTTTGCGGGATTTCTGGCCGCCGTCGCCGCTGCGCTCGACGGCCATTCCGACCACGCCGTTACGCTTGCCGACGGCCGCCGCTCCATCGAGCTGGTCACGGCCCTCTACTACGCCCAGCGCACCGGGTGCGCCGTCGGGCTGCCACTCAACGCCGGTCATCCGCTGTATGGAGGCTGGCGGGCGGGGCCGTAGGGTGGGGCCTGGCGCCGTCTTGCGCCGACGGGTGTGTCGGCGGCCCGACGGCCGAGGCTGACGCGGACGGCAAAGCGGGGCGGGTTCACAGCTTGGCGCCTATGCCTGGTTCGGCTCCGAGCCGCTGCCAAGTTTCGGCGGGTTGACGCCGGATCAACGGGTCCGGGAAGCCCATGGCGCCTTTGTGCATGCCTATCTCGACCGGGTGATGGCAGGCGGTTACGCCTGAACCCGGGACGGTTGCGGATGCGGCTTACTGTCCCCGTGTATCGCGCCCACAATCCGCAATGGTCGTGGGCACCGAATTCGGGGAAGGCGCGCGGCGCCACGGCGGCCGGTTCAACCGGGTCGGGGTGGCCGAAACCGACCTCGTCGATCCCCATTGGGGGCGGACGATGCTCGAGAGACGGATCAGCGCGTTCCAAGCGCTTGCGGTTCGGCTGATCCCAGCCGGGTTCGCCGGCATGCCCCAAAAAACAAGCGGGTTGACGGCGAACTCGCTTGACTCGACGATTTGCTCAAGTCTTCGGAGAGATCAAGCGACCCCATCCACACGGCCCCGGCGGCTGGTGGCTTCTGCCGGAACCGGACCTGCATCTGGGGGCCGATGTCATGGTTCCCGATGTGGCGGGCTGGCGGCGCGAACGCTTGCCGGATTTTCCGGATGAATCCGCCATCGCGCACGCCCCCGACTGGGCCTGCGAGGTCCTATCACCCCAAAGCGGCCGTACGGATCCGGTCATCAAAGGCGCGATCTACCAGCAGAACAGGGTTTCGTTCCTCTGGTCCATCGATTATCGGGCCCGCAGCCTGGAGGTTCGGCGCTTGACCGACAAAGGCTGGCTGAGCGACGGCATCGACACGAACCAGGATGTCGCGCGTGCCAGGCCTTTCGATGCCATCGACCTGCCGCTGGGTGACCTGTGGCCGGACTGATGGCAAAGGGGCTAATCTGCCACGTGTCTTCGCACGCAACCGCCGCGTGGGTCGATCGAAGCGCGCCCCCCGCGTCGACACACCCGTACCCCAACCCCTCTCCCTTTGGGAGAGGGGGGGTGCTTTTGTCTTTCAACCGTTTACGCGAACCACCAGCGTTCCAGGGCGCGGAAGCCGTCGAGGGTCCAGTTGGCACCGACGGTCTCGGGGTGTTGCACGCGGTCGCTGTGGGCCATGACGTAGCTGGCGAACATGGGAATGACCACGCCGCCTTCCGTACTCACGATGCCCTGCATCTCGCGGTACATCTCCGCGCGCAGGCTTTCGTCCAGCTCCGCGCGCGCCTGGACGAGGAGCTGGTTGAAACGCTCGTGCTCCCAGAAGGAGTCGTTCCAAGCGGCGCCGGAGGCATAGGCGGTGGTAAACATCCAGTCTTCGGTCGGTCGGCCGCCCCAATAGACAGCGACCCACGGTTTCTTCATCCACACATCCGACCAGTAGCCGTCATTGGTTTCACGCACGACAGTGATGTCGATGCCGGCCGCGCGGGCCCGCTCGCTGTACAGCAAGGCGGCGTCGACCGCACCGGGGTAGGCGGCATCGGCCGCCGACAGCGACACCTGCA
Source organism: Azospirillaceae bacterium (assembly GCA_028281465.1). GTDB lineage: Bacteria > Pseudomonadota > Alphaproteobacteria > Azospirillales > Azospirillaceae > JANQJV01. Next base: position 1,490 of record JANQJV010000294.1, on the reverse strand, counting down.
GCGAGTCCAGCCCGGCCTGCCGGAGGTGGTACCGGGCCTTGTCGGGGTCATAGCTGTGCTGCTCCAGGTCGGCCGCGAAATAGCGGTTGGACGGGCCGATCGGATGGTCGTTGCCGATCATGCCGTAGCCGAGCAGAATCTTGTCCAGCACCTCCTGTCGGTCGATGCCGTACTTCAGCGCCAGACGCACGTTGTTGTCGTTGAACGGTGCCGCCCGGGTGTCCATGGCGAAGGTGTAGTGTTGGGTCCCGGTCACGGGCAGAATGTTGACGTTGCGGGCCCGGCCGAACATGCGCACCGTCTTGAGATCGACGGCGTCGATCACATCCACGTCGCCGGTCAAAAGTGCACTTTGCCGCGCTGCCGGGTCCAGGATCGGGATCATCTCGACGGCGCTGAAATGGGCCCGGCCATCTTTCCAGTAATCCGGGTTGCGGTCGAAGGTGGTGCCGATGCCGGGTCGGAAATCCTTCAGCACATAGGGGCCGCAGCCGATGCCATTCGATGGGTCGACCGCGCCGTCGACTGCCGGCATGATCGGCAGGTGATAATCGGACATGATGAACGGGAAATCGGCATTGCCGCGTTCGACAGTGATGACCACCGCGTCGCCGTCGGCCTTCAGCGCGGTGATCGGCTTCACGAACGGGCCGGCGGCCGAGGTGCTGTCTTCGCCGCGGTGGTAATTGATCGACGCGATGACGTCGTCCGGCGTCACCGGTTTGCCGTTGTGGAACGTCAGGCCCGAGCGCAGCTTGAAGGTCCACACCGTGGCGTCGGGCGAGGCCTCCCAGCTTTCCGCCACCTCGCCGACCAGTGAGCCGTCGGCGGCCACTTCGGTCAGAAAGCCGTGGATTGCCGTGCCTTGAACCTGGGTGTAGGCGTTGTTCCACACGCCCGGGTCCAGGTTGTCGTTGGTGTTGCCGTGCGCCATGCCGACCCTGAGCGTACCACCGCGTTTGGGTTGCGCGGCCGCCTGGTTCATGCTGGCCTGGCTGGCCAGCGCTGCCGCGCCGAGCGCCGTGGTTCCGCGCAGCACGCCGCGCCGGGATAGGCCCGACCCGATCGGGGAAGGGGAAAGGAAACGGTGCATGGGGGTTTCTCCCGCGTCGGTTGGTTTTGCCGATGGCTGGCACGGCGACGCTGCGGCCGCATCGCTGGCCCATGCTGTCTGCACACGCCTGCCATTCTGGATGCGGAGCGGAGTGTCGCCGATCCGATGTTGACTGTAAACAAACTTGAACAACCCGATACCGCGGGGCGGGCCGCAGGGTTTCAATCCACGGCGTGGTTGGTCGGAGACGCCGAACCATCCATACTGGGGGTGCCCTCACCGTTGCCTTGTTCTCGGCCACGGCCCGAAACAAGGACCGGTCCTCGGGCCGCCCTGTTTCGGAGCGCCGGCATCCTTGCCGGCTGGACCGCCGGCTTCCAGCCGGCCCCGCCACGCCCAGCAGCCGGCCGCCAAGATGGCGGCGGTCCAGCCAGCA
>JANQJV010000136.1 GCA_028281465.1 Azospirillaceae bacterium | reverse complement strand
CCAGCGGCCGGCCGCCAAGATGGCGGCGGTCCAGCCGGCAGGGATGCCGGCGCTCCTCGTTCAGCGCCGAAACCGACCGTGTCGTCAATGCGGGCCATGCGTATAAATGGGAACGGAGGAAGGCAGACTGCTTTGGTACCTGATTAACGCCATTGATATCACCGGTACTGATCCTGGTAAGAGGGGCAAAATGGGTGGCAATGGCCCAAAATGACGATCTGCTCAACCTAGTGTGCCAGGAAGGCACGGACTTGTCCGTGCCGAGCTGTGCAAGAGATGGGGGTAGGCCCCCCGGAGCCGGTTTTCAGGAGCAGGCTCCAAACCACCTCAAGCTGCGCTGGTCAAAAGTCATCGTGGTGAGCGTTGAGGAAAAAGGCGAGGCGAAACCTCGTCAGGTGTGACTCAGGGAGATGAACGCAAGTGAACCGCTGATAACGTGTCGAAAGCGAAATATCTGATGTCGAAACCGGTGGGTAGGTTGACACCGGGACAAGCCGGGCGGGCGTCCTGATTACTGGCTCGGCGGCATCCGGCATAGAGGCGGCATGACCCTGGATTAGGCTCTTGCATGGAAAGCTGGGAACCTTGCCTGTGATGTTAAGGGAGACGTTGAAGTGGGTGGTCCCCATGAAGACCAGAGTACCGATGCACAGGTGAGGGGCGGAGCAGCTCGTAGTAGGGATGAAGGCCCCGACAAAGGGCTGGACCAAAGGGGCTGCCTTATCCTGCGGAATTCTGCGAACAACCTGCAAGGGGAGGACTCGCAGAAGGAGGCGAAGCCGTTTGCGATTACGAAACGAGAGGTCTGGGAAGCGTACAAACGTGTCAGGTCGAACCGAGGGGCAGCCGGAGTTGATGGTCAATCGATTGCAGACTTTGAGGCTGATCTAAAGAACAACCTCTACAAGCTCTGGAATAGATTGTCGTCGGGAAGCTACTTTCCGCCACCGGTACGGCGGGTTGAGATACCGAAAGCCAACGGAGAGATGCGACCGCTGGGGATACCAACGGTTGCCGACCGGGTTGCGCAGACGGTGGTCAAAGCCCGTTTGGAGCCGGAACTGGAAGCTATCTTCGACCCGGATTCCTATGGGTATCGGCCAGGCCGATCGGCGATTGATGCGGTCGGGACAGCCCGTCAGAGGTGCTGGCGGATTGACTGGGTGCTTGATTTGGACATCAAGGCCTTCTTTGACTCCATTGATCACGATCTGCTGATACGAGCGGTCCGTCGACATACAGACTGTCCTTGGATTCTGTTGTATATCGAAAGGTGGCTGAAAGCGCCTGTCCACATGTTGGAAGGGACCATTGTCGGCCGAGAATTGGGGACCCCGCAGGGCGGAGTTATTTCGCCACTGCTGGCCAACCTGTTCTTGCATTACGCATTCGATCTTTGGATGCGGCGGACGTTTCCGCACATCGCTTTCGAACGCTATGCCGATGATGCGATTTGCCATTGTCGGAGTGAAGAAGAAGCAAGCCAACTGCGAAAGGCTCTGGAAGAGCGACTCGTCGAATGCAAGCTGGCGCTTCACCCGGAGAAAACCAAGATCGTCTACTGTAAAGATGATCTTCGGGAGGGAGAGTATCCAAACCAGAGCTTTGATTTCCTTGGCTTTCAATTTCGGCCAAGAGGATCGAAGACGAGGCGCGGCAAGCTCTTCGTCGGCTTCTCACCGGCTGTCAGCGACAAAGCAGCGAAGGTGTTCCGCCAGAACCTTCGGGACTGGCGGTTCTCGCTCCCTAGTGGGATGACGCAGAAGGAGCTGGCACGGCAAATCAACCCAATGATCCGCGGATGGATCAGATACTTCGGCGCCTTCTATCGATCGGCCCTTCATCAGACCCTGGGCTACATTGATCGTACCTTGGCCAGATGGGCCGCGCGTAAATATAAGCGGTTCGGACGCAAGGTGCGAAAGGCGGGGAAATGGCTGACAGGGGTCAAACAACGGGATCAAAAGCTGTTCGTACACTGGTACGAACTGAAAGGCGATCGCACGGTTGGGTAAGAAGAGCCGTATGACGCGAGAGTGTCACGTACGGTTCTGGGAGGGCGCGAGGGGGAGGCTCCCTCGCGCTACTCGACCGTACGGTAGCTGTGCGCAAACAGCGCAGCGGTCGGGCAGACAGACAAGGTCGGTGCAATGGGCCGTGCCGCGGTCGGTCCGTTGGCCCCACCGCTTGCCGGCCCATTGCGCCGACAGGCAACGCTTCCGCCAACCGGAGCGTCGGCTGTCGGGGCGATTGCGGTCGAGGGCACGGCCAACGGACAGGCGTGGTCGCGCCATCGCCCCGACCGACGTACTACGGGACTACCTGGACATGGTTTCGCACCGCGGTGCCGCACCACCTGCCGTCGCGACCGGCTGACTACGAAGCTGGGTTGAGCAGACCCAAGGGATTGGCCGCTTCTACGCCGTCGACGATGACCCGTTCGCCGACAATGGACGTGCGGCCTTCGGCGATCCAACGGACGGCAAGAGGATAACAGCGGTGTTCCTGCGTCAACACACGGGTGGCCAGGCTCGCCTCGGTGTCGTCGGGTAAGATCGGAACGGCGGCCTGGATGAGGATCGGGCCGGAATCGACGGTGCAGCGGACATGGTGGACCGTACAGCCGGTCCAGCGTACACCGGCGGCCAGGGCTTTCGCGTGCGTATCCAGGCCGGGAAACGCTGGCAGCAGGGACGGGTGGATGTTGATCAGCCGGTCGTGCCAGCGCGTGACGAACCACGGTGTGAGCACGCGCAGAAAGCCGGCAAGACAGACGAGGTCGACCCCGGCATTGCGCAACTCACCGTCCATGGCCGCTTCGAAGCCCGGCCGGTCGACGAAATCGCCATGCGGAATTGTCCGGATCGGCACGCCGGCTGCCTCGGCGCGGGCCAAGCCAGCGGCGCGTGCGACGTTTGAAACCACGAGTGCCACCTCGGCCGGGTACGTGGGGTCGGCTGCGGCGTCCAACAGCGCTTGTAGGTTGCTACCGCGCCCCGAGATCACGACACCGAGCCTTAGGCGGGCCATCCGATCCCTCCGGGGTGCAGCCGGACTCGCGGCGCCTCCGGCACGGCATCGACCACCGTGCCGATGCGTTGGACCGTTTCGCCATGGCCATGCAGCTCGGCGGCGAGGCTGTCGGCCTGGTCTGGCGTGCACATGGCGACCATGCCGATGCCGCAGTTGAACGTGACGGCCAGCTCGGACAGCGGCAAGGGGACCGTCTCGGCGAGCCAGCGGAACACGGGTGGCAGCGGCCAGGCCATCGTGTCCAGGGTGACCGCCAAGCCGTCCGGGAGGCAGCGGGGGATATTCTCGACGAGGCCGCCACCGGTGATGTGCGTCAACCCGGCCACCCGGCCGGCGGCGATGGCTGGCAACAGGCTCTGCACGTAAATGCGGGTGGGGGCGAGCAGGGCTTCGGCCAGCGACCGGCTGGGATCGAACGGCGCCGGCGCACCATAGTCCAAGCCCTGGTCCGCAATCAGCTTGCGCACGAGTGAAAATCCATTGGCGTGCAGTCCGGACGAGGCAAGGCCGAGTACCGCGTCGCCGGCCTGGATGCTGGCGCCGGTCAGCAACCGGTCACGTTCCACGGCACCGACGGCGAAGCCGGCCAGATCGTAGTCGCCGGGCGCATAGAACCCGGGCATTTCTGCCGTCTCGCCGCCGATCAGGGCACAGCCGGCGGCTCGGCAACCGTCGGCGATGCCAGCGACCACGGCCGCGGCGATTGCGCCGTCGAGTTTGCCGGTGGCGAAGTAATCGAGGAAGAACAGCGGCTCGCCTCCGTGCACGAGCACGTCGTTGACGCACATGGCCACCAGGTCGACGCCGATGCTGTCGTGGCGGCCGGCGCTATGGGCGACGCGCAGTTTGGTGCCGACGCCGTCGGTGGCGGCCAGAAGCAGTGGGTCATGGAAGCCGGCTGCCCTGGGATCGAACACCGCAGCGAATCCGCCCAAGGCTGCCGCGGCACCTGGCCGTGCGGTTGCCTTGGCCAGCGGCCTGAGCGCGTCGACCAGGCGGTTGCCAGCGGTGATGTCGACGCCGGCGGCCCGGTAGGCCGCCCCGGCAGTGGGATCGGGGCCGGCGGGATCGGGGCCGCTGTGCTGCACCACGTCCAGGGTATCCTCGCACCGGGAAAACAACTGCGGTATAATGGATTTTCAACCGTCCAGATACCGACAATACTGCACGTCGAGGGGTTTGCAATGTCCGAGAGCCGTCGTCCGCCGCCTGCTGGACGCCTTTGGGGGCCGGTGCTGGCCGGACTGCTGGCCATCTGGGTCGGTTTGGTCAGCGGTGTCCCGGTGGTCATGGCGCAATCGGTGGCCGTGGCAGACCCGTATGTCGTCACCGGGGTCGCGGTCGATGTGACTGCCGATAACGCGTTGGCGGCGCGCGACCGCGCCATCGCCCAGGCGCAGCGGTCCGCCTTTGCGACCCTTTATCAGCGCTTGACCCGAGGCGGTGGTGCGCCGCCGCCGGTCGACGACATCCAACTGCACCGTCTGGTGCGTAGCTTCGAAGTTGAGGAGGAGCGAACCTCGGCGGTGCGTTACGTCGGTACCTTGTCGGTCGCCTTTCGTCCCGATGCCGTGCAGTCGTTTCTGGGCGCCACCGGCCAGGCCGTGGTCGAGCCGCCACGCCGACCACTGGTGGTTCTGCCGGTGCAGCGTACGGCCGACCGCGCCGTGCTATGGGACAGTCGCACGCCGTGGCGAGAGGCGTGGGAAGACCGTCAGGGGCGCAGCGGATTGGTGCCGTTCGTGGTGCCCTTGGGAGAATTGGCGGATATTGCGGATATCGGCGTCGACGAGGCGTTGAATGGTGTCGCCTCTCCCCTGCAGCGAATTGCCGGGCGCTACGGTGCCGATGGGGTCATCGTCACCGTGTTCGACGATTCCGCGGAGGACGGCGCGGCCGAGGTCGACGTGGTGCGCTATGATGATGGGATCGAGGTCGACCGGACCCGCTTGACGGTGTCGCCACCGGCGGCAGAAGGCACGCCCGACACCCCCGTTCGGCGCGGCGCCGATGCCGTCATTGCCGCCTTGGAGACCCTGTGGAAGCGGGGATCCTTCGCTGGTACTGGCCGTGAGCGCGCGCTTGATGTACAAGTTCCGGTGAGCCGGCTGCGCGATTGGGTGACCATCCGCAGTCGCCTGCGTCAGGAGCGGCGGGTCAGCCGCATTGACCTCCGGCGGATGTCGACGCGGCGCGTCGATCTGGTGTTGCATACCCGTGGTTCGACCGAGCTGGTCCAGGCTGGATTGGCGCGGCGTGGCCTGATGTTGAGCCCGATCGGACCAGCGCCGCCGGGGGGCGACTCGGTCGTGTGGACCTTGGTCCAGGGTGAACCCACCCCCGCGTCCGTCCCGCCAGCGCCCGCCGGGGGGGCCTTTGCCCCGATCGCCGCCGAACCAACGCCGGCGCCGGTCGTGCCGGCTGCCCCGGAAAATGCATCCGGCTTGACGTCTCCCGGGCCCTGGCAGGGGCCGGCGATCGGCAACCCGGGTGACGTGGCGGTGCCATCGCCTGCCACCGATCCCATGGCGGAAACGGCACCATGAACACGTGAGGTAAGCGTGCCCTCAAATTGCCATGTCATGTTCGATAGATTGTGAATGGATTGGCGTAGACTCGGACGATGCGACCGAATGGCCACCCCGTCCAACGAATGACTGTGACCGGCGATGTCCACCTCCGCTCAGATTCGGTTTTGGAGTATCGGTCTCCTCGGATTTGCCGTGCTGCTTTATGTGCTGAGTGGGGTGTTGCTGCCATTCGTGGCCGCCATGGTGATCGCGTATTTGCTGGATCCGCTGGTACGGCAGTTGGCCACCCTCGGCGTGCCGCGCGCCTTGTCAGCGTTGGCCGTGTTGATCGGCTTCCTTGTGTTGCTTGTGGTTGTTGTATTGCTGCTGACGCCGCTGTTACGGGCGCAGATTCAGCAGTTGATCGAGGCCTTGCCGGGTTATGCGGCCGGACTGCGCGAGTGGTTGCTACCGCGGATCGAAAACGCGATGGCCCGACTCACCAACGAAGACGTTGAACGCCTGCGCGACGCGGCCAGCAGTTATGTCGGTTCCATCTTGTCCTGGGTTGCCAATGTGCTCAGCACTATCCTCACCGGCGGCCTGGCCCTGTTCGATGTGCTCTCGATCCTGATCATCACGCCCGTGGTTTCCTTCTATTTATTGCGTGATTGGCCCGGATTGGTGCGCGAAATCAACTCCTGGTTGCCTTTGCAACATGCCAAGATCATCCGAGAGCAGGTGCGCGAGGTGAACCGGACGCTAGCCGGCTTCGTTCACGGCCAGGCGGTGGTTTGCCTCACTCTGGCGGTCTATTACGCCTGCTTGCTATCGCTGGTTGGTCTCGATTTCGCTCTCATCGTCGGTTTGCTGGCTGGGTTCTTGTCCTTCATTCCCTATGTTGGGTCGATCTTTGGCCTGGTGCTCAGCGTCGGGCTCGCGCTGGCGCAGTTCGATACCTATCTCGATGTCGCTGTGGTTGCCGGTATCTTTCTATTCGGCCAAACGGCCGAAGGCTATTTCCTGCAGCCCAAGTTGGTTGGTGACCGTGTTGGCCTGCACCCGGTCTGGGTTATGTTCGCCGTCCTGGCGGGTGCGCAGCTTTACGGCTTCGTCGGCGTTCTGATTGCCGTGCCGGTGGCGGCCATGATCGGGGTGTTGGTGCGCTTCGCTCTCGAGCGCTATCTGGAAAGCGACTACTATAAAGGTCCGGAATCGGTGTCGGCCACGGATGAGTCCCGCGATGGTGTTCGAACAACTTCCGTTTGAATTCTCCCATCAGCCGGCCATGGCGCCGGAGGACTTTTTGGTCGTGCCCGGCAACGCCGAAGCGCTGACCTGGATCAACCAGTGGCCGGCATGGCCGTCACCGGCGCTGGTGGTGCATGGTCCGCCAGGGTGCGGCAAGAGCCACTTGTGTGCCGTTTGGCGCCGTCGATCGCGCGCGGTGTTGCTGCACCCAGAGGACCTCCGGGTCAAGGCGCTGCCGATGTTGTTGGGCCAAGCCACCGCCGTGGCGCTCGATCATGCCGATCGGGTTGCCGATATGGGCGACGGTGAACGGGCTTTGCTGCACCTATTCAACCTTTTGAAGCAAGATCAGGGCCATTTGCTCCTGCTCGCCGATTCGGCGCCTGCGCACTGGGGTCTGGCGCTGCCGGATCTACGCTCCCGCTTGGTCGCTGCGCCAGCGGTGATGGTTTCTTCGCCCGACGATCAGTTGCTGGCGGCGATGCTGATCAAGCTTTTTGCCGATCGGCAATTGCAGCCGGGCACCGATGTGATTCGCTACCTTTTGCCGCGCATCGACCGGTCGTTTGCTGGTGTGCGTCGGGTGGTCGAAGCCCTGGACCGTGCGGCCTTGGCCGAACGGCGGCGCATCTCGGTACCCTTGGCACGCGATGTCTTGACGCGCCTGGGTCTGTCCGGGCCGCCGGATGCGGCGGCGGCGGCGGATCCGCCGGTTTAAAAACGGAGCGGTTTCAGTGGTCTGGTTTTTTCGGTTCCCATGCTGCCGCGCCCTTTTGGTGTTGCTGGCGGCGCAGGCCGGCTGGAGTCTCGTTGCATACGGTCGGGCCGCCGATGTGGCGGTCGATGTGGTGGCGGACCCTGGTCGACCATCGGTGACCCAGCATGACTTGGTTTTGGCCGATGGCAGGCGTCTGGCCTTCACGACCGACGTGGCGCTGCAGCCGCTACGCGGCGCCGACGGCGCGGTGCGCGCCAACATATTCCGAGTCGCCTACACGGTAGAACCATTGCAGGAGGGGGGAACGCGGCCGTTGGCCTTCGTCCTCAATGGGGGACCGGGGGCGGCCTCGGTGTTTCTACATTTGGGAGGGCTCGGGCCGTGGGTGGTCGGTTTCGACGCCGACGGCGGCGTGTCTCCGCCACCCGAGCGTCTGCAGCCCAATCCGCACACGTGGCTTGCCTTCACCGATCTGGTTTTTGTCGATCCGGTGGGGACGGGTTATAGCCGCGCTGTCGGTGGGGCTGCGTCCGGGGACGACGGCGACGGCAACGGCCAGGATCGGGATGCGGACGCCACAGCCTTCTGGGGGGTTCGCCAGGACGTGGAGGCGTTGGGTGCCTTCATGCGCGATTATCTCATGGGGGCTGGGCGATGGATGTCGCCGATCCATGTGGTGGGGGAGAGCTACGGCGGTTTCCGCGTCGCGGCTTTGGCGCGTCATCTGTTGACCGACGAAGGTCTCCGCTTGGCTGGTGGCGTTCTGGTTTCGCCCGTGATCGATTTCCAGCTCATCCATCCCCGACCGATTGCCTTGTCGGCCTGGGTGGTTCTGTTTCCGTCGCTCGCCGCGGCGGCTGAGGCACACGGCCGGTCGCCGCGTATGGACGAGTTCGGGACGCTGGCCGCTGGCCTGGCAGCGGCGGAAGCGTTTGCCGTCGATCGCTTGTTGCCTGGTCTCGCCGCCGGGGATCGGCTCCCCAGAGCGCGGCGCAGGGCCTTGTTGGAGGATGTGGCGGGGTTCACTGGCCTGCCGGCAAGCGTTGTTCGTCGCCGGCGCGGTCGCATCGATCGCTACACCTTCGCCAAGGAGCTGTTGCGGGAGCAGGAACGGGTGCTCGGTCTGTACGACGCGTCGTTCGTTTCGGAGGACGCCGCACCAGACGTACCCTGGTTCGCCAACGACGACCCGACTCTGGACGCGATCAAAGGGCCGTTCACGGCCGGAATCAATCATCTGCTGCGCACCCGCCTGGCATTCCACAGCGATCGATCCTACGAGGTGTTGAATGAGCGCGTGTTCACCCAGTGGGATTGGTCGACGGGTGTCGATGGTCGGTTTGGCTTCGCCGGGGCCGGCGACGACTTGAAGGCGGCGCTGTCGCTCAACCCGGCTCTCAGACTCTGGATCGTGCACGGCCTGTACGACCTGGTGACGCCGTATTTTGCAAGCACCTACGCCGTGGCCCAGATGCATCTGGCCTCATCGTTGCGCGACAACCTGCGTTTCAGCACCTACCACGGCGGTCACATGTTCTACACCCACGAGGCAAGCCGGACCGCTTTCGCCACAGAGGCCCGGTCTTTTTTCGACGAGCCCATCTTCGAATAGCCCTTCCTCGCTCAGTCACGGTTTCGTCATCGCCGTGGGTGGCATGGAATGTGCTGCGCCCGATTGTCGACATGGATGCGAGCCATCATGTCCCTGGGGGTTGAGACCGCAACAATGCGAAGGAGGGTGAGATGGGCCTTTCCTTAACCATGTCTCGCACGGGGAGCATGGCCCCGGTGTTGGCGGGTCGTGTGGGTATGGTGGTTTTTTGGGCGGTCGTGTTTACCTTTGGGCCGTTGGTGTGCCCGGCCTCGGCGCAGTCCGCGGCCCCGGAGTGGACCCGCTTCACACGAGCCGCCGTGCAGGTTGCCACCACCGTGCCCAGCGATACGCGGACTGCGGCGTTTCTGGGGTCCCGGCGGTCTGGCAATGGGGTTGTGATCGACGGCGCCGGTTTGGTGCTGACCATCGGCTATCTGATCCTCGAGGCTGATACGGTCACCGTGACCGACAGCGCCGGTCGCCAGATTCCGGCCGAGGTCGTGGCTTACGATTTCGATACCGGCTTTGGTCTTGTGCGTGCCCTGGCGCCGCTGGATGCCGAAGCATTGCGCTTGGGCGAGTCCGGCGCTCTGCCCGTCGGGGCGCCGTTGGTGGCCATGGGGCATGAAGCGGCTGGCGGCCTGGTGCCGGTCAAGTTGGTCGATAAGCGTGAATTCGCCGGCTACTGGGAATACCTGTTGGACGAGGCGTTGTTCACCGCTCCACGCCACCCGGGCTTCGGCGGCGCCGCCTTGCTCGATGCCGAAGGCAAGCTGGTTGGGATCGGCTCTTTGCAGGTGCGCAACGCCAACGGTGGCGAGCAACCGGGCAACATGTTTGTGCCCATCGACCTGCTCAAACCTGTTTTGGCGGACATGATCGCCTTCGGCAAGGCGGAGGGGCCGAGGCGGCCTTGGCTTGGCCTAACCGGCTTCGAGATGGGGCCAGGGGTGTTTGTGCACCGGGTGACCTCGGGTGGTCCGGCCTTCGAAGCCGGCATCCGGCCTGGCGACGTGGTGGTTGGCGTGCAGGGTAACCGCATCCGAGGTCTGGCGGACTTCCTGCGCCAGCTATGGGCCGTTGGCAGTGCCGGCACGGATGTCACCCTGCATGTCTTCCGAGGCCGCGACCGTCGCAGCGTCATTGTTACGACCGCCGACCGGTACGATTTCCTCAATCTGGAGCATACGTATTAAAGGGCGGCAGGGCTGGCCAGGTCGTGTGGGCGCCGCCGCGCGACCCGGTGGCCGTTTCGCGCGGACGACCTTAATCTCGGAATTGCCTTGCTGGCTTTTTCCAAAGCGTGGTACCCCAATCGTCGCGCTGGTTCCCGCACTTGGGATGAATAGGGAACGCGGTGCGCTGGATGGGACATGCCGTCCGGCAAATCCGTGGCTGCCCCCGCAACTGTGATCGGCGAGCTGCTGCCCTAGAACGGCCACTGGACCGGCAAAGGTTTGGGAAGGCTGGGTGGCGGGCGATGACCCGAAAGCCAGGAGACCTGCCGGCGCGACCGTGACCAGCCGGTGGGCGGGGTGTCCTGCGGGCGCGGTTCGACGAAGCCCGTCCGGTCCTCGCCGCTGGTGCCTTCGCCGGGTCCGCCCCCGTGTTTCTTTCCTCCGATCCGCACGGCAAAGGCCGGAGTGCTCAGTGCATCCGGTGTTTGGCACGGTGTTCGTCACTTTCGGTGGGAAAGGAGAGCCATTCGTGAGTCGTCGTTCGTTTCTTGGTACGGCCGCGACCGTTGTCGCGCTGGCCGCTGTCATGATCTCAGCCGGCCCGGTCGCGGCCCACTTCCAATTGATCCACACGCCGCAGTTTCTGCTTGAGCGCGGCGGCCGGCTGGTGCTCAAGATGCCGTTCACGCACCCGGCGATCTCCGGCTATGTGATGGAGATGGGTGCACCGCAAGCCTTTTTCGTTGTCAATCGTGGCCGGCGCACCGATCTGGCGGGCAGCCTGGTGCCGATTAGCTGGACCAGTGCGGAGAACGCCAACACGGCGTATGAGGCCGAGGTACGCCTACGCGGGCTCGGTGACCATGTCTTCGTGCTGATTCCGGCACCCTATTTCGAGGCAACCGAGGACGCCTACATTCAGCAGATCACCAAGACCATCATCAATGTCGGCAGCCTGCCGACCGATTGGGACGAACCACTCGGCCTGCCAGCCGAGATACTGCCGCTGACCAAACCCTATGCGGTCTATGCCGGCGGCACGTTTTCCGGGGTCGTGCTTGGCGGTGGCGAGCCGGTGCCGTTCGCCGAAATCGAAGTGGAATTTATGAATTTCCCGCCGAATCTGCAGACCAATGCCTTCGCCGTTGAGGGGGTGACCACGCCACCGGGCGAAGCATTGGCCACACTCAGTATCCGCGCCGATGCGTCAGGCAGCTTCACGTTCGGCCTGCCGCGTGCCGGGCACTGGGGGTTTGCCGCCCTCGGTGTTGGCCCTGAGGACAGCCACGGCGGCAAAGGGTTATCGCAGGACGCCGTGCTCTGGGTGCAAGCCCATCCAATGCGTTAGCAAGGGGGGCGGGATGCATATCGTGGATGGCGCCCTCTCCACTCCCGTGGTGCTGGTCGGGGCTGCGCTCGCGGCCGGTGGCTTGGCCATAGGCCTGCGCAAGATCGATGCCGACCGATTGCCCGAAGTGGGTATGCTGAGCGCGACTTTTTTCGTTGCCTCGCTGATTCACGTTCCGCTTGGTCCGTCCAGTGTGCACTTGATTCTGAACGGGCTGGTTGGGCTGGTGCTGGGTTGGGCCGCCGTGCCGGCCCTGTTCGTCGCCTTGTTGTTGCAATCGGTCTTCCTGGGCTACGGTGGCCTGATGGTGCTGGGCGTCAATACGGTCGTGATTGCCGGACCCGCCGTCCTTGTGCATCTGCTTTGTGGGCCGGGGGTGCGCCGTGGCGGTCCCCGGTCGGCCGCCATTTGGGGTGGCATCGCGGGAGTCGTGTCGATCCTGCTGACGGCGGTTTTTGTGGCCCTGGCCCTGGCCGCCACCGGCGACGCGTTCGTGCCGGCCGCCAAGCTGGTGTTGGCCGCCCATGTCCCAGTGATGCTGGTCGAAGGCGTGCTTACGGCCGCTGCGGTCGTTTTGATCCGCAAGGTCAATCCGACACTGTTCGAGCCGGCCGAGCCCGGCGCCCCGGTTCTTGAGGAGGCCGAGCATGTCTGACGACTGGTTCTGCCGTGGCCATGCTGGCGACCTGGCCAGGGTCCTGCTGATGGGCCTCTTGGCGGCGGCGGTACAGCCGGGGCCAGCGGCAGCGCATAAGGTGATCGGCATGGCTTTCGCCGACGGCACGACGATCGAAGGAGAAATAGGCTACTCCAACGGTGATTTCGCCGAGCCAGGGACGATCGTCGAGGTGTTCGGGCCCGACGGAGAAGGGTTGGGGCAGGCAACGGTGGGTGCGTCCGGCGCCTTCACCTTCTTCGCAACGCGCCGTGTCGACCACCACTTTGTGGCCACCTTGGGCCCCGGACACCGGATCGAATTCGAGGTGCCGGCAGAGGAGTTGCCGGTCGCTTTGGAGACGGTTCTTGATCCGCTGGCGACCGCCGAAGCGGCCGGTTCGCCCCCGACGGATGCGGCATCCAAGCCCGTTCAAGTCGCCATGATCCCGACCGCTCGCCTGAGTGCCGAGGCAATCGAAGCCATGGTTGCCGAAGCCGTGGGGGCTCAAGTGCGCCCGCTGCGGCGCGAACTGGCGGAGCTGCGCGAGCACACCGGGTGGCGCGATGTCCTGGGTGGAGTCGGCTACATCTTCGGCCTGTTCGGTGTCGCGGCCTATGTCGCCGTGCTGCGCCGGCGGTACGGCTGACGCGCAGCCATGCACCGAACGCTTGAACATGCGGCCACCTCGTGGAAAGGCCAACCGGTGCGTGGCGGGTCGGCTCTGGTGACGGTCCTGGACCCGCGCGCGCGGGTGGTCGTTGCGTTCGGACTGTCGGCCGTGGTGGTCTTTGCTGGCGGCCTCTTGGTTCCCGCTGTGGGTCTGGGTCTGGCTTGTGCCGCCGTTTGGCTGGCGCGTCTGGATCGGCGGGCGACCGTGAGGCGCGTGCTGACCGTGGATCTCTTCATTCTGGTCATGGTGTTGATGCTGCCGTTCACCACGCCCGGGCAGGTTGTGTTCAACGTGGGGCCGTTGGCCGCGTCGGCGGAAGGTCTCCGGCATGCGGCCGCCATCGCCTTGAAAGCCAACGCGGTTGTGCTGTTCTCGCTGGCCTTCATGAGCACCATGGAAGCGGTCACGCTGGGCCATGCCCTGGCGCGTTTGGGATTGCCCGCGCGCCTGGTCGAGGTACTGCTGTTTACGGTCCGCTACCTTGAGGTCATTGGCCGGGAATACAAGCGCCTGCGTGCTGCCATGAAAGCGCGGGCGTTCCGGCCACGCTCCAACCTGCACACCTGGCGCAGTTTTGGTTATCTCGTCGGTATGCTGCTGGTGCGTAGTCTGGACCGGGCTCGGCGGATCCTGGCGGCCATGAAGTGCCGCGGTTACACCGGCACACTGCACCTGATCGATGCCATGCGTCTGCAACGGGCTGACGGGTTTTTTCTGGGTTTGGCCGGCGCAACTGCTGCCGGATTGGTCGTGTTGGATCTGGTCGGCGCATGAGCCTTGTCTTGTTCGAGCTTCGGGGAGTGCAATTTGCCCATCACGGTCGTCCGCCCGTGTTCACCGGCGCCGATCTCACGCTATGCGCGGGCGAGCGGCTCGGTCTGATTGGTCCGAACGGCAGCGGCAAAACCACGCTTTTGCACCTGATGGTCGGGCTGCTGCGTCGGCGCGGCGGTGAGTTGGTGGCGTTCGGCCGGCCGCGTCGCATCGAGGAGGATTTCCGCGAAGTCCGGACCCGCGCCGGCTTGCTCTTCCAGGACCCGGACGACCAGTTGTTCTGTCCGACCGTGCTTGAAGACGTGGCATTCGGGCCGCTCAATCTGGGACATGCGCGCGCGGCGGCGGCGGCTATGGCCCGGCGGACGTTAGATGCCCTCGGTCTGCACGGGTTCGAACACCGCATCACCTACCAGCTATCCGGCGGTGAGAAGCGGTTGGTGGCCTTGGCGTCCGTGTTGGCCATGGAACCGGATGTGTTGTTGCTGGACGAACCGTCGACTGGGTTGGATGAGTCGGCGGAGCGACGCCTGCTCGACACACTCAAGGCGTTGCCGCAGGCCATGGTGCTTGTGTCGCACGACCCGGCGTTTCTGGATCGTCTGGTCACGCGACGCATCCGCATTGCCGACGGTCGACTCGAGCCAGCGTAGCCCCTGTGCTCAAGCAGCCAAGCGGTTGCACAGACCAACGCCACGGGCGCTGTCCGCATCGCGCGACCCCTTTGTCCTATGCCGGACTGCGTCTGGTGTGTCGGCCTTCTGGTCCTCGGGCGTCAATAGAGATGTTGGCCGCCAGTAACGAAGATTTCTGAGCCAGAGACATAGGTCGAATCGTTGCTGCACAAAAAATAGATGCAAGCCGCCACCTCATCTGGTGTTCCCAGCCGATGCAGTGGGATGCGCGGCAATAGCACCTCGGTCTCCGGCGAGAGCATGGCGGTTTCGATCTCGCCCGGCGCCACCGCATTGACGCGGATGCCAAGTTGACCGAATTCACCAGCCATTTCTCGGGTCAAGGCCGACAGGGCCGCCTTGGAGGTGCTATAGGCCGAGCCGGCGAAGGGGTGGATGGCATGGCCGGCAATCGAGGTGATGTTGACGATCGCACCGCGTGCCTTGGTCAGATTAGCAGCGAAGCCGCGCGCCAAGATGAGCGGTGCGAAAAAGTTCAGCTCGAACACCGTCCGCCAGCCGGCGACATCGCCGTTCAGGCAGCCGAGCCGTTCTTTATACGGCGTCTTTGGCGACATCCCGGCGTTGTTGACCAGGGCATCCAGAGGGTCGCCGGCCAGCTCCGCATTGGCCTCTTTGACGAATTGGGCCCGGTCGTCATGGTCGGCCAGGTCGACCGAGAAATGCCGGCTCCAATTTGGATCACGCTTGCAGTCTTCCGGCACTTCCTCGCGCGAACAGGTGAACACGCGCCAGCCTTCGGAGCTGAAACGCTTGACGGTGGCGTGCCCAATGCCGCGGCTGGCGCCGGTCAGCAGGATGGTGTGTCGTCGATTCATGCTGTCAGTGTAGCCGGTTCGACGGTGTGGCGCCAGTCGGCAGGGAGACGGTGCTTCGAATCGGCTCATCCGTCCATGTGCCCCTTACTCGGGCCGCCCCCTTGGCGTGTGCCCGTCCGATCGCTAAACCGGGGCGGTAATCGGGACGGGGCGAAGGACCATGGACTGTGGACCGGTGCGGCCGGAGGACATCCCTTGGGGGCAGGTGATCGGCGTGTGGGAGCCAGCCGAATCCGGACTGGCACGGCTCGACCAGGCGCTGCTGGAGGCCGATGACGCGGTGACGGCGGGTTGGTTGGAAGCGACGCGGCTGACCGAGGCGGTCCGTTCGGCACATCTTGAAGGCAGTGGGACCACCGAGGAGCGCGTCGCTTTACTCGAGGCGGACAGTGCACTCGGGTTGGTCGAGCCGGAGGATCGGCACGCGATGGACATACTGGTGGCGCTGCGTTCCTGTGACCGATTGCCGCCGGAGGACCTGCTCAGTCTGGACGGACTAACGGCGCTGTTCGGCCGGGCCCGACGCACGGCCGTGGCGGACCGGCAGTTGCGCGACCCGTTGGTGACCCGGGAAAGTTGGCTGTTCGATAGTGAGGCGCGTTTGGCGGACTGGCTCGAGCGGCTGCCTATGCCGGGGGCGCTGCCGGGCCTGGTGACCGTGGGGCTGGCCTTGCGTGACTGGCATGCCCTGCGACCGTTGGGAGAAGACACGGCGGAACTGGGGCGCATGCTGATCGGTGTGCTTGCCTGGGTCAGGGGGCGCAGCCATGCCCCGATCCTGCACGTGAGCGATCGGCTGGCGCGCCAGGAGCCGCGCGCCGATCCGCAGGGTCCCTTGACCGATTGGCTGATCGGCTTCCTACAGGCCGTGGCTGGGGCGGTGGACGATGGTCGCCAGCGCCTGGCGCTGTTGAAACTGCGCCGACAGCGCTGGCGGCACAGTGTCGGCCCGCGCCGTGGCCACAGCCGCCTTGGGGCTGCCGCCGACCTGGCCTTGGGCATGCCGCTGATCTCGGGTCGGGTATTGGTGGAGCGGCTTGGCGTCAGCCCGCGTGGGGCGACCATGTTGATCAACGACCTGGTGGCGGCCGGCGTCATCTGCGAGGTCAGCGGTCGGTCGCGGTTCCGGGTCTATGCCGCCAATACGTGATGCGGTGTGTGGAACGCGCTGGACACGGGGTGTCCCGGTGACCATCCTTTGGAGCATTGGCCCCCGTGACTCGAGCCGGTTATCCCATGCACCGATATGCTAACCCGACCCGTTTCCTGAAATTCGCTGATGTGGTGCAGCCATGGAGCGCCCGGCTTGCGCTGGCTGCGCTCGCCGTAGGGCTGGTGCTTGCGCTCGTCGTGTCGCCGCCGGACTACCAGCAGGGTGAGACCGTACGCATCATGTACGTGCATGTGCCAGCGGCCTGGATGGCCCTGTTCGTTTACAGTGGCATGGCGTTGGCGGCGTCTATCGGCCTCATCTGGAAGCACCCGCTGGCCGATCTGTATGCCAAGGCCGCTGCTCCGCTCGGCGCCTGTTTCACAGCACTGTGTCTGGTCACCGGCAGCCTGTGGGGAGCACCCATGTGGGGCACGTGGTGGGTGTGGGATGCCCGTCTCACCAGTGTGCTGATTCTGTTCTTCCTGTACCTCGGCTACATGGCATTGGTCGACGCCTTCGACGACCCGACGCGGGGGACGCGCGCCGGTAATATTCTGTTGCTGGTCGGGGTGGTCAACGTGCCGATCATCAAGTTTTCGGTCGACTGGTGGAACACCCTCCACCAACCGGCCAGCGTCAGCCGCCTGGATGCGCCCGCCGTCGACCCGTCCATGCTGTGGCCGCTGTTCGTGATGACGGTGGGCTTCATGGCCTATTACACCTGGGTGGTGATGATCCGTCTACGCAGCGAGCTTACCGCCCGGCGCATCCAGACCATCCAAATGACCCTGTCCCGCGCCGAGTAGGGTGGTGGTCTGCGGATCCTGGCGATTGGAAGCGGCGTCTGGCCAAAAGTCCTATACCAACGGCCCGACACATTGACCGGTCCTCGGGCCGCCCTGTTTCGGAGCGCCGGCCTCCTTGCCGGCTGAACCGCCGGCTTCCAGCCGGCCCGGACCACGCCCAGCAGCCGGCCGCCAAGATGGCGGCGGTCCAGCCGGCACGGATGCCGGCGCTCCTCGTTCAGCGCCGAAACCGACCGTGTCGTCAATGCGGGCCACCAGTCTTAATTGGGTTGGAGCGGCGGGTCCGGGTGTAGACGCCCGGCCAGGTATCGTGAAGCCAGCGGTACAGGCTTGGGCCATCCTCCCGCAGGGCTTCGACCGCACCCCCGTCTTCCCATCCCTGCCACGGGCCCCCCTCGCGGCCGGCGACAACACCAGGGTCTGCATACGCTCCACGATAACCGCGAGGAGGTTCGTCGCGGCGTACTTGTCGCTTCCGCCCCAATCCGTGGCCTCTTCGGTGAGATTAGCCCAATCGATCGGCAGGCGCAGGGACGTGGCAGGGCCTTGGTGCAATAGAGCGACTTGGTCCTGGGGCCACTGGAAGAAATCGGTCTCGTCGACTGCGGGATTGGCCGATATGGGGAGTCGTGCCGGTGGATCGCCGCGTCAGAAGTACCGGCGGATCAGACCGACCAGGCGACCTTGGATCTTGACTCGGTCTGCCCCGAACAGGCGGGTCTCGTAACTGGCGTTGGCTGGTTCTAGTGCGACCGTGTGGCCCTTGCGGCGCAGGCGTTTCAGGGTGACTTCGTGGTCGTCGACCAGGGCGACGACCACCGTACCGCTGTCTGCCGTGTCGCAGCGCTGGATGATGACGGTATCGCCGTCGAAGATACCAGCCTCGCTCATGGAATCGCCGGCCACCTGCAAGGCGTAATGATCACCGAGACCGACCAGGCTGGCCGGCACGTCGATCGTGCTGCCGTGGTCGCGTAGGGCCTCAATAGGCGTGCCAGCCGCGATGCGGCCATACATCGGCAGCTCGATCGCATCCGCCTCGGGCGTGACCTCCCGGCCGGGCAGGAGGCCGGAAAAGTGTCCGCGGATGACGTTGGGTTGGAACCGCGGCCGTTCGTCGGCCGGCGGCGAGGGACCTTCGGACTCCGCCCTTGGTCCTGGATCCGCCGGCGGTCTGCGCAGCACGGCAATGTTGGACTCGCCGGTCGCCGTGCCATCGGGCAGGCGCAGCACCTCCAGAGCGCGCGCCCGGTGCGGCAGGCGGCGGATGAAGCCGCGCTCCTCCAGGCCAGTGATCAACCGGTGGATGCCCGATTTCGAGCGCAGGCCGAGCGCCTCCTTCATTTCATCGAACGACGGCGACACGCCGCCCTGGCCCAACCGTTCGTTGATGAAGAGAAGCAACTCGTGCTGTTTGCGCGTGAGCATCGATTTCTCCCCGGGTCGCCGGTGACGAATCAGATGGAACAAATGTGAAACGTTTAGCGATGTTCTAGTTTAGTTCCAGCCTCCCGTCAACCCTTCCGTGGTCATGCTCGGCAATTTTTTCCGACCCGGACCGGCAATCCATGGCATCGACTCATCGGCCGCTGTGCAGCCGCCCCCATGCGGGGCCATCGTGCTGGTGGAGCCGCATCGCGCCGGCTTGCTCCGGACTCGGCGTCGGGATTAACCGTGCCGATCGCGGCGCGACATCCTTGCCTGGCCAGGTCGCGCGCGCGGTCAGGTGCCGGCGGTGCCTATTCCGGCCGTGCCCATCCCGGCCGTGCCCATCCCGGTCGTGCCGGCCGCCGGCCCCACAGGATCCATGCTGGCCATGAAGGTACCGGATTTGCCGCCGGCCTTGTGGGTCACGCCTATATCACTGATCACCATGCCGCGGTCGACCGCCTTGCACATGTCGTAGAGCGTGAGTGCTGCCACCGATACGGCCGTCAACGCCTCCATCTCCACCCCGGTCTTGCCGGTGGTGCGGCAGGTGGCGGTGATGGTGAGGGTCCTGCCGTCGGCCTCGGGCGTCACCCTGACCTCCACGCCCGTGAGCGGCAGCGGGTGGCACAGGGGGATGAGATCGGCGGTGCGCTTCGCCGCCATGATACCGGCCAGGCGTGCCGTGCCGAGCACGTCGCCCTTGGGCAGGTCGCCATCGGTGATCAGGCGCAGGGTTTCGGGTTGCATGCACACCCGCCCCCGTGCCGTGGCGGTGCGCGCCGTGTCGGTTTTGGCCGAGATGTCGACCATCTGCGCTTGGCCGCGTTCGTCCACATGGCTGAGCCGGGTTTCGGCCATGGGGTCAGGCACCCGCAGCGTGGTGGGGCGGATCCGCCAGCAGCGCGCGTGTCGCAGCGGTGACGTCGGCTTGGCGCATGAGGGATTCCCCGATCAGAAAGCAGTGGGCGCCGCAAGCTGCCAGGCGCGCCAGGTCGGCCGGCGTCGCCAGGCCGCTTTCGCACACCAGCATCCGGTCGGTCGGCACGCGCGGTGCCAGGGCTTCGGTGGTGGCCAGATCGACGGTGAGAGTTTTGAGATTCCGGTTGTTGATGCCGATCAGGTCCGCGGGCAGGGCGAGGGCCCGGTCCAGTTCGGCGTCGTCGTGCACCTCTGCCAGCACGTCCATGCCCAGTCCATGCGCCGTGTCGGCCAGGGTGCGGGCGGTTGTGTCGTCGAGCGCCGCAAGGATCAGCAAGATGCAGTCGGCGCCCAGGGCGCGCGCCTCCAACACCTGATAGGGGTCGAGCGTGAAGTCCTTGCGCAGCAGCGGCAGGACACAAGCGTGGTGAGCGGCCGTGAGGTCTTCGTCCCGGCCCTGGAAATACGGCGTGTCGGTGAGCACCGAGAGGCAGGTTGCGCCGCCATCGGCATAGGCGCGCGCCAGGCTGGGTGGGTCGAAATCGGCGCGGATCAGCCCTTTGCTCGGGCTGGCTTTTTTGATCTCCGCGATCAGGCCGTACCGGCCGGCGGCGACGGCCTTGCTCAGGGCGGTGGCAAAACCGCGCGGCGGCTCGGCAGCAGCGGCCCGCCGTTGCAAATCCACATCCGGGATCTCGGCGCGCCGACGGGCGACGTGGGCGCGCTTGTCGGCGCAGATGCGCGTCAGGACATCGGCCATGGTGCGCCTCAGCCCGCGGGTTGGTTGGTAATGGTGATCAGGTGCTCAAGCACGTTGGCAGCCGCGCCAGAGTCGAGCACCCGGCGCGCTTGGTCGGCGCCGCTGCGCAGATCGGTCACCTTGTCGGCGACCATGAGCGCGGCGGCAGCGTTCAGCACCACGATATCGCGATAAGGGCCATGCGCCCCACCAAGCACGGCGCGCAGGGCCCCCGCATTGGCATCGGCATCGCCGCCTTTGAGATCGGCCGGTTCGGCCAGGGCCACGCCGGCGTCTTCCGGGGTGACGGTGAAGGTGGTCACGGCACCGTCGCGCAATTGTGCCACATGGGTCGGGCCGGTGGTGGTGATCTCGTCCAGACCATCGACGCCGTGTACCACCCAGGCGGCTTCGGTGCCCAGGCGCTGCAGGACTCGGGCCAGCGGTTCGATCCAGGCGCGGGCGAAAACGCCGAGCAGTTGCCGTTTGGCGCCGGCCGGGTTGGACAGGGGGCCCATGAGGTTGAAGATGGTGCGCGTGCCCAGTTCGATCCGCGTGGGACCGACATTGCGGACGGCGGTATGGTGGCGCGGGGCGAATAGAAAACAGAGACCCGCCTGCCACAGGGCCTGGCGCACCTGCGGCATGGGACAGTCCAGATTGACGCCGAGCGCAGCCAGCACGTCTGCGGCGCCGGATTTGGACGACGCTGCCCGATTACCATGTTTGGCCACCGGCACGCCGCAGGCGGCGACCACAAAGGCCGTGGCGGTGGAGATGTTGACCGTGCCGGCACCGTCCCCGCCGGTACCGCAGGTGTCAATGGCGCCGGGCGGAGCGTCGATGCTGGTCGCCTTGGCACGCATCACGCGCGCGGCCCCGGTGATCTCGTCCACGGTTTCGCCGCGCACGCGCAAGGCCATGAGGAAACCGCCCATCTGGGCCGGCGTGGCGTTGCCGGACATCAGGATGTCGAAGGCGGTTGCGGCCTCGGATTCGCTGAGGCTGGCACCGCCGGCAACGCACGCCAGGATCGCTTTCATGTCAGCGAGATCGCCCGTCGTTTGGGCGGGTGTGGGGCCGGTGCTCATGCGTGCCCCTGTGGCGTTAGACGCTGCAGGAAGTTTCCCAGCAACGCGTGACCCCTTTCTGTAGCGATGCTTTCCGGGTGGAACTGGACGCCGTGGATGGGCAGGGCGCGGTGCGAGAAGGCCATGATGATGCCATCGTCGGTTTCGGCGGTGATTTCCAAAGAATCGGGGAAACCATCGCGATCGACAATGAGCGAATGGTAGCGGGTGGCCAGGAACGGTGACGGGAGCCCCGCCATCAGGCCTTGGCCGTTATGGTGCACGGCACTAAGCTTGCCGTGCATGGGCACTGGCCCGCGAATGATCCGTCCGCCAAAACTCTGGCCGATCGCCTGGTGCCCCAAGCAAACGCCGAGGAGTGGGATGCTCTGCTCCGCCAAAACGGCAACGAGGTCCAGACAAATGCCGGCCCGATCGGGGTCGCATGGCCCGGGTGAGATGACGACGCCATCGGCGTGGGCCTCCACCACGGCTTGCGGTGTGACCGCATTGTTGCGCCAAACCGTGGTCTCGGCGCCCAGCTCACCCAGGAAATGCACCAGATTATACGTGAACGAATCGTAGTTATCGATCAACACCAACCGCACGGACCTGACCCCTCTGCCTGCTGCCGGTCCACCAGTCTAGCGGCTTCGGCGGCGGTTGGGTAGGGTGGGGACTGCCGCTGAAAAACGGGGCAATTTGTAGCGACATGTGGGGGTTTGTCGATCTCCCGTGTGGGCCGGCCCTGGGGCGACCGCCGCTCGCGCCGGGATCAGTCCAACGCTCTTTCGGTTTCCAGTTTCCCGTTTTTGGGCCACCGGGACGCATTGTGCCAGCGTCACCCCGTCTGAGCGGACTAGGTTTTCGGCATCAGTTTTTCGAATATGGTTCAATCGCCAAACTTGATTTGGACCTCGGAGAGATTAGCGATGACCCGCGACAGAATAGATTTCTTTGAATCGAATGAAAAGCGTGCCAACACCGATCTCGTGAGCGAGATGCAGTCACTTACTAGTTCTCACCGTCTGCCGCCGTCCCGCAGAGGATGAACCTCTGGGCGGGTCGTGGCCACATCCCGGAGCGCCGACGCCCCGTCGGCCCAGCCCGTCAACC